>JBEKJU010000364.1:0-3530 GCA_050011095.1 Syntrophorhabdales bacterium
CGCAACCCCCGGGGGGTCAAGCGGAAGATGAGCAACTATCATCTGCGGCCGAGGACCGTCCCCTGCAACGAGCGGGTTGACTTCGAAAAACGTATCAAGATACTTAAATGAACAGTATTAATTTTAGAAGGGGACATCAAGGGCTGTTTCGATAATCTCAGTCACTCCTGGCTGTTAGACAACATCCCCATGGACAAGTCGATGCTCAGGAAGTGGCTGAAGGCAGGTTTCATGGAACTGGGGTCTTTCAACCCGACGAGTTCCGGGACCCCTCAAGGATTATTTCGCCAGCGCTGGCAAATATGGCCCTGGACGGACTGCAAACACTCTTAAAGGAAGCCTTCCGGCAACAGAGAACCACGGTGGGAGGAAAGAGAGTGGAGCATTCCTTTAAGGTCAACTATGTCAGATACGCGGACGACTTCGTGATAACGGGAGAATCGAAAGAGCTCCTGGAAAACCGGGTCAAACCATTGGTCAGGGAGTTTCTCAAGGCCAGGGGCCTGGAACTATCCGAAGAAAAGACCAGGATCACGCACGTGGATGAAGGATTCGATTTCCTTGGGTGGAATGTGAGGAAGTTCAAAGGCAAGCTCCTCATCAGGCCAAGCAAGGATAACGTCAAGGCATTCCTGCGAAAGGTACGGAATATCATAGGAGCCAACAAGACGGCGAAGCAAGCCAGCCTTATCATAATGCTCAACCCGGTATTGCGGGGATGGGCGAACTATCACAGGCATGCGGTGTCGTCGGAGACGTTCAGTAAAGTGGGATACGCGATTTGGCGGAAACTGTGGCGATGGGCACGGCGCAGACATTCGGATAAGGAAGGAACGAGAAGCTGGGTGTTTGCCGCATCGGAGAGGGTGAAGGGGCGGATGGTGATATACAGACTATATGCAGTGAATCGTACCAAGATCGTCCGTCACGTGAGAATCAGGGAGGAAGCAAATCCCTTCGATCCCAGATGGGAACGGTACTTCGAACAGAGGAGCCTATCCAAGCTCCTTCATGGAGCAAAGGGACGCGATGTGGAATTGCGGATGCTCAAGAAGCAGGGAGGAAAGTGTCCTATCTGCCAACAGATGCTCGGAGAAAACCACCGGGCATACCCCGCCGTGGCGGGAAGAGCGGTTGGCGGAGATGAACCCGACACTCCCCGCCTGGTCCTGATGCACACCACATGTCACAGACAGGCAGACAGCCGATGGAAATCTGTAGCAAGGCCGGTCGCAGGTTGAAAGGCTGCGGCTTTGATAGACTTGAGCCGTATGAGGGGAAACCTTCACGTACGGTTCTTAGGGGGCCGGGCGGCGGTAACACCGCCTGGCTACCCGACGCCCCTTTGTCTTGCAGTTTGGCCCTATGGCCGGTTTAGGGTGCCACCCTACGTATTGGTAGCGGGAGATATTCTCGTCGCGCTCGGGCTCCTCGTCATATTTTTCGTGTCGAGGCGAGGGAGACTCTGCTTGCGTTCCATTATGACATCAAATAACCTGCTCTATCCCTATCGCAATCAATAACAGACCCGCTGCAACCGTGGCCTTATTGGATATATTCCATTTCGTAAAGAAGGCCGCAACGTAGTTTCCCGCCCAAAGGGCGAGAAAACTGAGCACCGAGGACAGGAATCCCACCCAAAATGAGTTCAGGCCTATCATACCGGCGCTCACTCCTCCTCCTATATTGTTTATCGACAGCGCAACGCCAAGCAGGGTAGCTTCTCGAAAATCTATATGTTTTGAACCATCCATATCGGCATTTTCGGGATTCAGCAAGATATGGCCTAGACCTTTCTCTTTTAGCCGGATAAACGTGTCGGCAGGACCATTGTTTTTTTTGAGGTGTGGCCCCAATATCATCCACGAACCAACGGCGGTAAGCAGCAACATTGCTATCAGTGAGGATTGTTCTTTACTAATCAATCCTGATATTGCCGTCCCTGAAAAAGCCGCAAAGAATGAAATAACAAATGTAATGACGGAAATCCAAATATTTATCAGCGTGTTTATTCTTATTCCTCGAATGCTGTACGCAATTCTGACCCCAATGTTGTCAAGGTTATTCGTTGAGGCAATGAAAAAAGTATATAGAATATGGTGCATTCAGTGCGGAGAATCCCTATGGTCCCCTGGGGCGCCGTCCGCCCTATTTGAACCGGCCAAGAGGGTCTCGCACCCTTGTTTTCCGCCGCGTATCGCCGGGTTTGTCCGGCTCCGGCGCCTGCCCGTGGGTCGGCCGGGATTCCGGGGCGGAAGGGGCTGGACCGGTGGGTCTCTTAGCGGGGAAGGCCGCGCCTGCCACCTCCCTCACGCCTCCGACGACACCGACGAGGATCTCCTTTACCGCCCTCTCCGCGGTCACGCCCACGGACGCCGCCGCTTCGATCGCGCCCCCCACGGCAACCTTCGCGATCTCCTCGGAGTTCGCCCCTGCCTCTTTACCCGCTTCAATCGCGCCGTCGACGGCACGCCTCGCCACGAGGGATGCATCGGCGCCTACCCCGGCGGCGCCAATCACTACCTCCTTCACCACCCTGTTCGCGGCCGTGGCCACGTCGCCCCCTACGGCGCCCACACCCATGATCACTCCCTTGGCGACGCTCTTCGTGCTCAGGGTAAGCGCCGTGCCGACCTCTTCGGTCGCCTTCATGGCCCCCTTGATGACCCCGGAGGTTAGCTTAATGCTCATCCCCGCCACGTCGGCAGTGGCCTTGAGGGTGTGGGCCACGGTATTTCTCACAAGACCCACAATAGCGGCCTCGATCTCATTGAGACCTCCGAGGCTCCGCACAACCCCATCTTTCACCACCGTTCCGGCCCGGCCAGGATCGGCCTGTGCCGTCCGCTCCGTTTCTCCCGCTGCCCTTTCGTCCATTGCGGCACCTCCTTGCCTGTACGGCATCGACCTGACCCACTACAAGGACCTTTGCCGGCTCCCTTCGGCCAATCGCCTGCCATAACTTTAATGCGGCATGTAACCGTGGACAAGGCCGGCGAAGGACGACTTTCATTACCTGCCTCTCCGTCAACATCATTTTCGCTGCCTTATCATACGTGTTGCTTCCCCGCAGGGGAATCATACCTTTCGCTTTATGCGGCAGAGTGCCCCGGCGGACCTGTTGTCCGCCGGGGCACTCTGCTGTTCGACTCACGTAATTGTGCCGCTCAATGGTCTTTACTGCTCGATGCCTCCTGCAATTGCCGCAGCACCGCGTCCAGGTTGAAAGAGGCCGGCTTCTGGCGCGGCGGGAACTTCTTGAACGCCTCTATCTGCTGCGCCACGATCGCCTGCATCCCGTAGATCAGGTAGGCGTGGGAAATCACCCAATCCCAGTAGGTGTTCGAGTTCTCGTCGGCCCTCTCGAAGGGGTCGCGGCGCAGGTGGAACATCTTCGGCGCCCTCAGGCGAACGAACGGCTCGAACCAGCATTGAAGTGTCTTTGCGCGCTGCTCCATGAGCACCACCTTCCAGTCGTGCCCCCGAATGGCGATGATATCTCCGTCATCGCTGATGTAGAAGAAGAACTG
>JBEKJU010000365.1:0-3527 GCA_050011095.1 Syntrophorhabdales bacterium
CCCTGTCAGGGCCGACGTCTGTTAACAGGCCAAAAAGGCTCGGCGGGGAGTACTATCTACAGCATCATCCGCAAGGGACCAACACCGCCGTTTTTGGTACCCGTTTGAGCGGCGCCAACAAACGTGGAACCTTTGCCCGGCTCGCTCTCAACGGTAATGTAGCCGTCGTGCTGCTTCACGATGCCGTGGACCACCGAAAGGCCGAGGCCCGATCCTTCTCCCGGCCCCTTCGTCGTGAAGAAGGGATCGAATATCTTCTCCATGACATGGCGAGGCATGCCAGCACCCGTATCGCGGACGGACAGTTTTACATAAGGGCCGGGCTTGATCCCGTGGGGGTCGCCATTTGACGGCGAAACGGTGAAATTGTCCAGATCGATGTCCAGGCTCCCGCCCTTCTCCCGCATCGCGTAAGTTGCATTGGTGCAGAGGTTCATCAGCACCTGCTGTATCTGCGTGGGGTCTCCGAGGATCAGATCCGATTTACTTAAAGCATTGACCCTGATTCCTATAGTCGTCGGAGTGGCCGCCCGGATAAGCCTTGCGGTCTCCTTGACGATGCTGCTCAGACGCAAAGGCTTTTTCTCCTGCTCGGTCTTTCTGCTGAACGTGAGCATCTGCCGTACCAGTTCTCGGCCTCGCAAGGAAGCCTCCATGACTCTTTCAAGGTGGTGCGCCTCCCGGCTCCCTCGGGGGACGTGGTCGGTCAAAAGTTCCGTGAACCCGATGATGGCGGCAAGGATGTTATTGAAATCGTGGGCTATGCCTCCGGAGAGGGTGCCGAGGGCCTCTACCTTCTGGGCCTGGCGGAGCTGCCCTTCTACGCGTCTCTGTTCGGTGATGTCGAGATTGATTTCCATGATCGCCACCGGGCGTCCCGCTTCATCCCTTTGCAGGGCCTGCCGACTAAGGACCACTATTTGACGGCCGTCTTTTGTCGTATGGGTGAGATCTCCCTCCCATCGGCCCTCGGTGGTAAGGACCGCCATATGCTCTTCGAAGGACACGGGAAATTGGGTCCGGAGGAACGCGTGGATTACCTGGCCGAGGGCTTCGTCACGGGTAAAACCGTAGATCTCCTCGGCGCGGGCGTTCCAGAAGGTGACCATGCTGTCGAGGTCGCGGACAATAATGGCATTGTAAGCAAGCTCAAGTAAATCCGCCTGCCGCCTCAAGGCTTCGGTCCTCTCGATTACCCGCTGTTCGAGCTCCTCGTGAGATTGCCGCAGGGCCTCCTCCATCCGTTTGCGCTCGGTGATATCCTCTCCCGAACTGAGGCTACCGATGATGTTGCCCGCTTCGTCCCTTAAGAGCGTACTATGCCATGCAATAATCCTCTCTTCTCCCCATTTTGTCAGGACGGGGTTTTCGTAGGACCCGACCATTTCGAGGTCTCCGCCGATCAGCTTCCCGAAGGCACAGCTCATTTCATCCCTGATCCGCTCCGGCAGGCAGGTATTGATCCAGTCCTTTTCCAGGAGTTCCCCTTCCTCATAACCCGAGGATTTCGCACCCCTTTCTATTCATTAAGGTGACGCGCCCTTCTCTATCGAGGACCATAAGCAGGACCTCGGCTATGTTCATGTATTCCCTAATCCTGTCCCGCTCCCCGCGAAGCTCCTTCTCGGCGTGCCGTAGCGCCTCCTCGGCCTGTTTGCGGTCGGTGATGTCGTGGGAGATGGTGCAGACCCCGTATACCCGGCCCGAAGTGTCCACTAACGGGAACTTGTTCGCCAGAAAGACATGATGGCCGTCTTTCAGATCGGCTACTTCCTCGATCTGCAGGGGCAAACCGGTCTTCATAACCTGTTCATCGTGAGACCGCAGTAGTCGGCCACGTCCTTTGAGGCAATGTCGTAATCGGTCTTGCCTTTGAGCTCATCCCTCGACATTCCAAGCATTTTCTCCAATGGCGCATTGATGGTGATGAACTTCCCATCAACGTCCTTGAGGAAAATAGCAGAAGGGCTGCTGTCGATAATGTCACGGAGGAGACGCTGGCTCTCCCGTAGCTCTTCCTCCGCCCGCTTGCGCTCGGTGATGTCGCGACCGGCTGTCACCGAGCCAACTATGTGGCCGTCTTTATCCCGAATGGGGCTGAAACTGTAGCTTGCAACCCACCGTTCCCCGGTGTCTTTCCGCCGCACGCTCAACTCCGCGTTGGCGCCGATTTCTCCCCGCAGGGCTCGCTTCACCGGCCACATATCAGGAGGGGCCGGTTCACCATCGGGGAGAAACCCTTCGAAGATATCACTGTACCTGGCAAAACCCTTCCAGCACTCGTCCTTGTTTCGGAACCTGTGGAACGTCGCGAAGGCATCGTTGAACTCGATGAAGTTCCCGTCGGCATCTGAAATGAACACCGCGTCGGTCATGCTGGCCAAAGCCGCCTGCAGTGTCGCCTGGCTCTCTCGTAGCGCCTCTTCGGCCCGCTTGCGCTCGGTGATGTCGCGCACGACCGATACCGACCCGATGATGTCACCCCCGACGCCTCTCACCGGGGCAGCGCTCACTTCACGGTAGCGTAACTCGCCGCTTGCCGGAGTCCGGACAATCTCCTGCTGGTTTCTGACTACCTCTCCTTTGAGGGCACGTAGAGGCGGGGCTTCGTCAATAGGACGAGCCGAGCCGTCCGGGCGATGAACCTCCAGGCTGGCTGCCATTTTCTCCACGTCTATGGCGTCTGCGGTTCCAAAACCGAATTCCCGAAGGGCTGAGGGGTTTGCGAGGGTAAAGTTCTTGTCCGTGTCGGCAAACCAGACCTCGTCCTGAATGCTGTTCACCAAAGCCGACAGTCTGTCTTTCTCCTCCCGGACAGCGGCCAGAAATCTCCGGGTTTCCTCTTCCATGCGCCTGCGCTCGGTGATGTCCAGGACTGCGGCGACACTCCCGATGATAATGCCCGTTGAATCTTTTACCGGGGCTGCCGAGACAAGCTGGGTGCCGCGGGTCCCGTCGAAGCGCTCGAAATCAAGGACCTGATCCTTGCAGGTCTCGCCCCCGATCGCGCGGGCCAGCGGCATATCTTCGGCACGGACAGGCTCGCCCGTGTCTGCCCGCCAGGCCTTATACTCTCCGTACCCCTCAACGCCGGAAGCGTATGTGGCAGCGCGTCCCCAAATAGCGCGGGCAATATCATTGATGAGGACCATCTTCCCATCGGCATCGGCAATCCATAGGCCGACCGGCAGGGAATCGATAATGGCCTGGAGACGGGCGCGAACCTCATCGACATCCTTCGCGAGCCCCTTCTGTTCCTCCTCCGTCCGCTTGCGCTCGGTGATGTCCGTATACATGATGACAACGCCTTCTATGCGGTTGTCGGAGGTCCTGTAGGGGAGTATATTCCGGACATACCAGGCGCCGTTGATCCCCGTTTCTTCCTTTGCCGGGGATAGGTGCTCCAGGACCGATTGGGCGTCGCTCACGAGGTCGCCTCCGAGGTGCTCCTGCGACATGTCGATGATGGGCCGCCCCACGTCGCCCGGAAGCAGCTTGACGAGCCTCGACATGGCGGGGGTAAATCG
>JBEKJU010000366.1:0-3526 GCA_050011095.1 Syntrophorhabdales bacterium
TGAGGTAAGGGAAGCTAGAGTTGCTTGAGGTAGGTGAAGCCGGGCAAGAAGCAATGCCGGCAAATGGAGGTGCGAGGCGAGTGAAGAGGGGCTGTTCGCCTCGCTCTCGTTGGTGGAGAGTGCCGTCACCCCGTCTATGAACGACTATGCGAGGACCTCAAAGGTGTGATAAACAGGGGCCTCAAGGTTCGATGGACGAGCATGTCCAGAGACGCCTGCGCTGCTTCCAGGCACCCGAGAATTCAAGACCCCCGCGACATTCTCCGTTGCGCGCACTATATTTCATACATGCTGTTCGATCGAATCGAATCCGAAGGTCTATCACATTATTCTTACCTGATCGGACAGGACGGCGAGGCAGCGGTCATCGACCCGAGGAGGGACTGCCAGATCTATGTCGACAAGGCCGTCCGGCACGAGATGCGGATCAGGTATGTCCTTGAAACCCACAGGAACGAGGACTATGTAAGCGGATCGGTTGAGCTTGCGTCAATCTCGGGCGCCGAGATATGGCACGCCGACAGCCAGTGGGACTATCGGTACGGCATGCCGGTCAGCGACGGACAGGAGTGGAGAGTCGGTCATCTCAAGATAAAGGCACTCCTGTCCCCTGGGCACACCCCCGGCATGATGAGCTACCTCCTCCATGACGATGCGGATGCGCCGTGGATCCTCTTCAGCGGAGATGCGCTCTTCGCGGGAGACGTGGGGCGGGTCGACTTCATGGGTAGCGACAGGCTCGACGAGATGGCCGCTTTGCTGTATGGAACGCTCTTCGAGAGACTGCTGCCCCACGGTGATGGAATAATCGTCTGCCCTGCCCACGGCCCCGGTTCGGTATGCGCACCGGCGATCAGCGACAGGGTCTGGACCACCATCGGTCTCGAGCGGTGCCATAATCCCAAGCTTCAACTCTGTGAGCCCTATGAGTTCATTGCCGCTGTCGCGAAAAACCTCGACAAACCGCCTTACTTCAGTCACATGGAGCGGCTCAATCTGGAGGGGCCTCCCGCGCTCGGGAAACCTTCGTTGACGCCCCTGAGCCCTTCCGCGTTCAAGGAAATGATGAACGGGGGCATCGTGGTGGATACCCGCCAGCCAGAGAGCTTCGGTGGAAGTCACATCAAGAACGCCCTCTCGATCTGGGTCGACGGACTTCCGAGTTTCGCCGGCTGGTTTCTCCCTTACGACACGCCGCTCCTTCTTATCCTCGACGAGGGAGAGGAGAAGAAGGTGGTCCCTTTCCTGGCAAGGCTAGGCTACGACTCCATCGCCGGGAAGCTTTCGGGCGGCATGTTGAGCTGGCATAAAGCGGGAGAGGAGACCGTTTCTCACGGTACGGTCACCGTCCGGGAGCTTTGCTCAATCCTTGACTCGGGCGGACCTTCATGTCTCCTTGACGTGCGGAGCCAGGGGGAGTTGGAGAAGGATGGCCGCATCGCGAACGCCCTCCACATTCACGTGACGCAGTTGCCGCAGCATTTTCACAAGGTCCCGAAGGACAGACCCGTGTATATTTTTTGCGCTTCAGGACTTCGCTCAGCGATTGCCGCGAGCCTCCTCGAGCGGGCGGGCTGGGACGACGTGAAGGTGGTGCTCGGCGGCTTCACCGGGTGGAAGTCCTCTGCCTGTCCCGTGCAAAACCCGACCGCGGTCTAAGGCCGCGCCGTATCGGAAGAAAAATACCTTCAAGAGAAAAGGGGAGGTCATCAGATGATGTATCGAATACTTGGAAGTACAGGGGAAAAGGTATCGTCGATCGGGGTTGGAGGCTGGCACCTTGGGCTGAAGAGCGTCGATGAGCAAATGGCGATTCGTATTGTGCGCTCGGCCATTGATGTGGGAATCAATTTCATGGACAACAGTTGGGATTACAACGACGGAGCCAGTGAGATCCGGATGGGCAAGGCGCTTCGGGATGGCTATCGCGAGAAGGCGTTTGTCATGACGAAAATTGACGGACGGACGAAGAAAGAAGCGAACAGGCAGCTGGAGGAGTCGTTCCGTCGTCTACAGGTGGACTGCATCGACCTTGTCCAGCATCATGAAGTACTTCGGTACGAAGACCCTCATCGCATCTTCGCCGACGGTGGGGCACACGCCGCCCTCATAGAGGCACGCGATGTCGGCAAAATCCGGTACGTCGGGTTCACCGGCCACAAAGACCCCCGCGTGCACCTGTATATGCTCGATGTCGCCGATAAGTACGGATTCAAATTCGACACGGTTCAGATGCCGCTAAACCTCATGGATGCCCATTACCGCAGCTTTGCGAAAGAAGTCGTACCGGCGCTGGTTAGTCGCCACATCGGTGTCCTCGGGATGAAGAGCATGGCTAATGGCATTCTGCTGAAATCGAACACCGCTACCCCGATCGAGTGCCTGCACTATGCCCTGAACCTGCCCACGTCTGTCGTTATTACGGGCATCGATAGCATGGCAATCCTCGATCAGACAATCGAGGCCATTCGCACCTTCCACCCGTTCAGTAACCAGGAGCTGGATGCATTACTCGCGAAAACGGCGTCGGTTGCAACTACCGGCCTGTTCGAACCGTTCAAGACAACATCGATCTTTGACGCGACCGCGCTCAACCCCCATTGGCTTGGCGAGGAACCGCCAGAGGTTCGACAGCTTATGCCGGGGTAGATTCGGTTCCGCCAAGTCCCATACAGCGGTCACACCGGGAGAAGTTATAGGAGCCCGCCTTATGAAGGAAAAGGATAAAACACGGTTGGAGATACTGGCGCAGGATATGGGGGTCGCAGGAGTCCTGGAGGCCCTTGCGGAATATTGCGACCGCTCCGCCGACCTGGTGGCCGAGGCAAATGAGGGGAAGGCGCCTGCACCCATGGAAATAGACCTCCGGAAATGGTCCAAGCGGATTTGGAGCATCCTGAAAGAAAGGTAGATCACGCAGGAGCTATTGTTATGAATGATGAAGATCACGCCTTGTTGTTGAAACTGATGGACCATTACGGAATAGCTGACATCGCGGAAGAACTGGCCGATGAATGTGGGCGCAGGGCTCAATATGTCAGAGAAGCCTCCTTGCAGCCGCTTGCGGAAAAATGGAAGTGGTGGGAAATCACACTGAAACAGGTTCTTATGGACAGACCGGGCGTGGACACGGATAGCACTTCGGATTTTGGTTGAAGCCAGTCAGCGGACAATGGAGCAGCCAATTCCGGGGCCGCTGGTCAACCAGAGCCACATTTGCGTAGGCAGGATGCACCGGTAGTTGGCTTCGCGTTGTTTCTTGTCCCTTGTCATGGGCTGACGCCGTTACTTGCCTCGTCCTGAAAGGCATCAATTGCCCATGCGCCATTCAAAGAAAAGGTCAAAGGGGACAACCGGACGAAGTTCATGTCCGGGAGCAGGCAGTAACACGATCCAGTATTTCATTGATACGGAAGGCTTTCCGCTCTTATGCCTTGCGAAAAAAATAAATAGCTAACATAATATCTCAAGTGAATCAACAGACCCATTTTTGGCATTTTTCGCGGATATGGCGCTGCTTTCTGCT
>JBEKJU010000367.1:0-3519 GCA_050011095.1 Syntrophorhabdales bacterium
CATGGGCACGTATGTGCCCAAGGTGACGATAGGGCACGAGCCGGTCGTCGAGTCCTTCGACCTCACCATGGACATCCAGGCGCTCATGCGCATAAACCGGGAACGCACCTGGGCGCTTTCAGAGGAGGAGCTTCTGGCCATCAAGGCGCACTTCCTCCGGCCCGAGATCGTGCTGGAGAGGGCGGCCCTGGGACTTTCGGCGGGCGCCACCGACGTGGAGGTGGAGGCCGTGGCCCAGACCTGGTCCGAGCACTGCAAGCACAAGATATTCAACGCCGTCATCGATTATCGGGAGGACGGCCGGACATCGGTGATCGACAGCCTCTTCGCGACCTACGTCGCCGGCTCGACGAACGCCATCCGCAAGGCGCGGGGAAAGAGGGACTTCTGTCTCTCGGTGTTCAAGGACAATGCGGGCATCATCAGGTTCAACGACAGATACAGCCTCGCCTACAAGGTCGAGACCCACAACACACCGTCGGCCCTCGACCCCTATGGAGGCGCCCTCACGGGCATCGTCGGCGTGAACCGGGACCCCTTCGGATCGGGAAAGGGCGCCCGTCTCCTCTTCAATACCGATATCTTCTGCTTTGCCCCGCCTGACTACAGGGGGGCGATACCGCCCAGGCTCCTCCATCCGAGGAGGGTGCTCGACGGCGTCAGGGAGGGGGTGGAACACGGCGGCAACAAGAGCGGCATCCCCACCGTCAACGGTTCCCTCGTCTTCGATGAGAGTTTCCTGGGCAAACCCCTCGTCTACTGCGGCACCTGCGGCATCATGCCGTCGGTCGTATGCGGCGAGCCGAGCTATCTGAAAAAGGCGCAGGTCGGTGATTACATCGTGATGGTGGGCGGAAGGATCGGCAAGGACGGCATCCATGGCGCCACCTTCTCATCGGAAGAGCTTTCCGAGGCCTCTCCCACGAGCGCCGTCCAGATAGGCGATCCGATCACCCAGAAGCGCATGACCGATTTCCTCCTGATCGCGCGGGACGAGTGCCTTTACAACGCCATTACCGATGACGGCGCGGGCGGACTCTCTTCGTCGGTCGGCGAAATGGCGGAGGATACGAACGGGTGCGTGGTCGACCTCGAAAAGGCCCCCCTCAAGTATCACGGCCTCGATCCCTGGGAGATCCTGCTGAGCGAGGCCCAGGAGCGCATGACCCTCGCGGTGGGCCCCGACAAGATCGACCGTTTCCTTGACCTTTCGCGGAAGATGGGCGTCCTCTCGACCGTGCTCGGAACCTTCCGCGATTCCGGCAAGTTCCACGTGCTCTACCGGGGAAAAACGGTTGCCTACCTCGATATGGACTTCCTCCATCACGGCCTGCCCAGGATGCGCCTTAAGGCATCGTGGGAGCGGACGATCCACGACGAGGCGCCGCCGAAAGAGCCGGACGACTACAGGGCGTCGCTCCTCGCCGTGCTGGGCCGCTGGAACGTATGCAGCAAGCAGTACGTGGTGCGTCAGTACGACCACGAGGTTCAGGCGGGAAGCGTCGTTAAGCCCCTCACCGGCAAAGAGAATGACGGACCGTCCGACAGCGCGGTAATCAGACCTGACCTGTCGAGCATGGAGGGCGTGGTCGTGAGCCACGGCATCTGCCCGAAGTACAGCCGCTACGACACCTATCATATGGCGGCTTGCGCCATAGACGAAGCGATCCGGAACAACATCGCCTCCGGGGGAAGTCTCGACCAGATGGCGGTCCTCGACAACTTCTGCTGGTGCGATCCCGTCTCTTCCGAAAAGAACCCGGACGGCGAATACAAACTCGCCCAGCTCGTGAGGGCGAACAAGGCCCTCTACGATTATACCGTACGCTTCGGCACCCCCTGTATCTCCGGCAAGGACAGCATGAAAAACGACTACGTGAACGGCGATGCGAGGATATCCATCCCGCCCACCCTGCTTATCTCCGCGATCTCCCGTATCAGGGACGCGCGAAAGGCCGTCACCATCGACTTCAAGGAGAGGGGAGACCTGATTATACTGCTCGGGAAGACCTTAGCCGAACTCGCCGGATCCGAGTACTTCTCCGAACTCGGTCTGAGCGGCAACATCTGCCCGAAGGTCGACGGCGAGACCGCCTTGAGGACCTACCGCGCCCTCGAAAGGGCCATGAAAAAGGGTCTCGTTCGCTCGGCCCACGACCTGTCGGACGGCGGCCTTGGCGTCTCCCTTGCGGAGAGCGCCTTCGCGGGCGGCCTCGGCGCGGAGGTCGATCTGGCGTCCGTCCCCCAATCAGGCGTGTTCAGGGATGACTACCTCCTCTTCTCCGAATCCCAAAGCAGGTTCATCATTACCGTCAAAGAAGAAGATGCTGAAGCAATACGGGGGCTATTCCGGTCACTGCCCTACGGGGTGATCGGGAAAGTCACGGAAGAACCCCGCCTCTTTGTCCGCGGCATCTACGGGCGGACGATTATCGATACGGACATCGCGCGGCTGAAGGAAGGCTGGCTCGCCCCTTTCACCAAGCTTTTTGGATGATCCCGCAGGCCATGCCGGGTCTCTTCAAAGGTGTAACCCGAGGGGCGGCAGGTGAAAATACTCCGCCCTTTCGTCAGGCTACTCCCGAAAGAACTGCTCCTCGGGCATCATCTTCAACTGGAGCCGTCCGACCTCGGCCTGAAGCTCGTCCACACTCCTGCCCACGGTGGCGATGGTGTCGATTATGGTGCCGAAAACCATCGAGAGGGCTTCGATGTTCTTCCTGGCCGAATCGGACGCCTCCTTGATCTGCCGTTCTCGTGACCGGCATTCCTCGATGATGTCCCTGAGCTGCTCCTCTTCCTCGGGGGTGAGTTTTTTCGCCCTGATAAGGTCATCCACCGTGCTCACTTTGTCCATGATTCGCCTCCCTGTTGCAATTATTGGGACACCCGCTCATAAAAAGGAAGGACCGGAACCACAAAATGCCATCCCGCGACTATCGTCGCCCGCCTCGCTCGCCACGGCCTGTCTTATACCGAGTCGCCTTCTCCCGTGGCGCCTTTGCATGCAACCCGGTATGGCTTGCCCCCTGCCTTTCCGCTTTCCGGGGCTCGTTCCCCCCGCCGGTCGCACGATTGTGCGAAAACGCCCACCATATTTCGTTGTTGTTATACTTTATTATACATCATGTGGAGGAATTAATCAAGGAAATAAAAAAGGGATGCGAAAATAGTGGCCTTCCCTCGGCCGCTCGAGGCGTGTAACCCCCTGAGCGCAATCGGTCAGGCCGAAACGGCCCACCCTCTTTCAAGAAAACAATAAGGCTTTTTATCCCGTTATCCGGTTCTGCTCGTCCACGAACACGACTTTAGGCGCAAAACCTTTGACCTCATCGTCCTGAAAAATCCCATAGGACACGATGATGACAAGATCTCCCCTCTTCGCCTTGTGCGCCGCCGATCCGTTAATACAGATGACCCCCGAATCCCTTGGGCCCACTATGGCGTAGGTGGTAAAACGCTCTCCATTCGTGATGTTGTAGATATCCACCTGTTCGTACGGGATAATCGCTGCCTTTT
>JBEKJU010000368.1:0-5194 GCA_050011095.1 Syntrophorhabdales bacterium
GGGAAGATGCGTCCCCACGCTCCTGCTATAAAAACCCTTGCCTTTTTCCCTCCTCCTTTTATATAATGCGTCCGTGGATCAGTACCGGACCAATCGCACTGCCGGCAATCGACGCGGCAGCGGCGCGACGATGAGCCTTCCCGATCTCGTTACGTGGTGTGCTTCCGATATCCCGTATTGCTATTGTCGCTCCCGCCGCAGGACCCTTTGCATCACCGTCTACCCCGACCTCTCCGTCCTCGTCCGGGCCCCAATGCATGCGAAACCAGAACTGATACGGGAATTCGTCCTCAAGCATGCACCCTGGATCCTCAAGATGTGGCGAAGGTTAGAGTCGCGCCGGGCATCAATACCACCGCCGCCTCTTTATACAAGCGGTGAGATGCACCCGTATCTGGGTCAAATGTATCCACTGGAGGTGTGTTCCGGAGATAAGGCCTCCGCGACGTTTATCGCCGGCTGCATTCATGTCACGACGAAGGGAGAGCCGACGGCCGAGAACGTAAGGAGACTCCTCGACCGCTGGTATCGCGCTCAGGCGGAGATCGTTTTCCGCGAACGCCTGGCCGCGTGCCACCTCAGGATGCCAAAGGGCATCCCTCTGCCTCCCCTCCGAATCCGGCCGATGAAAACCCGCTGGGGGAGCTTCTCGCCGCAGGGACGGGTCACCCTGAACCTGTGGCTTGTGACGATGCCCGTCGATTGCCTCGATTACGTGATCCTACACGAGCTGTGTCACTTCAGGATCAGGGGGCACGGTCCGCGCTTCTGGAACCTCCTGGAGCGGTTCCTGCCCGACCACAGGCAGCGGCGGAAAGAACTGAACGCCCGCGCCGGGTATGTACTAGGGTAGGCGCGCGGCAGCGCCCGTTGTCCGGTAGTCTCATCGGCGCTGGCATGGCCCGTTCACCGGCCGGATCTTAACGGTGCCGGATCCATGCCATTCATATCGTTATCTTCCCTTGAGGCAGCCGCGCCGGGAAGCACCCTCGGCAGGAGCGCGCGCCGGGCTGACTGACTCCAGGTCATCTGTTCTTTTCCCCGATCTCAAGGTTTACGTGTATTGGCAAGTCCAGGCGGTCTCCGTTGTTCCTTATCACGTCCTCGATCGCATGGTAGAAGACCGAGAGGCTCTCCTCGTCCATCGTCGAGTTGTCCGAGAACGTTCGGAGCAGGTCCACGTACCCCTTTGCGTTATAGCTCTTCATATGAATGTACTCCCGATGGCTGACGGGCCTGAAGTAGCCGCTGTCCGCCAGTTCCCTCCTTCTCTCATCGATCTTTTCCCTGTGAGCTTCCCTTATGTCCCGTCTCTTTGACTCGTCCGGGTGATAAAGCCGGTAGATCTCCTGAATCTCACCGAAGATCGGCTCGTCATTTCTTGAGTGGTTGTTCCAGTACAAAACGAGATGCCCTTTCTCTTTCAGAAGCCGCGCCGTCTTCGCGTACCTTATATCCTTCTTCACCCAATGAAAGGCAGTCGCCGACACGATACAATCATACGGTTCCTCCGCGATGAATTCCTCAAACCTGGTCCCCACGATTCTTACGCCGTCAGCCTCCTGAAACCTTTTTCGAAGAAGCTTACGCAAGGCCGGCCCGGGCTCGATGGCCGTCACCAGGGGGCGCCACCGTTGATATATATCCCGGGTCGCCTTGCCGTCTCCCGCGCCGATTTCGAGAAGCNCTCCTCATAAACTTCTTGAGGATACCCGGTGCGGGCTTCCTCATAGAGACCCGCGATGCGATCGAAGGAGGCTGCGCGGATGTCCTCTATATCGTCCTGGTCCTGCATAGCGGAAAGGTTACCCGGAGCGCGGGCGATGCAATCAACGCCTGCCTGGCCCGCTCATATGGTTCTGCCGTAACATACGGCATTCAGGTGTACGCCCATGTTCAAAACCTTGACTGCTCTCAGAGATGAAGCTCATTGCCAGTATTTTACTAGAGAACACCGGAGGGAACAAGAAATTCTTCCTGGTAACGGCAATTCCCGCCGAACGCTTTTCTCGTCACACGGCCATCCAATATGCGGAGAATCCCTTTCTCCTGCCGACCAACCCATCCCCAGGACGGACTGGCCTATCCGAAAGGGAAGACATAAATTATCACCACGGGCCGGGCCACGGGATTTGCCCACCGGTCACGGGGCCGGCGAATAAATGATCCTGCTGCAAGAACGTGTGAAAAATTCGCCTTTTTGTCGTCACCAAGCCTGCCCCGGAGTGTTTCTATCCGGGGGCGAAAGCCGGGGTCCAGGCTGTCCGCAAGTGAGGGAAAATACTGGATGTCCCGCCTTCGCGGGATTAAGGCCCGCTTCGCTCTACCGGCGTCCGCCGGAATGACGGAAAAGGGTCGCCAGTTATTTTTTCACACGTTCCAAGCTGCAGGGAATCCGGAAGTTGACAAGGAGGGACGAAATGGAGCATCGGGGTGATTCGGATAAGGGGCATCGGAACAGGCTTCAGTTTGAAAAGAGTCCCTATCTTCTGCAGCACGCGGGGAATCCGGTGGATTGGTATCCCTGGGGGACGTCCGCCTTTGAGGCGGCGGCCAGGGAAAACAAACCTATCTTCCTGTCCATAGGCTACTCGACCTGCCACTGGTGTCATGTAATGGAGCGGGAGTCCTTCGAAGACCCACAGGTGGCGGCCATGCTCAACGAAACCTTTATCTGCGTCAAGGTGGACCGGGAAGAACGGCCTGATATCGACAACATTTATATGGCGGTATGCCAGGTGGTTACGGGGAGCGGCGGGTGGCCCCTGACCATACTGATGGCGCCGGACAAAACCCCCTTTTACGCGGCGACCTACATCCCGAAGGAGGGCAGGTACGGTCAGGGAGGCCTCATGGATCTCGTGCCGCAGGTGAGGCAACTCTGGAATACCCGCAGGGCGGAGGTGCTCGCCGCGGGACAGCAGCACCTGGAGCGGCTCCGCCATTTCATGGAGACGCCGAGGGGAAGCGGTCTGAACGAGGAAACGCTGCGCGAGGCCTTCAACAACCTCGTCAGCCGCTTCGACGAGCGCCAAGGCGGTTTCGGTGGGGCCCCCAAGTTTCCCACGGCGCACCACCTGAACTTTCTGCTGAGGTATTGGAAACGGACTCGCGAGCCCCGCGCGCTGACAATGGTAGAACACACCCTCAGGGCGATGCGGCGAGGGGGCATTTACGATCACGTGGGGTTCGGGTTCCACCGGTATTCCACGGATCAGGGCTGGCTGGTGCCGCACTTTGAGAAGATGCTCTACGATCAGGCACTGCTCGCACTGGCCTATCTGGAGGCATTTCAGGCGACCCGCAACACCGAATACGCGGATACCGCCAGGGAGATTTTCACCTACGTGCTGAGGGACATGACCGGTCCGGAGGGTGGGTTTTACTGCGCGGAAGACGCGGACAGCGAGGGGGTGGAGGGCAGATTCTACGTCTGGTCGGAGCGGGAAATCCGGAATGTCCTCGATGCCGGGAGCGCGGATTTGGTGATACGGTGCTTTCACGTCCTTCCGTCCGGAAACTGGGTGGATGCAACAGGGCATGGCGACGCGGGGAGCAACATACTCCACCTGAAAGAGGAGATCGCCGGTCTGGCCGTGGAGACGGGACGTACGCCGGAGACGCTGCGGCTGGAACTGGAACGGGCGCGGCAACTCCTTTTCGCCTTGCGCGAAAAACGGGTCCATCCCCATAAGGACGACAAGGTATTGACCGACCTGAACGGACTCATGATAGCTGCCGTGGCCCGGGGCGCCCAGGTGCTCGGAGAAAAGCGTTATGAAGAGGCGGCCGCGAAGGCACTCCTGTTCATAACGGACCGGATGCGCGCGCGAGACGGACGAATTCTGCATCGCTACAGGGATGGAGAGGCCTCAATACCGGCGAATCTGGACGATTACGCCTTCCTGGTCTGGGGGCTCATCGAGCTTTACGAGGCCACATTCGATACCCGATTCCTCGCCCAGGCCCTTCGGCTCAACCGCGATCAACTGGCGCATTTCTGGGACGAGGCGGAGGGAGGCTTCTTTTTCACGCCCGATGACGGCGAGGAACTTCTGCTCCGCCAGAAGGATGCCTATGACGGCGCCGTGCCGTCAGGCAACTCGGCCGCCATGCTCAATCTCCTCAGGCTGGCGCGGATGACCGGTGACGCGGACCTGGAAAACAAGGCGAATCAACTCGGCCGCGCGCTGTCCGGCAAGGTGGAGCAGTTTCCGGCCGGCTTTACACAACTCCTCTGCGCCTTAAGCTTCGCCCTGGGGCCGTCGCACGAGGTGGTGTTGGCCGGTGTGCCGGAGTCCGAAGAGCTGCAGGTAATGCTTAAGGCCCTCAGATCCCGTTTCATACCGGAAAAGGTGGTCCTTGTCAGGCGCGAGGGCGAGGAAGGGCCGCCCCTTCCGGAACTGGCCCCTTTTCTGAGATCGTACCAATCGAGCGAGGGAAAGGCAGCGGCATACGTCTGCTCCAATAACGCCTGCGCCTTGCCCACATCCAGCCCGAACCGGATGCTCCAGCTCCTGGGTGAGACCGCCGCCGACGAATGATTAATCTCTCTCCGTGCTGACCTGGTGCAGCCCAGGAGCCTGTCATTCGCTTCGTGGCCGTTCCCCGCGCCCTGAGGTTGAACGCTTTGCAGTGTCGCTCCTGGGGGCAGGGCCCGGTGAAGAAACGTTGCCATTCAATTACTGCAAGGAGTGTAGAGATCGACTGGGTCTGACCGCCACCCAGGTTGGACGGGGAGTACTGAGGCTGGCCGGATGGCCGGTCGCTCAATCGACGGCCCCAAGGTATTCATTCATGGCTGCATTCCCCCTTACTGCTCGTTGGACGGTCAATAACATGTCGAACCTGTCGTTACTTCGTGGCCTGGGCCGCGTTCTATCTCCATAAATAGCGCCTACCCCTTCGTCGTTTGCGATCCCGTAACCGAGGGACCTGGCGTCAAGCGCCAGGTCCCAGTGAAAGGTTTTTACTCCTGCCCGAGCTTCTCCAGCTCCGCCCGCAAGAAGGCGGCATGTTTTGCCGTCGCCAGATTGAATGCCATCTTCCGATTGGACAACGAGGAGCAAAGAGTACACAGCTCGAATCCTGCCACGCGATTTGTAGAAAGCGTTTCTTTGCCGCCGGCCTCACATATTTTCGCCATTTTTCTCACCCCCTTCTTTTGCACTTTATATCTGTCTTCATATAACAA
>JBEKJU010000369.1:0-3499 GCA_050011095.1 Syntrophorhabdales bacterium
GAAGATTATATCTCACACCCGAGGAGGCCTTAGTGAAAAACAATTCTTCCGTCAGCCCGGACGGCACGGTATACCAGCTGCCCGAGGAGAAAGACTACCGCAGCGAGATCGCCCGGATGGAGCGCATGACCAGGGAGGCGAAGGAAAGGGGCCAGGAGATCGTCGTGGTCATGGGGGTCGGCTTCGTGGGGGCCGTGATGGCCGCGATCATCGCCGACAGCACGGACGGGCAGGGGCGTTCGGCGAAATTCGTTATCGGCGTGCAGAGGCCGAGCACGCGGAGCTTCTGGAAGATACCCCTTCTGAACCTGGGCGTCTCGCCGGTCAAGGCGGAGGACCCCGAGGTCGATCCAATGATCCGGCGGTGCGTGCTGGAAAAGAAAACCCTCGTCGCCACCTTTATATACGACGTCCTCCGGTGGGCTGACGTCGTCGTCGTCGACGTGCAGCTCGACTATGCAAAGAACGAGCTTGGGAACGTGAGGAACGGCCAGGTCGAGATGGCGGCCCTCGAAGAATCCTTCGACGTCATCGCGCGCCATATAGGGCCCGACTGCCTCGTCCTGATCGAGACGACCGTTGCGCCGGGGACGACCGAGCAGGTCGCCTTTCCGGCGATGAGGAAGATCTTCAGGCAGAGGGGCATTGCGAGCGAGCCGCTTCTGGCCCACAGCTACGAGAGGGTCATGCCCGGCAGGGACTACGTTGCCTCCATACGCGATTTCTGGCGGGTCTGCAGCGGGGTCAACGACGAGGCTAGAAAACGGGTCGTCACGTTTTTGGGCGAGGTGCTCAATACGGCGCAGTTTCCCCTCACCGTGCTCGAGAGGCCCATCGAATCCGAGACAGCGAAGGTCGTGGAGAACAGCTTCCGCGCGACAATCCTCGCCTTCATGGATGAGTGGAGCCTCTTCGCGGAGAGGAACGGCGTGGACATCATGAAGGTGATCCAGGCGATCAGGGTGAGGCCGACTCACTCCAACATCATGTTCCCCGGCCCCGGCGTAGGCGGCTACTGCCTCCCCAAGGACGGCGGCCTGGGCGTCTGGGCCAATCAGCACATCCTCGGCTTCGAGGAGGATATCTTCAAGATCACCCCGCTCGCCATAGACATCAACGATACGCGCTCGCTTCACGCGGCCCAGCTCGTGAGGGACGCCCTGCGGAACATGAACGTCCCCATCGCGAGCGCGGAGGTGCTGCTTTTGGGCGCGTCCTACCGGGAGGATGTGGGGGACACACGGTACAGCGGTTCGGAGGTGCTCATCCGCCGCCTCGTCGAAATGGGCGCCGAGATCAGGGTGCATGACCCCTACGTCGACCGGTGGTATGAGTTCGAGAACCAGGAGGACTACCCGTCACGGACCAAGGCCGTTTTCTTCAGGAATCAAAAGAAGCTCAAGGACCTGAAGGTCCGGAAGGACCTCACGGAGGCCCTCAAGGACATCGACGCCCTCGTCTTCGCGGTGCGGCACCAGGATTACCTTGCCATCGATCCCGAGACCGTCGTCCGGGCTGCGGACCATCCCATCGCCGTCATCGACTGCTTCGGGATACTCGACGACGAGAGGATACGGCGTTACTTCGAGCTGGGCTGCGAGGTGAAGGGCCTCGGCAGGGGACACATCCAGCGAATAAAGGACCAGGTCAGGAAGGCAAGGGCATAGAAACCGAAAAACCCCGAGCCGCGGCGCGAAAGGAGAAGACCCAAAAGACATGTATACGTATCACTGCTACAGGTCACGAAAGCGGATCCTCGTCACCGGCGGGGCGGGCTTCATCGGCTCCCACCTCTGCGAGAGGCTCCTCTCCGACGGTCACGAGGTCCTCTGCCTCGACAACTTCTTTACCGGGCTGAAGAAGAACGTGGCGCACCTCATGGGAAACCCTAATTTCGAGATCATTCGCCACGACATCACCCTGCCCATTCTCGTCGAGGCCGACTGGATCTTCAACCTCGCGTGCCCCGCCTCACCCATTCACTACCAGTATAACCCGGTGAAGACGACCAAGGTGAATGTCCTCGGGGCCCTGAACGTGCTCGGCCTCGCCAAGAGGGTGAGGGCCAGGGTGCTCCAGGCCTCCACGAGCGAGGTCTACGGCGACCCCGACGTCCATCCGCAGCACGAGGACTACTGGGGGAACGTCAACCCCATCGGCCCTAGAAGCTGCTACGATGAGGGGAAAAGGGTGGCGGAGACGCTTTTTTTCGACTACCTCAGGCAGAACAAGGTGGACATAAAGGTCGTGCGGATCTTCAATACCTACGGTCCCCGCATGAGGCCCGACGACGGCCGGGTCGTGAGCAATTTCATCGTCCAGGCATTGCGAGGGGGGGACATCACAGTGTATGGCGACGGCTCGCAGAGCCGCTCGTTCTGTTACATCGATGACCTGGTGGAGGGGATGATCCGGATGATGGATTACGAGACAGGGGAATACGAGAGGGGGCTCGATTACACGCTGCCCCGTCTCTCGGGTCTTCCCGGACCCGTGAACCTCGGCAACCCCGTCGAGGTGTCCGTCCTCGATCTTGCCCGGATGATCGTCGATAGGGCGGGCTCCCAATCAAAGATCGTATTTGATAATCTGCCGGAGGACGACCCGAGGAGGCGGCGTCCCGATATCTCTAGGGCGCGGGACCTGCTGCGCTGGGAACCAACGGTGCCGCTCGAAGAGGGCATCATGGAGACAATCGCCTATTTCAGGGGAGGCGCGCAACCGTAAAACGCGCGCGGCATCAGAATCGCCTCCAGACTATGCCGAGGAGGATCCCGAGGACCAGCCACACCGGTATGGATATCATGAGCGCCCATAAAAGGCCGTTCACCGTCTTCAGCGACCGTTCCACGCGCCTCATACGCATAGCCCTCTCGACCTTGATCCGCACGTCTTCCAGATTGACCGGCTTGCTGATATAATCGTAAGCACCATTCTTGACGGCTTCAAGGGCGCTCTCCACGCTCGGGTGGCCGGTCATGATAAAGACGGCGGTTTTCCCGTCCCGTGCCCGGAACTCCCGCAAAAAGTCCATCCCGTTCATTTCCGGCATGACAAGGTCGCAGAGGACGGAATCGAATTCACCGGGAACGAGCCCCTCCAGGACGTCGTGGGCGCTTTGCGCGGTCACGACCTGATAGCCGAGCGTAGTGAAGTATTCCTGGAAGAGTCCCAGGATGGTCTCTTCGTCGTCGATCACAAGTATGCGCTCACCAGCCATGGTTCCCCCCTGGGATGATTTTTTTATTGCCGGGCGGCCCGAATTAACCGGTCCGGGTGCGGACGCGCCACGCTGTCCCGTCGTCCGAACCCGCCCACAAGGGGCCTTCTTGTATCATTATCGCACTTCCGCTGAAAATAGAAAGGCCTTATCGGGACAGGGCAAACGCATTTGGAACCTACGGCCCTCTTTCTCTCCGGGAAAGACTACTTTCGTCTCCAGCGCCGGGAACATTGCCTTGCGTCGCGCGCTTTGTCCGCTTCCCGCCCCGTCTCGGAC
>JBEKJU010000370.1:0-4558 GCA_050011095.1 Syntrophorhabdales bacterium
TAAAATCAATGATGTCAGGTAGATAGCACACCTATCCATAGAAGTCTAGAAATATAAATCATCAGGTATTTAAGCTACTTAGCCTCTATATGTGGATGATTTCCAAATGCGTTTGCCCTGCCCCAGGGTGTCTCAGCCCTTGACAAAAAAGCGGCGGCGGATTATGTTCTCCAATGGATTTAGGGCATATGCTCTAAACCACCCAGCCAAAGTCGGGGGTTGGGTTTGGAGGTCCCGCTTGTCAGGCTGTGAGGGTTTGGCAATAGTGATTCAAGGAGGTGCACAATGGAACTCACACTGAGGAACGTTTATGAAAGACCGGCAAGCTTCCTGAGGAATACCAGGTTCTTCTCTCCGCAGCCGGAGAGAGGGTTCGAAGATCTTGTTGATGAGTTTTTCGGTTGCCCGGCAGTGGTGCCGGTAGGTGTCGGCGAGATGGGCGGCCTGTTCAATCCTCGTCTTGACATCAAGGAAACGAAGGAGTCCATCCAGGTTGTCGCCGAGCTTCCAGGCATGGACAGGAACGACATAGACGTGTCCATGCACGAGCATGTTCTCACGATAAGTGGCGAGAAAAAGGGTGAAAACGAAGATAAGGGGACAAACTACCACCGTGTGGAACGGACTTTCGGCTCGTTTTCGAGGTCTATCTCGCTACCCGATACAGTGGAGGCCGGGAAAATCGAGGCGGCCTACAGGGATGGCGTCCTCGTCGTGACGCTTCCGAAGACGGAAAGGGCGATTGAGGGGTCGAGGAAGATCCCCATCACCGCCTGACGTTTCAATCGCCACTACCACCCCGGCGCCCATTCGGGCGTCGGGGTTTTTTCTGCATGGAGGGCATTTAAGAAACGGCGTTTTATCGGTTTTTTGCCTGCCTGCGGCCGCCGCGTGGGCCGTGACGGGCCTGCCTGTCTCATTCCGTCGAATCTCCTGACCACGTGGACCTTCCCCATCGATCCGTCGATCCGCCCATATACACCGTCGCGATAGGGCACGGTCGGGCCGTCGATATGTGGTTGACACTCCGCGCCGGTCAATTGTAGACTTCTTGGGCGATTGTGGGCGCGCGGGGCCGACGGGTGATCGGGGCAAGGGCGCCCGCGTCCGCCCCGATAAGGGCTCGGAAGGAAATAAATGAGTCAGATGGCGAAGGATTTTTGGCCGATCGGCGAGGCGCGGAAAGGCCAAATGTACTGGATGTACATGACCTTTTCGCAACGAAGCGGGCGTACAAAAAGGGCGGGCGTCCTTGCCGCCGTGTTTATGACAGGCTTCGGCACCTTTGTCAACCTTTACGCCACCCAGCCGCTTTTGCCCCAGTTTCGGCGCCTCTTTGGCGCGTCCGAGCTTTCCGTAAGCCTCACCGTGAGCGCCCCGATACTGGCAGTGGCGCTCACGGCCCCCGTGATCGGTCTTTTGTCCGACTCGGTGGGGCGCAAACGGATCATTGTCGCCGCCCTTCTCGGTCTTGCCCTCCCGACGGCCCTCGCGGGCACGGCTTCCACCCTCCACCAGCTCATAATCTGGCGTTTTTTCCAGGGTTTCTTCATCCCCGGCATTATTGCGGTGACTATCGCCTACATCAGTGAAGAATCGCAGGCAAGGTTGGTCGGGTCGACCATGGCGACCTACGTAACCGGTACCGTTATCGGCGGCTTCGCCGGACGCTTCATTACCGGCCTCGTCGCATCCTGGTGGAATTGGCACGCGGCCTTCGCCATCCTCGGGGCCGTCACCTTCGCGGTCGGCCTTGCAACGTGGTGGCTTCTGCCCCGCTCGCGCAAGTTCGTCCGTCAACGCAACGCTGCGGCGGCACTCCGCTCCATCCGGGCGCACATGAGGAATCGCGAGCTTCTTTCGACTTACGCGGTAGGGTTCAGCGTCCTTTTTTGCCTGGTCGCGGCCTTCACCTATGTGAACTTTTACCTGGCGGACAGGCCCTTCTTCCTTGGGCCTGCCGCTCTGTCATCGATTTTCGGCGTATACCTCATCGGCGCGGTCATAACGCCCCTTGCGGGCCATGTCATGGACCACATCGGCCACCGCAGGGCGCTCATGGGGGCCGTCGCGATGTCCGCGACGGGGATGTTCCTTACCCTGATCCACTCCGTGCCCGTCATCATCGCGGGCCTCGCGCTCGAATCCTCGGGCGTATTTGCGTGCCAGTCCGCGGCGTCGAGCCATGTGGGCAGCGCCGCCCTGGAGGCCCGATCCTCGGCCGCGGGGCTCTATGTCTCATTCTACTACCTCGGCGGCACAGCGGGCTCGATTCTGCCCGGTTTTCTCTGGAGGCAGACCGGATGGCCGGGGAGCGTGGCGATCATACTCTGCGTGCAGGGCCTGACGATGCTCCTTGCAGGCAAATTCTGGCGGGACGGGTAGCGTGTCCGTGGATCGGGAATACCACGTGACGAGGTCGGGGGCCTGCCTGTCAGTGACCGGACTATCGCAGCCTTCGAAACAATCGCCCGAAAAATCCCGTCATCCGCGCCGCCCGCTTCTCTCCTTCGCCGGTCTCCTTCAGTTGCGGCGTCCTTGACCGCATTCCGAGGAATTTCCGGTATTCCAGCAGGAGGAGATTCTCATACTCCCTTCGGGACTGGGCAGGGATATAGTTGGCTGCCGCCAGTTTTTCGACTATCTCGGCCGCGGTCCCCTCGTCGGGACTTCTGCCCTGTTGCTGCATTGTTTCGAAGATGCCGTTCAGGCCGATCAGGCCGGTCTGGCTACCATCGGGAAACGTAAGGACGCGGACGCCGCTCATGTGCCCACAGGCGGGCTCCATCTTCTGATCCATGAACCGTGACACGATTTACCTCCCTCATTATGGGGCGTGCGACCGGAAGACCCCGGCCGGAAAAGCCTTTTGCAACATCTGACGGTCTTCACTATTCTAACCCACGGCCGTCAGTCCTTCCATGAAATTCTTGGTCTAATCCCGACAGCTCGTGATCGACGGGAGAAGGTGAGATTGCCTCCGGAGGAGCATGGTATTAAAATAACTTATGAGAGACATTTGATTTGTCAGCCGGGGAGACCCTTCCAAATCGCGATCATCAGCACCGCAGCACTTCCACTTGAATAAACCCGTGACAGAAGGAGAAGGGCGATGGAAAACCAATGGTCCTACAAAAACTATCAGATCAAAGACGGGCTGAAACCGGGGAGCAAGCACTTCCAGTACTTTTATGTTGTTTCAGAAGAGGGGAAAAAGAGGAGTAACTATTGCGTGTGGATAGAGGATGAGGCCTTGTCCCGCTTTGGACAGCCCGGAGATTTTACTTCGATCGTCTCTGCCCAGAGAGAGTCCTGGGACAAATGGGTAAAGGGGAAAATCGACGAGGGAGATTTCGGCGGCAAAGTCCTGAGATTCGGGCCGGACGGTGTGAAGGAAATCGAACTATCGGAGATGTCCGCGCATTTGTCGATGGAATGATACCAAGTCGCATTCAAGGGGCGCCACCCACGCCGAAGGCGCGGATGGCGCCGAAGATAAAGCTGCCCAATATTACTTTTCATTTCCTACGACTACGCAGCATCCTACGCCCGCGCCCGGATTTCCTCCAAGATTGTGGGTCAGTCCCAAACGCGGGTTTTTCACCTGCCGTGGGCCTGCCTTGCCCTGCAACTGCTTGTAGACTTCATACATCATGCGCAGACCGCTCGCCCCAAGGGGGTGACCGAAGCATTTAAGCCCGCCATCGGTATTGACCGGAAGCTCCCCCTTCAGGGTGAACGTTCCCCCATCTATGTCTTCCTTTGCCCCGCCTCTCGGGCTAAATCCCAGGTCCTCATAAATGATCAGCTCATGGCAGGTAAAACAATCATGTACCTCGGCGACACTTATTTCCTTGCGCGGGTCCTTTATTCCGGCCTCCGCATATGCATGGCGTGAAGCAAAAACATTCTCGTCTATGTGGACATAATCGTAATCCTGTCTCATGGAGCCCTGGCGGGCTCCGGCGCTGATGCCCAGTCCCTTCACGTAGATGGGATCGGCCCTGAAGTTCTTGGCCAGGTCGGCCCTTGTGACTATGGCTGCCGCGGCCCCGTCGCTCACGCCACAGCAGTCAAATAGACCGAGGGGCCAGGCTACAATGGGCGCCTTGATCGCTTGCTCCACGGTCAGTATATTGTGAAAATGGGCCTTTGGGCTCAGGCTGCCGTTATAATGGTTTTTCACGGCAATTTCAGCAAGCAGCCTTTTCCCTTCATCACGTTCCAGGTTGTAGTGATGGAAATACCGTGTTCCGAGGTATGCGAAGGATGCCGGGGCGCTGTATCCGGAACCGATTGACGAACTTCCATCAGGATTATCTCCGAGCACCGCGGGACCCTTCACCCCCGTTTGCCCGGAATCCTTCAGCTTTTCCACACCTATCGCGAGCGCTATGTCGCATACGCCCGCCGCGATCGCATAGCTCGCCGCCCTCAGGGCCTCGGACCCTGTGGCGCACATGTTTTCAACCCTTGTAATGGGGACGTACTGGAGTCCCAGGGGAGATAGGGTCATGGCGCTTATGCCCGAGAAGACCGTTCCTATCCACGCCGCCTG
>JBEKJU010000371.1:0-4086 GCA_050011095.1 Syntrophorhabdales bacterium
TCGTGAAGCAGGTCCCCGATCCCGAGGCCTTTGTGGAGATAGTCGACGATGGCGGGGGGCTTCAGGTCGAGCAGAAATTTACGGCAAACCTCTTCGACGACATTGCCCTTGAGGAGGCGCTGAGAATAAAGCAGAAACACGGAGGAAAGGTGAAGGTTATCACCCTGGGCACCGAGAGGGCGATCGAGGTGCTGAGGAACGGCATCGCCATGGGCTCGGACGAGGCAATGCTCATCGACGATGAGGCATTGCTCCACGGAGACGGCTATAGCACGGCCCTTGCCCTGAGCAGGGCAGTGGCGCGGGAACCCTTCGATATCGTGCTCTGCGGGAGGCAGGCCATCGATGACGACCGGGGCGAGGTCGGCGCGATGGTCGCGCAGTTTTTGGACGTGCCCCATGTGGGAGGCATATTGAAGCTCGACATCGGCGATGGGATCGCGCGGGCCGAGTGCGCGACGGAGGGGGGCAGGGACGTAATCGAGGTTGGCCTCCCCGCCGTTTTTGTCGTGGAGAAGGGCCTGAACGAGCCGAGAACCGCCCCCATTACGGGTGTCATGAAGGCGATGAGGGCAGTCATACCGCGGATGACGGCGGACGGCCTTGGCGTGGAGCCGGGCCAAAGGGGCGAGGCCGGCTCGAAGGTCACGATAGGGCGGTACGTGCCGCCCAAAAAGAGGCCCGAGGTGCGTCTTATCCCCGGGGAGCCCCGCGAGGCGGCCACGGAGGCGGTCAGGGTTCTAGTGGACGTCGAAAGGGTCATTTAGGCAGGGGGCGAGGATGGAAAAGATACTCATCTTTGTTGAGCTGAAGGAGAATGCGCCGAGAAAGGCGTCTCTGGAGCTTTTGAGCGAGGGCATGAAGCTCGCGGAGACGGGACGTTTCACCGTCGAGGCGGCGGTCCTGGGGCAGATGCCGCCGGCCGTGGTGGAGACGCTTCGCGGCTACGTGGAGAAGCTGATCAACATAACCGATCCGGTCCTGGATGTGTATACGGCCGAAGGATACGCCCTGGCGGTTGCGGCATGCGCGCGCGAGACAGGGGCGAAAATCGTCCTTGCGGGGGCCACGCGGATAGGCCGTGACTTCATGCCGAGGGTGGCGGTCCTCCTCGATACGGGTATAGCCTCCGATGTGACGGCGGCCCGGTGGCTTGACGAGCCGATGACCTTCGTGCGACCCATATACGGCGGAAGGGTGTTGACCGAGGTCGTCTTTCGCGCCTGGCCGGCCCTCGTCACCACCCGGCCGAACTCCTTTCCCATTGTCCCGCCGGGGGAGAAGAGGGGAGAATACGTGGAGGAACAGGTCGGCATCTCGCCCGGCCGGGTGAGAACAAAGGTCGTCGGCACGGAGGAAAAGGCAAAGGGCAAGATCGACCTGAGGGAGGCGGACGTCATCGTCTCCGGCGGCCATGGGATGAAGTCGGCCGAGAATTTCAGGCTCCTCGAAGAACTGAGCCGGGTGATCGGCGGCGTGGTAGGGGCCACGAGGTCCGCGGTCGACGCCAAATGGCGCGACCAGGAGGACCAGGTTGGCAAGAGCGGCAAGACCGTCTCTCCCAAGCTCTATATCGCCGCGGGCATCTCGGGCGCGATCCACCACATCATGGGCATGGATACCTCGAAGGTCGTGCTTGCCGTCAACAAGGACCCTCACGCGGCCATATTCACGTATGCCGATTACGGGATAGTCGGTGATCTCTTCGAGGTGGTGCCCGCTTTGACGGAAGAGTTCAGGAAGAAGCTGGGCACGTGACGATGTCGTCCATGGAGAAGATAGAGGCGGTCGTCGTCGGCGGGGGGCTCGCGGGCCTCGCGGCCGCCTACCGGCTGGCTGCGGCGGGCAGGCAGGTGATCCTCCTCGAACGGGGCGATGCGCCGGGCAGCAAGAACGTGAGCGGGGGTAGGATGTACGCGGCGCCGGTCAGGCGCTACCTTCCCGAGATCGCCGGCGAGGCGCCCTTCGAGCGCCGCGTGGTCAAGGAGATGATCGCCGTCCTCGACGAGGACGCCTCGGTCCTGATGGAGGCCGGCACCGGCGCGTGGCGCCGCGAGCCCCCCATGAGCTACACCGTGCTGAGGGCGCCCTTCGATAACTGGTTTTCCGGCAAGGTCATGGAGAAAGGCGGCTTTGTGATCCCGCGAAGGAGGGTCGACGACCTCCTGTGGGAGGATGGCCGCGTGGCAGGCGTGAAGGTAGGGGAGGAGGAGATACCTGCCCATATCGTCATCGCGGCCGACGGCGCCCTTTCTTTCATGGCCCGCAAGGCGGCCTTGCGGGCCGAACCCGCGCCCGGCGACCACGCGGTCGCCATAAAAGAGCTTTACAAGCTCGACGGGCACATCATAGAAGACCGGTTCGGGCTGGATGCCGGCGAAGGCGCCGCCTGCCTTTTCATGGGGGCCGTGACGAAGGGCATGTTCGGGGGCGGCTTCCTCTATACGAATAGGGATAGCCTCTCGGTGGGCATCGTCATAAGTATCGATGCCCTGATGAAACAGGGCCGAGGCCTCGAATCACACCGGATCATGGACGATTTCATTGCGAGGCCGGAGGTCCGGCGATGGATAAAGGGCGGTGAGCTGAGGGAATATGCCGCCCATGTCATCTCGGAAGCGGGGATCGGCGGGCTTTCGAAGCTCTACACGGGCGGGATGCTCGTCGCGGGTGATGCGGCGGGATTTGCCCTGAACCTGGGGTTGACGGTGAGGGGCATGGAATTTGCCATTGCCTCGGGCGCCCTGGCTGCCGAGGTCGCGGACGAGGCGCTGACAAAGGGGGACACGTCGGCCCAATTTCTCTCTCTATACGAGAAAAAGCTCAGGGAGAGCTTCGTCATGACCGATATGGCAACCTTCCGCCATTCGCGGGAGGCGCTGGAAAACCCCCGGCTCTTTACGGTCTACCCAAAGTTCCTGTGCGAGCTTTTCGAGGCGCTCTTCACCGTGCCCGACGGACCCAAGGCGACGCTCTCCGGCACCGCCTGGGAGATTGCCCGCAAGCACGTCCTGACCTGGGAAGGGTTGAAGGATTTCCTGCGCCTGAGGCGGATATAGATGACACTAGAAGAAAAGATCGCCCTTGACGCCATTAAGAACGACCGTGAGGGCCATATCAGGCTCGATCAGGAGCGATGCGCCCGCTGCGACGAGCGCTGGTGCATCGCCGTCTGCCCCGGCCACCTCTATTCGCGGAACAGTGAGACGGGCGAGATGGTCGTGGAGTACGCGGGCTGCCTCGAATGCGGCACGTGCATGATCGCCTGCATCCATGGCGCCGTCTCGTGGGATTACCCGAGGGGCGAATTCGGCGTGCAGTACCGATACGGCTGATACCGGGGATTTAGGGCTCGTCAGAAAATAAATGGGCCATCTGGCTCGTCTTTTTGTCCGCCCGCTTCGTTGCGAAAAGGTCATGTACATCCAGTACATTTGGCCTTTCCGCGCCTCGCCGATCGGCCAACCCCCCAGTCTCGCTGTGCTGATTCGCGAGCATGTCCCTCTCTATTTCTTTTCCTTCGGCCGGCCGACCGCACGATCGGAGATGCCCCGCGCCCTTCTGCGCTCGTGAGGCTGCGCGCAGGATAACAGCAACACAATGAACGAATGTCCCCCTGCCTCTCGTTGCTGACGCGAGATGGCGAAAGCTCATGACGCTTAAGAGGTGCGCTTGTGCGCCGATAATGCTATTCAGGATTCCGAAAGCTGCTGGAAGGGAGAAGGCACGGAATGTTTGCAAGACAGAAGAATGCGACAGGTTTGAAGAGTGGCTGATCTTTCCTCGATCGCGCACGAAGGTGGCCTCACTACCCCGGATCGGTCCGTCAATCCCGGATGATAAAGCAAACGGTAAAATAACAAAAAAGGAGGCTATAAATGAGAAGAATCAGTAAATGCTTGATTATGGCGGTGGCCTGTTTCTGCCTTGTTCTGGCAACGGCGGAAGCAAGGGACTTGAAGGTGAGTTTGCCCCAGCTTCCCCCCCTCGTAGAGTCAAAGGACAAGGGAATCCTGGTAGACCTGGTGAAGGCGATGGCCGAGGAGTACAAGGACGGGAAGATTACGTGGGACGTTTTTCCTTTTG
>JBEKJU010000372.1:0-3461 GCA_050011095.1 Syntrophorhabdales bacterium
GCGGCATGAGCAAGGGACGCCATTCTTCGATCAACCCGCCACTGCAAGAACGATAGATCCTATGCATCCTGCGAGAATATTGCCACCGTGTATGGCCCGACGCTGATTTCACCCGAGCAGGGCAGTCCGTCGGCTCCTTCTTCACGAGTTTCGACATCGGGCGTCGGATGATTGTAAAAGTTCGGGTCGTACTTGTAGGAGTCGCTGTTGAAGCGCGTTTTCCACAATCCGGCCCGGGGGAAACCGATGAGATACCCGTCGCGGTTCTGATTCGTCATATTCACGACCACAACGACGCTATCGGTCGGGCCCTGTTTGTCCCAGCGATGGAAGGCGATGAGCTTGGCCCCATCGTCAAAATGATAGATATGGAGATTTTGACCGCACAACCCCCGCGTCACACCCGACAGGTTGCGCCGTAGGCCGATCAGATCCCGGTACATCCCGAGAATGCCGTGCTCGTCCTCGGCTCGGGACCAGTCGATCGGGACTGTATCCTGGAACCAGCGATCTTCCAGCAACTCCTGCCCTTGAAAAATCATCGGGATCCCCGGAGAAGAAAGAACAAGAGCGCCGCCCAACGTAGAGCGTTTCTTGGAAAACCAGCTGTCCACCTTACCGGGCCAGATCTCCTCGGGCACGCGGGACCGACCATTGGCGACCTCGTCGTGCGACTCGGTATAAATGATCCGCCGAAAGACGTCCAGGTCGTAGCGATGCTCGATCGCTCTACTGACCGCCCCCAGATCGCGCTGGTTATCATCGCGGATGATGACGGCCCGGCGAACGGGGTGAACGAATTCGGCATCCCATTGCGCATTGAAACCCGCGCCGCCCGCCCCTACATCCTTAATGACCCAGGGGTTATTCCTCATACTTTCTCCGATGCTGATCTTGTCTGGAAAACGTTGTTGGATTTCCACATTGATCCATTGCATCAGGCTCCAGCCTTCGGGAATGTCACTATCAGGATCGTCCTCATTACCGTCGATGCTTTTGATATAGATTATCATGTCCCAGCGTAAGCCGTCGGCGTGGTACTCCTCGAACCACATCAGCGCGTTGTCGCGCAGGTATTGGCGCACTTCGCCCCGACCGTAATCGGGGCGCGTCTCGCCCCAGGGTGTATTCGAGCGACGATCGTTATAGAAGTAGATTCCCCCTTTCCCGTTTTCGCTCCACCCGTCAAACTGCCATAGATCAAGATCGGAGGGGCCAAAGTGGTTGTAGACGGCATCAACGATCACCGCGATACCATGCTCATGGGCCGCCTTCACAAATCGCTTGAGTGCGTCCGGCCCGCCGTAATCATTCTCAACGGCAAAGGGATGCGCTGGATTGTAGCCCCACGAAAAGTCGCCCGAAAACTCCGCTACCGGCATCAATTCCACGGCATTGATGCCCAGTTTCCGAAGGTAGGGCAGTTTTTCAACGGCGCCATCCAGCGTACCCGGTTGCCCCTCTTCTTTCACGTGAAAGGTGCCGATGTGCATCTCGTAAACGACAAGTTCATTCCCCGTTGCCATGTGAAAGGCATCATCACCCCAGTCGAAGGCTTGAGGGTCATAGACAACTCCATTGCCGATCGAGTTGGTCACCTTTCTGACATAAGGGTCAATACGGGAGAGGGGAGGGAGATTCCAATAAGTGGGGGTGTGAATCAAATATCGATACTCATCTCCCACCTTTGCTTCCGACACGTCAGCCGACCAGCAACGGTTCTCCTCTGCGGCCAGAGGTGTTGAGGTCTTGCTCCATTCATTGAACGTTCCGGTCACGTAAACCTTTTCGGCATGGGGCGCCCATACGCGAAAGATTACACCCTCTGCGCCGGGTGTGGCCCCCATGCGGGAATCTCTTGGCGCCCTTTGGGCTTTTCTCGACATGTTCCCTTCCTATGTCTTAATCATTGGTGTTGGGCCGGCGCCCTGATCGGGTGTATAAGAAACGTCCTTTCGGTCGGTCCCCCTCCCCGGACAGGGTAGAACGGACCCGCGGCGATCATGCCCCATGTGCGCCGAACTCAGGCGGTGCAGTCACTTCCCCACATGGATACTGGAGAGTGAACCGAGAACGCCAAAGACGCTCAGAAGCCACAGGACAACGGCAATGACCACAACGGCGTTCAGGATCGACTTAATGGAACCCGCCATTGGTATGAAACGGTTGACGAGCCAGAGAAGAACACCGACCACGATCAGGACAACCACCACGTGAATTAAAGGCATGATTAATTGACCTCCCTCTCTTGTTTTTAGAAACAGACGACTGAGGTCCGCCAAACTTGGCGAAAGGCCCAGGGCGCCCGATGTGAGCACCGAGGGGTAGGACTCCTCCCGGTGCGTCCCCTCTCGAAGAGATAGCACTTCTTCCGCAAAGCCGCCGTTGCCCCTTCGTTACCCTTTTCTTGCAGCCCCGGCCACCTCTTTCGGCCGTGCTCCATCCGTTTAGAGGGCGTCGGTCGCCTACTTCACGATCAGGTTATTCTTTACGGACCTGACTCCTTTGACGCTTCTTGTGATTTCGCCCGCTTTAGAGACGGCCTGTTGAGAATTAACGAAGCCGCTCAGTTGGACAACGCCTTTGTAAGTCTCGACGCCGATCTGGAACGACTTGAGAAAATCATCTTCCGCAAGCAGGGCCTTTACCTTGGTCGTGATAGTCGAATCGTCCACGTATTCGCCCGTGCTTTCGTGTGTGCGTGTCGATGCGCAAGCCGCAAAGGTGGCGACGAGCATAAGAAGGACCAGATAGTAGATAAACACATTCCTCTTTTTCATAACGGTTTACTCCTCTTTAATAAATTTGATGGTAAAAATGGTTGATTACGAGAGCTTTTCGGCCAAAGATGTCGCGCCATTCGCAAGGTCTTCCCGGACCTGCCGCCCACCTCCTTTCTAAATGCCTCGCCTCCCCCTTCAAGGGTCTGCGTCGCTAAAGCACCCTCCGTCCCTGAACAAGCCGGACAACCAGGACGATGATGGCGATCACCAGCAGGATATGAATGACCCCACCCATAGTGTAGCCGCTCACCAATCCCAGGAGCCATAGGATAAGTAAAATAACAAAAATGGTCCAAAGCATCCGAGCCTCCTTTCCGTCAAGACATTACAGACCTTAGCATCCCGCAACTTCATGCACCGTGGTTCTTTCTGCCCCTATATTGAATTGTATGTCCTGACTCCTGATGTTGCACGCCACCTCACCGGCGAAGCACGGACATCGGATGGTTCCCGGAATACTTCGGACCGGCGGCTTAGTCCATATCATCTATTTCTTGCACAAGAGGGAGTTCGACCGGGCGGAGGGCCGGCCTTGAAAGGGCGGGAAACCCCGAAACTTAGGGCTCGGAAGGAAATAAATGAGTCAGATGGCGAAGGATTTTTGGCCGATCGGCGAGGCGCGGAAAGGCCAAATGTACTGGATGTACATGACCTTTTCGCAACGAAGCGGGCGGACAA
>JBEKJU010000373.1:0-5305 GCA_050011095.1 Syntrophorhabdales bacterium
CGGCATGAAGCTCGTTCTCATAGGCTTCGAATCCATCGATGTCGAGACCCTCGGGCAGTCCATCAGCGTCACAAAGAAATCCTGGCGAAAGAAGCATGAAAAGGGTGTGGCAAAGCTTCGCCCTTCAGAGCCGTGCGGCCGGGTGATGTCCTCGTCAACGAGAGACTTCGCCTTGTCATAGACGGGAAGACCGTGTGGGAAGAAGACGACGAGCTGACGGCGGGGCCCATACTCCCCGAAGGAACGCTACGGGGAGCCGAGCTTCCGGAAAGGAGGCCCTCATGGCTCCAGGTGGAAGACAAGGTGATAGACGCGACAATTACTTCGCAGGCCACCAACAAGAGGGAATTCGTCTGGCGCCGCGGAGGGATTCTCGCGGTCTTCGATGAGAATCATGACGTAAACGTCTACTACAAAAATTCACCCGACGCCTTCAGAACGATCGAGGAGGCGGTATTCCGTGCCTATCTTTAAAGCTCGGATGGGGACACCTACGATACCCAGCGCGCGGCGTACCGAAAAACCGTCGACAGGCAGATCGCCGGAGTGTCCGGAGTCTACGAGCTGGCGGATCTCCTTGAAGGACTGAGGATTGCGGGGATCGACCCCTACGGGGTGAAGGCGATCAGCAAGGGGCCGGACTTGGTGAAAGTGATCACGGAGAAGGGTGAGGTGGTCCTTCGAATTGCGGCATAGAATAAAAAGTCATTCTAAGGGCAATTTCTTCCCGAAAGGGGGAACGCCCTTTTTTTCTGGGGGGTCGAAACGCAACGTAAAGGCAACATGTCTATTCATGGCGTCACCCTTTTGCTGTATGTTATACAGTCATTATTATGCATCTTTGTCAGTTCTAAGCAAGGTCCACTTCAATCAACCAACTTGACAGAGAATAATCCGAAAAACGGCATGAAGGGCCACTTTTTGTGAGGAGGAGCTAACCTGCTGTCCAGCTTGTTGGAAGATATCTCTTCATTTCCAAGAATTCCGTCATTTTACTTTGCAGTCTGGTCAGGGACACTGCAAGAAACATTGGCCAGAATAATATGAGCGGTTACGCCTGCGGGCGCCCACTCTTAAAGTGAAAGTCTAATGTTGAATCATTGATACATTCATTAATGATATAGGTCATTTAAGGACCTTTTCGTAACAAATACTTGAAGTAATGACTCCTCACATTGGTCTTGCGCTGTAGTCCCACATCTGCGACAAGAACCATCACCCATCGGAGCCCAGCCCGCTTCTGCCATTTCTTCGCGCCTCCGGGTCGCATATCCTCCAATCCTCTCCGCCCGCTGTTGGTTCACTTGCCGCATAGAGAGTCCCTCAAGAACCGATGGTCAAAAGTAACTATGGTAAGATGGAGATTATGGTAAGATGGCCCTGACGTCCCGCCTCTAAGGCCGGCCAGTTCTGCGACGGCCTGAACAAAATGCTTCACATAATATCCCTCTGAGCGTAAGTCTCTACGAGAAGTGCCGGTATCGGGATCGGATCGACTTGCTCACCGGGCGGCTAAAAGCCCTCGGATACCGCGAACAGCGTATCCGAGCCAGGGTGCGGGAATGGCTTCGATTCACGAAGTATTGCGAAGATGCGGGCCTGGACGTCCCGTCCAGCTTCCGTGTGGCGGATGTGGAGACCTACCTGCGACGGCGGCTTCCAGAAGGAAGTCGGGGGCTCCGCCCTGTGAGGACTGCTCTTAGAATCTTCATCGAAGCCGATGGCCAAGGCAATTACATCCGAAGGATTCACGCACCTGCTAAGCCGCCCATAGAGATATTCAATGAATGGGTCGTTCCCTATTTGCGTTTCCTCCGTGAGCACCGCGGACTATCAGAGGGGACTCTACGTTGTAACGTTTCTGCCCTGCGCGAGTTCACGGAGTTCGTCGACAAAAGGGGCATCCGTAACCTATACGGTCTCAACTTTCATGATATCCACGATTTCTGCAGTGATCGCGGCAGCCGCAGACCATCCACCTGGCTCTGGTGCATGAGCAATGTTCGGTGCTTCCTGAAGTATGTGTTCAGCCATGGCGGGCTGCAGTGTGACTTGTCGCTCGCAGTGGGAGCGGCAAAATATTTTCGCTATGCGCGGCTTCCTGATGTTTTGACAGAATCTGATTTCGATAAACTGCTGAGCCATATAGATCGGTCGAGTCCCACGGGACGGAGGGATTATGCCGTCATTCTGCTGGCAGCGCGATATGGGATGCGCCCTTCGGATATCCGCCAGCTCCGTCTCGATGATATTCACTGGCGCGAGAACTATATCGCGTTCCGTCAGTCCAAAACGGGCAAGAATGTCATCTTGCCGCTCCTGACTGAGGTATCGGAGGCGCTTATCGATTACCTTCGTGCAGGACGTCCTTCCACGCCTGTGCGGAACATCTTTGTCCGTCATGAACCACCGATCGAGCCATACTCGCCTAAGGCCTGTTTCTATAAGGTCATGCGCAGGGCCCTCCACAGGGCTGGTCTTGACCGACGTCGCGGTTCGCGCGGACTTTATCTCTTTCGCCACACCCTTGCCACAAGGATGCTTCGGGCCCAAATCCCCATGAAAACAATTGGCGACGTTCTGGGGCACGCCACGATGAATTCCACGTTTGTCTATACGAAGGTGGATGTACCTGCCCTCTGTTCCGCCTCTCTGTCGATCGCGGAGGTGCTCTCATGAGCGAGAAAACCTTCACGTCGCCCTTAGCCTCTCACCTGCGGCGGTTCCAACAGTTCAAATGCGCTGCCGGATATCGCTACGATTTGAGAGGGAGGGATCTGCGCGTTATGGACCGGTTCTTCGCCTTGCACCTTTCCCCCGCCGATCCCGTCATCACTGATTCCGTCATCAGGGCATTTGTAACGCTCACGGAGAAGAACGCCATGCACCGTTTGACTCTTATGAGACAGTTCTGCCGTTACCTATCTCTGGAGGAACCAAGGACTGCCATCCCTCCTCGATCCTTTCTTGGCATTCGTCATAAGCCCTTTATACCGCGCATCCTGACCCGCGACGAAGGAAAGCGGTTTTTGCAGGCGTGCCTCTTCACCTCTGGGCAGGCTTCTCTATGCCAGGTAGTGCATGGAACGATGCTTCTGGCCCTTTACCTGACGGGCATGCGGGTGGGAGAAGTCTTGTCCCTGCGTCTTGAGGATGTTGACCTTTCCACCGGGGTCGTCAGGATCCGACAGGGCAAATTCAAAAAGTCGAGACTCGTGCCCTTGGCCGGGGATGTCACCGACCGGATGGAGCAGTGCCGGCTTCTTGTGGATCGGCATTTGGGTGTGCGGCCTCCAGAGGCCTACTTCTTCCCCGGACGCGAAGGTTCCCGGTATACCGCGGATGCGTTGCGACTCTCGTTCCGGAAGGTTCTATCGGAGGCCGGCATCCCCTACGAAGGAAAGGGCAAAGGGCCTCGCCTGCACGATCTAAGGCACTCCTATGCGATTCTGAGGATGATGCTGTGGTATAAGCAGGGCGCCGACCTCGGCGCTTTATTGCCGCTCCTCGCCACCTACCTGGGCCATGTCGGCCTGTCGAGTACCCAGTATTATCTCCGCCTGACCGAAGACCTCCTCGGCGTGGTATTGGGCCGTTATCAGGAGAGATTCGGACATCTTATCGAAGAAAGGAGAACAGTATGACTGCCGCCGTACTTTCAACATTGGTCACGGATTTTTTCATGGTCCACCTTGGGAAAGAACGCAATGCAAGCCGGCATACGACCACGGCGTACCGTGACAGCCTCAAAATGTTTCTCTGCTTTGCCGCCAAGCTGCGCAGCCGCACTATCGATCGCCTGGAGCTCGAAGATCTCTCAGTGGATGTTATCCTTGAGTTTTTGAACTACCTCGAAAAGGAAAGGGGAAACACGGTACAGACCCGCAACTTGCGTCTGACCGCCATCCACTCTTTCTTCCGCTACGTCCTAAGCCGCGAGCCGGCACTCGCCTCCTTCTGTCAAAGAGTTCTTGCAATACCTTTCAAGAAGACTACCAGGCGGTCGCTCGGCTATCTGACCGAAGAAGAGATGAAAAGCCTTCTTGACCATGTAAGCCGCAACACAGCAAGGGGCGAGCGCGATTACGTCCTTATCGCATTGCTTTATGATACAGGCGCCAGGGTACAGGAACTGCTTGACCTTAAACCCTCCGCCTTTCGTCTGGAGAAACCCGCCTTCGTGCGCGTGACCGGAAAGGGGCGCAAGGAGCGCCTTTGCCCTCTCCTCCCCCAGACCGCTCGTCTTGTCAGCAATTTTCTGGCCGAGCAAGGGCATAAAGACGCCCCCTGTTTCTTAAATCGTTACGGACAGCAACTCTCGAGGCACGGCGCACGGTATGTGTTGAAAAAATACCTCGCCGTTGCCCAGCAAGAGATTCCTCTCTTGGGAAGACCCGGCATCAGTCCCCACTCGCTGAGACATACGAAGGCCATGCACCTCCTGCAGGCGGGAATACCGCCGGTTACCATCAGGGATATCCTCGGACACGCCGATATCAAATCAACCGAGGTCTACGTGGAGACGGATATGGAAATGAGGCGAAAAGCGCTGGAGCGCGTAGGTACTCCATCCAGAGCCAAGAAGCGCGGCAAACCTCTCTCGCGAGACCTGCTGAAATGGCTGGAGTCCCTATAGGAGATATGTGAAGCGAATAACTTCGTATTCTCGGGCCAGTCCCCGCATTGGAGGTGCATCGCAACATAATCTCCATCTCACCATAGTTACTTTCTCCATCTCACCATAGTTACTTCTATGATCAGCTAAACATAGAAGTAATATACAACTGTGCTGTCTATTCTGTTCAACGAGTCCCAATGGGGCTTACCGCGCAAGTATCGGTAAGGATCGGGAAGCATCGGTATGATGATTTTTGGCAAATTATGGCAAAATTATGGCAAAAAAAGGCCCGAGAATGGGTCCCGGGCATGCCTGAAATAGCGGTACGTCCTTGAAATTATTGAGCGCGCCTGCCGCGAATCGAACGCGGAACCTACGGCTCAGAAGTTATCTGCAAGGGGTAGCGAACCCTTTCCCGATTTTACCCTTTTCGAGTCTCCACGGTACTGAATCGGCATTACCGGAGGACAGGGTATTCCTTGTTTTCAGGGGTAGGAAACTCATGTCTACTAGACAGGAACTATACAGGGCCATGGTACAATAACGGGGGATAGGCCGACGGGCCGACAAGGGCGGAACCCTACCGCCCTTCCCTTTTCACTCAGGGGACCGCAAGGGGGCGGACATGGAAACGGGCACGTGGTACACGAGCAAAGACGTGATGGAGCAATGTAAGATAAATGCCGT
>JBEKJU010000374.1:0-3456 GCA_050011095.1 Syntrophorhabdales bacterium
GACCGAATAGAATTCCTTAGCCGCAACTGCGCCAACAAGGCCGGTGTCAAGAGGGTAGGACACACAAATCTTTCCGTTGTAGCTCTTCAGCCACTTGTCATCGAATACAAAAGAGTCCAAATATGAGAACGCGTTTGGGCCAGTCATCTGTTTGTCTGAGGTAGCAACCCCCGGCAAAACGGCGTCCAGAGCTTCAAGCAACTGCTTTCGTTTGATCTTCCCCTTCTCGTTTTTTCCCCAGTCTGGAATTGGTTCAGGATATAAGGCCGCCCTGATTTCTTTTACATGCCGCGCCCTGAGCTGCCCTGGTGGACTGGTTCGACATGCCTCGTCATAGACTTCGAACTTCGCTTCCACGCTGAGCCCTTTAAGTTCATGAAGATGGGATTCCTTCATCTGATGTAAAAAATTTTTTACATTTTTGCCATCGATGGCATCAAAGAGAACCTCCTCTCCGAAAACAAAGTGAGAGGAGTTCCCCGAAGGTGTCTGGGCCTGATAAAGCTTGTCCATCTCCTTTGCGCTGTTCATCAATTGATAGACCCTTTGGCGCGTAAAGTGCCATTTTGTTTCACAATAGCGGTCGAAGGTCCCGTATGCCCTATATAGGCGTTGCTCATTTATGCTAACAAGCGCCATGCCGATTTGATAGAACCTTTTGCCGATGGCATTGATCGCAGTTTCTATTTGCTCCTCCAGGTCGGCGAGTCTCGATTCCTCTTCTCGGTCCAACGGCGCCTCAATATCCTTATTTTCGCCGAGCACGACCACGACTCCTTCAGTTTCCATGTTACGTCACCTCCGACGTTAAGAATTTGCAGCGGAACTCGCAATTTTCAAATCATCAAGCCATTTCGATGAGCTACCGCCATACCGCCCCTTTATATGCTACGTTCGACGGGGCGGTCAAGATTCTGATGAATCTTAAGAATATACTCCATACCTGAGGGGAAGACGATACCCCAAAAGGATATTTTTCATGCAGTTGGGCGTCACTTTTTTTTTAAGAATGTTTAGTATTTTTTAAACTTTGGAAGGTTTTACGGGCGGGTCTACCGCCTGCCAATAACCCTGAACAAAGAGGCTTTCCCATTGAGGGAGAGAAACGTCAGGATAATCTTTTTGTACGCGCAAGTACCGACGAACTGGAGATTCCCTTTCCATTCGAAGGAATCTGTCATGAAGCGCCTTGTAGTCCAAATTCCTCGAAGTTTCAAGCTCTTGTTCAGTGATAAACTCTGCCACCATGCCGAATATAGCATTGTGGCGCTTTGCTTTGATGTTCACGTAAAGCAGATAAACGAGGTAATTGAAAGCCACGTCGGGTGGATTTCCCTTTCTTGTCGCCAGCGAGGGAGAAAATGGGGCGTGCCTTGAAATTCCTCGGGCCACAACGGTCTCGATCCGATGCACCTCCTTTTCAGTGAGGCATTTCTTCTTCTGCAATCCGTATAAGCAACCGAGAATGCGCACGAATGCTTGTCCGGCGTACTCAGGCATTCCTTTCCCTTTCAGCAGTGTTTCTCCGCTCGGGGCTTCGACCTTTTTACCACGATAGCGCGGTATGCTCTGAAGTTCTTCCTCGATTTCCTTGATGCCGTCATATGCCCGAAGAATCGCCTCCAGTACCGTGTTTCCGAGACTCTTGACCAAAATATCGGTGTAATTACCTTTCTTCAGCACCCGGCTCATCGTAGGGAAATCCTACAGCAAAACGACGGGAACGGTCAACTGTGGTACCGCCGAAGCTCACTCGCCGTCATGGAAGATATCGCAATGGCGATAGGATAAGGCGCATTGTATATGCCAGGCATGTTCATGATAGTCATGCTGCGGCCTGTTGCTGATATAGGTATTTCTGAAAGCCGTTGAAGACCTTATTGATCTCATCCGGTCTGCCGAGGTCGGCCACGGCGTCGGCAATAGAGTTGTGATATTTCAGACGAAGCAGGGGTGTAAGTTTCTCCTGATCGAGTTCATCCACGCCGACGCTCACATAATGGGAGAGTACGAAGTCGAGGAATATCTGCTGCTTCGTGTTGAAGTGGGTGCTTATTACAACCTTCGCCGTAGCGGCGCGCTCCTCGCGTGTCAAAGGCGGCAGAGCGTAGGCGACATGGGCCAGCACATCGAAGAGGTCGCTTTTCTCGGCGTCGATGATCTTCTGCATCTCGGCCAGTTGGTCGTGGCCGAATCCTTTCTCCGCGAGACCTTGCAAAAGCTCCTTTCGCGTGTCGGGAGCGCTCCATATGTTGCGAAGCTCGGCTTCGTCCTTGAAGAACTCCGGCAGCTTGCCGAACAGCATTTCCATGAACTGTTGAGCGGATATGGGGGTGCCGTCTGGATGCCAGAACGTGGTGCACGTCATGTGCTGAATGGTCCGCTCCTTGCCGTCGGCGAGCTTCACCTTCGCCCTTTTTTTGCAGACGCACGGGCGCTGGCCGCATTTTGGGCAGGGCTCTTTTTCGCATTCACAAGGGACTTTACCGCAAACCGGACAAGGTTGTGGCGGTGTTCTTTCACATTGACAAGGGTAGCAGCCGCACTTTGAACAGGGTTCAGGCTCCGCAGGTTCGCCGTCCCATTCGGGATCGCTGAAATGATGGTGCGCCTTCACGAAGTCGTGGATCGTGAAATAATCCTTGCCGTCGTAAAGCCTTGTGCCACGCCCGATGATCTGCTTGAACTCGATCATGGAGTTGATCGGGCGCATCAGTACGATGTTGCGGATGTTGCGGGCGTCCACGCCGGTTGAGAGCTTTTGCGAGGTAGTCAGGATCGTGGGGATGGTCTTTTCGTTGTCTTGAAAATCCCGTAGATGCTGCTCGCCCAGCTCGCCGTCGTTAGCCGTGACCCGGTGACAATAGTTAGGGTCCTTACCCGTCTTCATCTGGTTGACGAGATCGCGCACGGCCAGCGCGTGGTCCTGCGTGGCGCAAAAAACGAGCGTCTTCTCGCTCTGGTTGATCTGCTCCATGAACAGTTTCACCCGGTGTGCCTCGCGTTCCTTGATCTCGATGATCCTGTTGAAATCTGTTTCCGTGTAACGCTTCCCCGCCTCAATCTCGCCCTCGATCACCTTGTCATCGGGCGTGTAGACATACTCGTCGAGGGTCGTGGAGATTTGTTTCACCTTGAACGGCGTCAGGAAGCCGTCGTTGATGCCTTCCTTAAGCGAGTAAATGTAAACCGGCTCGCCGAAATACGCGTAGGTGTCCACGTTGTCCCTGCGCTTGGGCGTAGCGGTGAGACCGAGCTGCACGGCCGGGGAAAAGTATTCGAGGATGTCTCGCCAGTTGCTCTCGTCGTTTGCGCCGCCTCTATGACATTCGTCGATGACGATGAAATCGAAGAAGTCAGGAGGATACTCACCGAAATACGGGCTGGGCTTCCCATCCTTCGGCGGGCCGCTCATGAAGGTCTGAAAGATCGTGAAGAAGACGCTCGCGTTGGTGG
>JBEKJU010000375.1:0-3434 GCA_050011095.1 Syntrophorhabdales bacterium
GTGGCGGACGAGCTTGGCGCGAAGCTCGTCGCCGTCGATCTCGACATCGCGAAGATATCCATCGTGGGCTCCGGCATGCGGTCCCACTCGGGCATCGCCACGAAGATGTTCACCCTCCTCGCCGACGAGGGCATCAACATCGAGATGATAAGCACATCCGAGATCAAGATATCGTGCGTCATCAAGGAGAAATACGGCGAGCTTGCGGTCAGGGCCCTCCATACGGCCTTCGGCCTCGACGCCGAGGACGTCGTGGAAGAAAAGTGATCACCTTCTATGACACGACCCTCAGAGACGGCGCCCAGTCGGAGGATATCGCCTTCTCGGTGAACGACAAGCTCCGGATCACAGAAAAGCTCGACGCCTTCGGCATGGACTTCATCGAGGGCGGATGGCCCGGATCGAACCCGAAGGACCTCGAATATTTCGACGAGGTCAGAAAGTGCCGCCTCGACCATGCGCGCATCGTCGCGTTTTCGAGCACCGTGAGGCCGAACGACCTCGCATCCCCCGAGAGGGACGCGATCATGCAGGCCCTCATCCGGGCGGAGACCACCCACGTGACCATCGTGGGAAAGGCATGGGACCTCCACGTGAGGGACGCGCTCCGGGTCAGCCTCGATACGAACCTGCGCATGATCGACCGGACGATCCGCTTTCTGAAGGAGCATGAAAGGACCGTATTCTTCGACGCCGAGCACTTCTTCGACGGATTCAAGGGGAACAGGGCTTACGCGCTGAAAGTCGTCGGGGCCGCTTTCGACGCGGGGGCGGACGTTGTCGTCCTCTGCGACACGAACGGGGGGGGCATGCCCTTCGAGATCGGGGAGCTTGTCGCCGAGGTCCGAAAGGCGCACCCGTTCGTCGGGCTTGGCATCCACTGCCACAACGACACGGAGACGGCCGTCGCCAATACGCTCATGGCGGTGAGGGCGGGATGCACCCACGTGCAGGGCACGACGAACGGCTACGGCGAGCGGTGCGGTAATGCGAACCTCTGCTCCATCATCCCCGACCTCATCCTCAAGATGGGCTGTGAGGCCGCGCCGGCGGCCGGGCTTTCGGGCCTGCGGGACCTCTCCCTCTTCGTAGACGAGGTGGCGAACCTCATACCCGACAAGCACCGGCCCTATGTGGGCGATGCGGCCTTTGCCCACAAGGGGGGCATCCACGTGAGCGCGGTCCGGAAAAACCCGATGACCTATGAGCACATCAACCCCGCCCTCGTGGGCAATAGCCGGAGAGTCCTCGTCTCGGACCTCTCCGGCGAGGGCACGGTCCTCCACAAGGCCGCCGAGTTCGGCATCGACATGGAAAAGGACAGGAAGGCGGCGAAAGAGGTCCTCAAGCGCATCAAGGAGCTTGAGCACGGCGGCTACAAGTTCGAGGGGGCCGAGGCGTCCCTCGAACTCCTCATGAAGCGGGCTATCGGCGCGCACCGGCGGTATTTCGACCTGATCGGCTTCCGCGTCGTCGCCGAGAAACAGGTGGGTAGCCTCGCCCCGTCGGAGGCGACCATCATGCTCAAGGTGGACGACCGGATCGAGCACACGGCGGCCTTCGGGAACGGCCCGGTCAACGCCCTCGACGGCGCCCTCAGAAAGGCCCTCCACAAGTTCTACCCCGTGCTCCGCGACGTGACCCTCGTGGACTACAAGGTGAGGGCCCTCTCGACGGGCGAGGGCACGGGCACGGTCATACGGGTGCTCATCGAGTCGAGCGACGGCGTACGGACCTGGGAGACGGTCGGCGTCTCGGAGAACATCATCGAGGCGAGCTGGCAGGCCCTCGTCGACAGCATCGACTACAAGCTCCTTCTGGAAGAGCAAAAACCATGAAACGCTTCCTAACCATCCGCGACGCCACAAAGGAACTCAATATCCTCCGGTCCCTCGACACGTACCGGAGGCCCTTTGCGCTCATAGGCAGGTACCGCCTGATCGACGACGGCCACCACCCCGAGGCGACGGTCAGCATCAAGGCCGACCACGGCGAGATGCACGAGGCCGCCACGGGCGTCGGCCCGGTGGACGCCCTCGCCAACGTGCTCAAGAAGTCGCTCGTCTCCATCTTTCCCTTCATCCAGACGGTGAAGCTCGTCGATTTCTCTTCCAGGATCCACGACACGAAGGCGGGGACCTCCGCCACGGTGGAGGTGTCGATCATCTTCACGGACGGGACCGAGGTATGGAGCGTCGCGGCCGTCTCGGAGAACATCAACATGGCCTCCTTCCTGGCCCTCCTCGACGGCTTCGAGTACGCCATACTCCTGCACAACAGCCCCGCAGGGAGCGCCGAGCCCCGGTAATTACCCGTTCGCCGAGCCGCTGCGAAGGCAGAGCGAAGAAAGTGGCGTACCCCTTTTTTCTTCCCGAAGGGGAGACTATTTACGGTTTATCCGTTTCTTGGGTACTTCCTGAAATGGCGAAGCCGATGCCTTCCGTCGAGATGCAAGGCTACAAATGGAAATACTCATGTAAAGGGTTCAGTTTGCGCCGACGTTCCACTATCCTCCCTCGATTACCGCACATGCCCGCTTGGAGAAAAAACCGGGCGATGGGAAGCAAGAAATTCCTTTTTTTGATTTTCCGCCCTTTGTCACCCCTGATTGTCATCTCTCCATGTCACCTTTGATTGTCACCCCTGGTTGTCACTTTGACAAGAATTTGGGGTAATGGCAAACTGTGGTAGGTCGAGGACACAAAGGGAAGAGATATGCCCGACGCGGAGTCTTTATAGAAAGAGTGGAAGGAAGCCATGAATATGAGGATAGATCGAAATCCCGTTGAAACGCCTTGCCGGAGGAAGCCGGTTACTGAGATAACCGAATAGAGACTGAAAAGAGGGTAAGAGCTATGGCATACTCTTTTTGGGACAACGTCCAGATCAGGGAAATACCGGGTAGGAAAAAGGTGACCGAAGACCAGAAGAATGCCCTGATCGAGCGCGCTGTATCGACGTGGAAAAGCATGGGGCTCACCGACCCGCAGATAGCATTCGCAACCACGGTGATGGGGCACAAATCGGGCTTCGATGCAAACGCGCAGGGTGCGGCCGACGGTTCCCACGGGTATGGCCTCGGTCAGTTCACGGACGATGCATGGGAAGACGCGGTAAACCGGTACAATGACAACTACGAGCCGGGCATAGATGCCGTAGAGCACAGGAAAGACCCAGATGCGCAGATCAGGGTGATGGGCGCATGGGTCCCGCATGCCTGGGACAAGGCCGGGGAGATTGCCGGGGACCCGAATGTGAAGGGCTACAACCAGGCGCAAATTGCCTATGGCACGTGGAACCAGGGACCGGACGCCGATGCGAAAGATGTGGGCACTTATCTCAAGGGCAATTGGCATGATCCCGACACCGGGGGCTATTTCGATACTACTTACGATCGTGCGATGCAGGGCCTGTCGCTGAGAAAAGATTATCTC
>JBEKJU010000376.1:0-3398 GCA_050011095.1 Syntrophorhabdales bacterium
TGTCCGCCCGCTTCGTTGCGAAAAGGTCATGTACATCCAGTACATTTGGCCTTTCCGCGCCTCGCCGATCAGCCAAAAATCCTTCGCCATCTGACTCATTTATTTCCTTCCGAGCCCTAATCGCCCCGGAGGTACGCGCGGGGGTTTACCGTTGCGGCCCGCATTATGCGTTCCTCGTCAAAACCGGCCTCCACGAGCCGCCGCGCGGCGTCCCCAAGGGTCAACGAGCCCCCGAGGAGCCGCCCCTTCTCCCTCGGGGCTTCCCTGCGAGATACACCCGTACCACGAACGGAATCGGAAACGAGGATAATTTTTTCGACTTCCTTCATCCGCAGCACAAGTTCGATTGTCTCCCGATGAAGATGCACGAGATCCCCGATTATCTCCACGTAGGCGTCCCGCCTGAGAAGGCCGAACCCGGCGATCCCCGGTTCCCTATGGTGAAAGCCCCGCATCGCGTTGAAGAGGTGGGTTATCCCCCTCGCCCCGGCGCGAAATCCCGTCTCGGCCTCGGCAAAGGTCGCCTCTGAATGGCCCATGTTGACCCGGATACCGGCCTTCGCCATCCGTCTGATCAGACCGGGGGCCCCTTCCCTCTCAGGCGCGATCGTGACAATCCGCACGATTCCCTCGTACCCCTCGATCAGGTAGCGCAGTACGTCTTCCGCCGGGTCGAGAAATGTGACGGGGTCGAGGGCGCCGCATTGTGCGGGGTTCAGGAACGGCCCTTCGAGGTGGACCCCGAGGATTCGCGCCTGCCCTGCTCCCTGTCGCCCCATGGCAGCCTTCACGGCCGCCATCTGCCCCCGCATCACATCCAGCGGACCGGAATAGATCGAGAGGATGATCTCCCCCACCCCTGCCAGGCCCTGCAGTCCTGCTATCCCGAGCATGGTATCGGGATCGGCGCTTTGTGTATCGAGGCCTTCAATACCGTGGGTATGGAGGTCGGTGATCACCATCTGCCGGAACCTTCCGGGGTCGTCATGATAAAAGATAACAGGAAGGAAAACGGCAGAGAAGCAATCTTTTGACTTGACCATTGAAAGGGTATATCCTCCATAAATGGGGCGCGCCTACCGGTCAAGGATGCAAGAAGAAAGGCACCTCGGCTTTGGGGGCCCCGACGAGATAGAGCGGATGCTGCAGGCGGCATCGGCCATGGCCGACATTTCCGCCAGGATAGATTTCATTTCCCGTCATTTCCTCGGCGTGCGGTACCGGGAGTCGACGCTCATCGGGTCGCCCGACATACCCGAGGTCCTCGTCATCAATCTCCAGGCAGTCGATTGTTTCACCTATCTCGACTACGTGGAATCCATGAGATTTTCCCATTCCTTCGAAGAATTCAGGCACCATCTGAGAATGGTTAGGTACAGATCGGGCAGGGTTTCGTACGGCGAGAGGAACCACTTTTTTACCGACTGGGCAGCATCTTCGAGGGTCTATGACGTGACCGACCGGATAGGACGGGAAAAGGCGAGAGGCGTCACAAAAATCCTCAACCGGAAAGGTGACGGGACATGCTTCTTGCCCACCATACCGCCGGTCAAGAGAAAGATCGTCTTTGTTCCCACCAGCGTTATTGACGAGCAGATGTTCGCCACGCTGGAAACCGGTGATTATGTGGGCATATATACGGAGACGGACGGGCTCGACGTGTCGCACGTGGGCATAGCAGTCCGGGGCGAAAGGCGGGTTCTCTTGAGGCATGCGTCGTCCATCGGGAAAAAGGTCATCGATCAGGATCTCAAGCGGTATGTGAGCGGGAAACCCGGCATCATCGTGCTCCGGCCCCGAAGTGAATGATCGCCCCGGCCTTTTCTTGCCTCCCTTGCGCCCTACGTCCGGTCCCCACGGCCCCGCCCCGTTGTCGCGTCCTCGCCGGCAGCGGCAAAACGGGCGCTTTCAGCCCGGTTTTTCTCGGTCATCCCCGCGATCTCCCCTCGGAGGAGGTAGAGAAGGATCAGGCCCGGCACAGCGGCGATCGCGGCGAAGAGGAAAAACCTGGCCCAGCCGATCGACTCGACTATATAGCCCGATGTGGGGCCGACAAAGACCCGGCCGAGCGCGGCCAGCGACGAGAGCAGGGCATACTGAGTAGCGGTGAAACGCTTGTTGCAGAGCGTCATGAGTAGGGCGAAAAACGCCGACGTACCCATTCCGCCGCACAGTTTTTCGAAGGCTACCGCAAAGGTCATCATGGGGTAGCTCTTGCCGGCCAGGGCAAGGGCCATAAACGACAGGATGGAGAGAAGCTGGAGTGCCCCGAAGGAAAGGAGCGACCGGAAAAGTCCGAGGCGAACCATGAGCGAACCCGCCACCGCAGCCCCGACTATCGTCGAAACCGTCCCCAGGACCTTATTGATCTCCCCCACGTCACTCAAAGAAAAATTCAGGTTGAGTAGAAAAGCGGTAGACAGGGTCTCGGCATAGGCGTCCCCAAGCTTGTATAGCACGATGGCGGCGAGCAGTTTGAGGGCGCCGCGGCGCGAGAAAAAATCCTTGAACGGACCCCAGACCGCCTCATGCATGCTCTTGGGGGCGACAACCCCCGTGTCGGGCTCGGGCGCCCATAGGGCCGCCACGATCCCTATGACCATGAGGCCCGCCATGAGGAGGTACGTATTCTGCCACCCCATATGGTCGGCAAGGATAAGGCCGAGGCCGCCCGAGACCAGGGTGCCGATGCGCCACGCGGTCACCGATACCGCGGCCCCTGCGCCCCGTTCCTCCTCCCTCAGAAGATCGGTCCGATAGGCGTCGATAACGATGTCCTGGGATGCGGAGCCGAAGGCGACAAAGAGCGCGAGGAGCCCGAATACGATCATCCCCTGGGCTGGCGAGGCAAAGCCCATGGCGGCAATGCCGCAAAGGAGGCCGAGCTGGACGAGGATGATCCATCCACGCCTCCTGCCGAGCCAGGGCGGCACGAACCGGTCCATGAAGGGGGACCAGAGGAACTTGATCGTGTAAGGGACACCGATGAGCGAAAAAATGCCGATCGTGTGGAGATTGACCCCCGCCTTGGTCATCCAGGCCTGGAGGAGGACACCCGTAAGGCCGAACGGAAGGCCCGAGGAAAAGCCGAAAAACGCCATGATGGCGATACGGGGGCTCCCGTATACCAACACATACGGAGAAAGCGCCTTTTGGCAGTGAGAAAGGACGCCGGATATCTTCATGTTCCTTTTGCGTGCGGCCCCCGTTACCCGAAAGGCCCGAAGCAGTGTAGCAGATTGCGGCAGGGTGAGGCAATAGGTCGCCGGTGAAAAACCAGGGCAAACGCATTTGGAACCTACGGCCCTCTTTCTCTCCGGGAAAGACTACTTTCGTCTCCAGCGCCGGGAACATTGCCTTGCGTCGCGCGCTTTGTCCGCTTCCCGCCCCGTCTCGGA
>JBEKJU010000377.1:0-3393 GCA_050011095.1 Syntrophorhabdales bacterium
CGGAGAAGCCTCTCTATCAAGGGGACCGGCGGGAGGGGCCTATCATAATAGAGGACCGTAAACCTTCCCGCCTCCCTTTTTTCCGGAACCGCCATTCTCACTTACATTGTAAACCAATCCCGCCGGTCTTTACAAACTATTGTGTTGCGGAAGCGAAGAAAGAATTCCTGTTGACAGAATGGCGCGTCCTGTGGGCAATAAGTGGGCGAGCCGAAAATTCATTGCGGGGTAGCGCATAATGGCTTACGTGGACGGGGGCGCCGGTTCGCGCAAGGTCTTGAAGACGTCGGGCCACCCACCCGACGGAGTTTCTCCTTCCGTAAGAACGCATTGGGAAGGGCGCGCCTTTCAGCCGGCGCGCCCTTCCCTTTTATCTTTGAATCCAACCCGGTATTATTTTTACTTAATCCTGTTCTTCACGATCTCGTCGACCACCGAAGGATCGGCCAAGGTCGTCGTATCGCCGAGTTGATCGATCTCGCCCGATGCCACCTTCCTCAGGATCCTTCTCATGATCTTGCCTGACCGGGTCTTCGGCAGGCCGGGCACGAACTGGATCTTTCCGGGAGACGCGATAGGACCGATCTCCTTCCTCACGTGGGCTACCAGCTGTTTCTTGAGGTCGTCGCTCCCCACCTGGCCGACCTTCAGGATGACATAGGCGTAGAGGTCTTCGCCCTTAACGTCGTGCGGGAAGCCAACGACCGCCGCTTCCGCCACGGCCGCGTGCGAAACGAGGGCGCTCTCCACCTCGGCGGTGCCGATCCTGTGACCCGATACGTTAACGACGTCATCGACTCGGCCGAGCAGCCAGAAATAGCCATCCTCGTCCCTTCTCGCGCCGTCACCCGAGAAGTAGAAACCGGGCTGCTGGACGAAATAGGTATTGTAAAATCTTTCCGGGTCCTTGTACACGCTCCTCATCATACCGGGCCATGACCGTCTTATGCAAAGCTCGCCGCCCTCGTTCACCCCGGCCTCAACCGCGGGCTCGGACCCGGAGCTTCTCGGCTTCAAAACGACCGCATCGACCCCGAAGAAGGGAAGCGTCGCCGAGCCGGGCTTGGTCGGCCATGCACCGGGAAGAGGCGTAATGAGGATACCGCCCGTCTCTGTCTGCCACCACGTGTCGACGATAGGGCATTTTTCCCTGCCGATATTCTTGTGATACCACATCCAGGCCTCGGGGTTGATCGGCTCGCCGACGGAGCCAAGGAGCCTCAGGGACGAGAGATCCCTCTTGGCGGGCCATTCCTCGCCCTCCCGGGCGATGGCCCTGATCGCCGTCGGTGCCGTGTAGAAAATGCTTACCTTGAACTTCTCGATGATCTGCCAGAACCTGTCCGGCTGCGGGTAGGTAGGCACGGACTCGAAAACAATCGATGTGGCGCCGTTGGAGAGCGGGCCGTACACGATGTAGCTGTGGCCGGTGACCCAGCCGATATCGGCCGAACAGAAGAAGATATCCTTATCCTTGTAGTCGAAGATGTACTTCATCGATGCATAGACAAAGACCATGTAGCCGCCGATCGTGTGCATGACACCTTTCGGCTTGCCCGTCGAACCAGACGTGTAGAGGATGAACAACGGGTCTTCCGCATCCATCTGCTCGGCAGGGCACGTGTCGCTTATGTCCGACGCCGCGATCTCGTCGCCCCAGAAGCTATCCCTTCCCGCCGTCATCGGGACGTCGAAGCCCTCGAGCCTTTTCACGACGATCACGCTCTGGACTTTGCGGCCCTCTTTCTCACACATGTCACAGGCCGCATCCGCGGCGGCTTTCGAGCTAACGTGCTTACCGGAACGCCAGTAGCCGTTCGCGGTGATGAGAATATTTGCCCCGGCATCGATGATTCTGTCTCTCAGGGCCTCGGCGGAAAAGCCGCCGAAGACTATTGTGTGAATTGCCCCGATCCTCGCGCAGGCCAACATCGCTATAGGCAGCTCGCCGATCATGGGCAGGTAGATCGCGACCCTGTCGCCCTTCTTCACGCCCTTCTTCTTCAGGACATTGGCAAACCGGGAGACCTGGCTCAGCAGTTCCTTGTACGTATACTTCTTCACATCGTCATCCGGCTCGCCCTGGAAAATGATGGCGACCTTGTCGCCCTTTCCCTTCTCGATTTGATAGTCAAGACAGTTGTAACTGATGTTGGTCTTTCCGCCCAGAAACCACTTGATATCGGCCTTGGCGAAGTTTTCCTGGTTCACCTTGTCCCATTTCTTGAACCAAAAAAGCTCGCCCGCGATACCCCCCCAGAACTTCTCGGGGTTCTCGACGGACTCTTTCCACATCTTCTCATACTCTTCCCTGCTCTTGACATACGCCTGATCGACGAATTCCTTGGACGGGGAAAATTTCCTCGTTTCCGCCATCATGCTGGTAATGGTAGAACCCTGTTCCGCCATGCGAAACCTCCTCTCTGGTTTATATGATAATTGTCACTCCGACCAACTAGACAATCCAGGAATAGTTTTAGTCGAATCGAGGGGTTTTGTCAATAGAATATGTGCATAATATCACAAATCGTCGGAACACCACTTGTGCATCTTTTCACTATATCGCCTCCGCCCCTTCGGCCATGACTATCACCCCCCCCTTCATCCGGAAGGCGTCTCGTTTCGCGATTGCGCCCCTATCGTCGGTCCCGACCCCTGTCCTTGCGGTTCCACAGGGCGATTTCTATTGACACAAACGCCGGGAGCGAGTACACTTTGCGTTCTCATGTCGCGCGAGCGGCAATCTTAGGATATCACCAACAGAGCGGGGTTTTTATGGCACGAGTTTGTGAGATATGCGGCAAGGGGAAGCAGATAGGATATAGCGTGAGCCACGCGCACAACCGGACAAAGAGGCAGTGGCTTCCCAACCTGCAGAGCATAAGGATTGTAAAGGACGGCGCCACGAAAAGGGTACGCGTCTGCACGAAGTGCATCAAGAAGGGACGCCTCCAAAAGGCCGTGTGACACCGGACGGCATTCATAAGATCAGCGCCCGAGCCCTTGGTGCTTGGTTCTGCAAACGTTGATCGTAAACGCCCTTGAGGGGGAAGGCTCCGGCAGCTTCGCTGCTGGAGGGGGCGCTGAGCCCCGGTAACTGCGCGCTGAGCCCCCATGCCCATGGTTGCCTCAGGCGCTCCTCAACCTCTCTACCGACTTCACCCCTTTCAGCTTCATTATCGATTTCGTGAGTTTCTGAAGTTGGGACGCGTTGTGAAGCTCTACCTCGAAGATGCTCGTCGCCGATTTGTCCGGGTACGTCGTGACCTGGGCGTTGATGATGTTCGCCTTGCTTGACGAAATGATTGTGCTGATGTCCGAGAGGAGCCCCTTCTTGTCGTCCCCCTGAACCCTGAGCCTCACCGAATAGATGTATTCCTTGTCCAGCTCCCA
>JBEKJU010000378.1:0-3358 GCA_050011095.1 Syntrophorhabdales bacterium
GACATTGACGAAACTGGCCTCTCCCACAACATGTTCGTTCGTCAGCACGTAGCCGTCCTCGGAGATCAAAAAGCCGGAGCCATGGCCCGAGCCGGAAAAAACCGTAACCACGGAACTGCGCATGGCGCCGATCACGCCGTCGCGGTCGGCGCTCTCCCTTTTGACATCCTGGACCATCCTGTACCTCACCCTGATAACGCCGGCATCGTCCTGGGCCTTCTGCTTCGGTACGTCGCTACCCAGCGCCACCTGATGGTAGAAGCGGGTGTTCGCAAGCAAATTCCGCACCGCCGCATCAAAGGCCTGGTAGAAGATATCCTGATAGCTCTGAGGCTTTCCCGAGCCGGCCGAGGACCCTTCGGTTGTCACTTTCAACACGACGTCCCGCGTCTTCTTGCTGTAAAGCTCCCACTCAACCTCCAGATAGACGCTGCCTTTTGCCGTAACCCAATCATCAGACCTGGCCCTCGGATAGCACATATTCGCATTCACGTCCTTAACCCTGCCCGCTATGAGGAACTCCGCCTTCTCTGCCGATCTGTCCTCAAAGAGCGCGTCGGGATCGCCTACCACAGTGTATCCCGATCTCTGGAGTTGTTCCCTCAGCGCGTCCCCCAGCTCTATATCCGATACGGTCGTCTTCTCGTTCTTCCAACAGAGGGGCCCCCTATAGGAACAAAAGGACCCCGTCTGCATGTCGCCTATGATCTTTCCCCTCGGTACTATGGAGACTATCTTCTTGAACATTATCGGCCTCGTCCCGCCGCCCCTGGGCGCAAGCGGCTCCCGGCTCGCCACCTGCTTCACGGTGACCGATGATGATCCGCATCCCATAAGACTAGCCAAAAAGACCACCGTCGATGCGCACAAGATCGCTCTCTTCATCGTACCCTCCTTGAGGCAAAAACGCTTAAGTATAACAAAATGTCACGGGAAATCAAGAAGTTAGTGAGTACGAGCGACGGGCCGGTCCGTGGATATGCAGGCGCTCCAAGCCAATACGAGGCTGCGGGAGATGGTCCCGCGGGCGGACAGTGCGACGCGCACCGGCCGGGCGATAGTGTAGAGGGGCACTACGAACGCGGCATGCGGCGGGTGCGAATGTGTGAAAAAAGGCGAATACCGGTCCGATTGCAAATCGGTCTTACCAGTATGCCAGGCCCGAGCGGTTTTTCCAGCCCGGTTCGAACTGGTCGTCGAAATATCTCTCCATGTTTTCGAGTAGACGCTTCCAGCCCGCCTTGTATTCGTACTTCAGCATATCCTCGAGGAACGGGACGATATCGCCCAGTCTGTCCTTCGGCAAATAGGCCCTGGCCCCCAGATCGTGGGATCTCTTCAGGGCTTCAGGCGTCAACGCATGGGCCGTCAGCATGGCGACCCTGAAATTCCGGCTTACGGCGATCTCGAGGAGATCAAAACCGCGGACGCCCATAATGTCGAGATTCACCAGATCGTACTGCCTCGATCTCAACAGCTCGACCGCACTTTCGTAGGTCGTCGCCTTATCGATTGAGCAGCCGGTACATGCGTGCTGGATCTCGTCCTCTAGTACGGTCAATACATCCGGCTCGTCGTCGACCAGCAGGATGCTCTTGCCATCGAGAACCGATTCTGCCATTGCCTCCTCCTTCAGCATGTTTGGATCGGGGGAATCTGTACGACAAAGGTTGTTCCACGGCCCTCTCCGCTTGTCACCTCTATCTTCCCCCCCATTGCCTCGACCAGCGCCTTGACACAGAACAACCCGAGGCCGAGGCCCTGGACGTGCGCGTAGTCGTCCTGCCTCAACTGCCCGAAGCGCTTGCCCACCGCCTCCTGTTCGCCTTTAGGAATGCCACGTCCGTCATCAGCGACCAGGATCACCGCGTCCCCCTCCCCGCTTATGGAGACATCCATTCTCTTCCTGCGATACTTTAGCGCGTTGCTCATGAGGTTTTCCAGGATCAACTGGACCTTTCTCCTGTCGTGGAAGAAGCGGGATGTGGCATACCTCCCGGCGACACTGATCGTGATGCCCTGCCCTTCGAGGAAATCCCGCACGGCGTCCCGATCATCGAGCCTCTCAAGCTCTTGGGTGATGCCCGCATCTATCACCCCTATCACGTTTGCCAGGGCTTCTTTCGCGAGGACCTCCAGATAAAAATCGTCCTTTTGAAAGAGATGCTCCTCGGACCTGGCGACGTCGAGGATCTCCTTGACGATGAGCTGCACCTTTCGTGTATTCCGCACAATACGCTCCAGGCAACTTTTCTGCGGCTCCGAGAGCGTTCCGTACCTGTCCATCCTGGAAAGTAGCCCGTCGGCCGTCGTCGCCACGACGGACAAGGGGCCGGTGAGGTCATGCACCAGAAGATCGTAGAGAAAGTCCTTCTGATTCATTCTCTTATCTCCCTGATTTGTCGAGCATATGTCGGAAAAAAGCGAAATGCCGGAACCGGCATCATGTTATGGTGGGCCCCCCAACTACCATGCTTAATATAGAAAAATTATCTCACACCGTCAAGCACTAAATAGACCCTGGGAAGCCCTTGATATTGCCGGAATCCGGACTTAAGCTTTTATAGGAAGATGCGCGGCGATCTATTCTATCTTTCACGACTCACGGATGCTCTGGAAGTACGAGATTACACTCGTATGACCGCCCAAAAAGCACATTAAAAGAAAAAATAGGGGGACGAGCATGGACGGAAGCAAACTTTATGTAGGTAATCTCAGTTACTCCGTAACGAACGAACAACTGAAGGAGCTGTTTTCCCAGTACGGCGAGGTGAAACAGGCGAATGTGATCGAGGGGAAAGGGTTCGGCTTCATTGAAATGGCGACTTCTGAAGACGCGGACAAGGCGAAGAAGGGGCTCAATGGCACCGATTTCAAGGGCCGGGCATTGAGAATCGAGGACGCAAGGCCGCAGAAGCCCAGGCAGGATAGAGGCTACGGAAAATACTGACAGAGGAACGATAGGGCCGCTGACGACGCACGCTTATACGGAGCTGCTTGTCTTCGGCACCACCCGCGCCTTAGGCTGACCCGCTTCGTGGTGCCAGAGGAGGCGTTGAGCCCCGCCGGTCTCTCAACTCCGTTGGGGGAAAACCCGGGCACCCTCGAAGCGGGTCGTGGCTCTGCCCGTGGAGGGGGCGCTGAGCCGTCGGTCAAAAACTCCGTTGAGCGGGGAGGCTCCGCGGGCTCTGCCCGTGGAGGGGGCGCTGAGCCCCGGTAACGATAAGCGACTTGGTATTAGGGCTCGTCAGAAAATAAATGGGCCATCTGGCTCGTCTTTTTGTCCGCCCGCTTCGTTGCGAAAAGGTCATGTACATCCAGTACATTTGGCCTTTCCGCGCCTCGCCGATCGGCCAAA
>JBEKJU010000379.1:0-4342 GCA_050011095.1 Syntrophorhabdales bacterium
GGCTCGGGCACCGGATCGCCAGACGAGTTGTACGTGACCGAGATGGCGTCAACCTCGATAGGCGTAACGGTCTCGGCGTCGAGAAAGCCGAAGTCGATGTCGATGTTGGAGCTTGATGCGGTGAAGGTGAAGGTTACTGGTATATAGCTGCCGTAGTTGATGTTTGCCAGAGTGAAGGAATAGGTCTGCGTGGGTGTCAAGGTAACGGTAACGTCATTGTAGGTCCCGTAGCTAATGCCGAATTTGTCATTGATGGTGTTGGGCCACACGTAGGCCGTAACGGTTATCGTAGCGCCGCTTTGGACGCTGAGGTTTTGCAGGCCGATATACTGCCAGCTCGCCGAGGCGTTTGTCTCCACCAAGCCTTCGTGCGATGGGTTGTAGTACATGCCGTCGGCGCCGTTGATCGAGAAAACCGCGGGGTTGAAGCCGAGGCTTGGCGTCCAATTGCTCAGGGTTTGGCCAGCTGTGGTCTCGAAGCCGCCGACAGTCGCGGGATTCACCACCGTCACGAGCGCCGCGCACGCCGACCCGGCTCCGCCGAGAAGCAGGGCAAGAATGGCGGCGACCTTGAAAGGCAGCATGCGTAAGGCTTCCTGTTCGGCGTTGCGGCCCGACGCGTGCTCGACGTCACGATCCGGGTCGCAAGTCAATGTTAAGCACATTGCGTGCCATTCCGGAAAAGCGGGCAGAATCAAGAAGCTGGCGAGAGACACGTAGAGAGCGGGGCTGGGTCTGTAAAGTTTTCCGACAGGGTCGGGATTTCCCCTCCCCGTGCGGGTTTGGTTCCCCTTGCTAGCCCGGGCCAGCAAGGGAAGGGGGCAAAGACGGCTGCGCGTTCGGGTTTCAGGCGCAAAAAGTGTTACGTGTCTACGTATCTACGTGCGGACTGAGGTGCCAACGCATTTGTGGTTGCACGGCCCCAAGGGGGTTGGTATTGTCGCACCGACAGCAGTGCGGAGCATTATTCATGCGCGTCCTTGTTCTGGCGTCCCAGAAAGGCGGTGCCGGCAAGACCACCCTCAGCCGCCACCTCGCCGTCGAGGCCGAACGCGCCGGGGCCGGCCCCGTCGTGCTGCTCGACGCCGACCCCCAGGGCGGACTCGCCGCCTGGTGGAACCGCCGCCGCGCCGATACCCCGGTGTTCTTCTCCTCCACCCTCGCCGAACTGCCGCACCGCCCCAGGTCACCAGCCTGATCCGCGCGGTGGTACAGCTCGCCGACCTGGTGCTGATCCCCACTCGCCCCTCGCCCGACGACCTCGACGCGGTCGGACGTACCATCGACATCGTCGAGGAGGCCGGGCGGCCGATGGTGTTCGTCATCAACGGCGCCACCCGCAACGCCCGCATCACCGGGCAGGCGGCGATCGCGCTGTCGCAAAGCGGCACCGTGGCGAAACCGATGATCGGCCAGTCCGTTGCCTTCCCGACCAGCAGCATCGACGGGCGTGTGGTCGGTGAGCTCGATGCGCACAGCAATCCGGCCCGGGAAATTGCGGAATTGTGGACCTACGTGGAAACACGTTTACGTAAAACCGCACCTGCGGAGGCAGCATGAACAAGGCACCCGACCTCAGCGTCTTCCCCATCCCCCGCAAGGGCGGCGCCCGCCCGATTGCCGAGGCCGACCCCGTGCCGGCTCCCCTGCCTTCGCCCGCGCCGCGCCCAGCCCCCGCGCCGGTGCGCGGTGCGGTGATCGCCACCACCGTCAAGCTGGACGAGGATCGCTACCTGCGGCTGATGGAGGCCGGCGCCCCACGACCCGGCCGGATGCGCCGACGGACCATCCAGGACATGCTGGTCGAGGCTCTTGACGCGTGGTTGGATCGGCGCAGTCTGTAAATGAGCCAGCGGGTTGTCAGCACAAGCGGCGTCGATTGACAATTCCACGCCATCCAAGTATCGAGACAGACCAGTTACTTAAAGGTGACCTATGCCGACACGAGACCACAAAAATGGGATAGAGGAATTTAACGCAAGACACTCGAGCTGGGTCGGAACCCTGGTCCTAAATCATGCCACAGGGCGCCTGCTGCACCGCGAATCCAAATCGACGGCATCATTCTCTATTGATGGTGATATTCTTAGCGTTAATTGGGACCGATTCCTTCCAGAGACATTTTATTATTCCCACGGAGAGTTCATTTATTCAACACTTGCGGAACTTTCCACTTCCTTGCCCGATATTGAAAATAGTCACGACCTGACGATTCGCGCGGACAAATTCAATGTACCTGTATATGTGACACATTACACCCCCTTGCTCGACAGAAAGAGCGCTCTTTTGGAGCAGTTCCAAAAGGCAGGCATTGAGCGCTTTCGCTTCATAGAGTCCATGGATCGCGAGGCCATCGGGGAGGCCGAGACGGCGTATTTTTACGCTGCCGACCCCGAAAAATGGGCCAAGATGTTTGCGAAGACGCGCACGTTATTCATCGAGGCGAATCAGTGGCGGCCAGACAAAAAATCCTGGGCGGAAGGAATTAGTGACGACGGAAAATTCATGCTGCCCTTTAAGATCATGAGCATGGGGGAACTTTCCCTGTGCTGCAAGCACGCTGAAGCGCTGAGGCTCATTGCTGAAAATGATGACCCTTACGCCATAATATTTGAAGATGACGTCGTTCTGGTAGATGATTTCAAACACCGGTTTGTGTCAAGCTTGGCGGATACACCGCAGGACTGGGATATAATTTTCCTGGGTAGTGCGTTTTGGCACAAGCCTCCCGAGCGAAATTCAGGGAAGCTATCTTATAAGATGGAGCCCCCGCGTGGTAAATGCAGCGACTCCTATATGGTCACCCCGAAGACGGCCAGATTACTTCTGGACCACATGGTGCCTTTCACCCAGCCGATGGACTGGGAACTGATTTATTGGATGAATGAATTACAATTGAATTGTTTCTGGTGGGAACCTCCAATTGTTACCCAGGGCAGTCAAAGCGGAAAATTCAATTCCTCTTTGTACGGAGACGTAAGCAAGCCCGTCATCATCCAGAGAAAAACCAGTATAAAGAAGAGCCGGTTATTCGGTTTGTTGACCTATAATAACACGGACAACATCGGCGACGAAATTCAAAGCATTGCAACCAAACAATTCCTGCCAAGCGTTGATTATCAATTGGATCGCGATACGATCGGTTTCGGAGGCGCGCCGCCGGACGACGACGTTCGGCTCATCCTGAACGGCTGGTTCATGTATTGCAGACCCGGCGCCATCTGGCCGTTGCCGGAGCCGATCAGGCCCCTCATCACGTCGTTCCACCTTACGCCAGCCGCCACCGACTTTGTTCTCTCGGAAGAGGGCGTGAAATTCCTGAGACGATACGGTCCGGTTGGCTGCCGCGATCTGTACACATTGGGGGTGATGCGGCGGCACGGGGTAGAAAGTTTTTTTTCGGCGTGCATGACGCTTACACTCGAGCGACCGGAAGTCGCGCGGGACGACAACCTTATCGTGGTCAACGATGTCTCCACTGCGGTAGAGGCGGCAATCGCAGGGCAAACGGTCAAGAGGATCGTCTCCACGACCCATTCCTGCCGCAGAAATGCGTCTGCTGGGAATCGCTTTGAAAGCGCGCAGGCGCTTCTGCGCCTCTATGCGCAAGCCTCATGCGTGGTGACAACCAGGTTGCATTGCGCTTTTCCATGCCTGGCGATGAACACGCCGGTATTGCTAATCAGGAAATCTCCAGACGCAACAAGATTTTCAGGGTTGGAGACCTTCTTGTTCAACTGCCGTGAAGACGATCTGATCTCGGATTCATATTATTATGATTTCGAAAACCCAATTTCCAACCCGGGAACCCATATTCGCTATCGCCAGGCCTTGGTCAAGGCCGCAACCGACTTTGTTCGCCTGTAGCCGCCGGGCCGTGGATCGTCCTCGTCCGGGCGGAGGATGTCGGCAGGCACCGCCAGCAGGCGATGCCGGTCGAAGGGGCAGGCCCGGCTGGCGCGGTGCGGCGCCGGCAGTGGTGGCGCAGATCGGATCAACAAGCGCTTTCAAAAAAGTCGGGCGCGGATTACCATTCACTCCGCTCTCGCAAAATCGTCGGCTGTCCGGGAAATATCGGTCAATGCTGGCGGTTGATTCCCATGGCGTCACAAGGGAGCAAGCTTCTTTCGCCAGGCATGCCCTTCCACGCCACGCCGCAGATCGTGGCGGCAATTCTGTCGTTTCTTACACCAGGAATGTTGGGTGATCTATCGATGAGTAAGCCCCTCACTGTCTCTGACATTTCAGCGCGGCCGGTTCAGAACGGCAAAAGCAGGGTATCGGCCAACATTGGTGGGGCCGAACTCTGGATTGAGTCGGATGAGCCGCTGGCCCCGTCGGC
>JBEKJU010000380.1:0-3339 GCA_050011095.1 Syntrophorhabdales bacterium
GTGACGCCAACATCTGCGAGCCTCTCCTCCCCTGATTTGATGATGACTTTCAGTTCATAATGTGCGGGAACGGGGTTACTCAGCCGCAGCCGGGCCGAGGCGTTGGCTTTTAGCACTTTCCGCATCTCAGGGGAGACGATGTCCCAAAAATTCATCGATGACAGATCGTTCAGCGTGTATCCGGTGGCCTCGGTAAAGACGGGGTTTATGTAAACGAACCTCTCCCGCTGTACGATGAAGATGGCCATGGTGGAGTTCTCCACGAGGGCTCTGAAGTTTGCCTCGCCTTCACCCAGGGCCTTTTCCACCTGTTCATTTTCCGTGAACTCTTCGCGGCTCATCAATGTCCCGCCCGTTGACAGGTGCGCCGTTGTGAATTTACTATCTTCCCGCTCCCGTCCTTGTGCGTCACGGTTAAGATGCAAGGCGCCCTTTCGTCTGTTGCCCGGCGCTGTCTGAACCGAAGGGCCTCAACGAGGTCGGCTGCACCTATATGTTCGACGATAAGGGGCAGCGCTATCGATCGATACGGCTCGAAGGCCTTCTGGACGTCAGAGAGAGGGAAGCCCGAGTCGGATCCCAGCTTCGTGATCCTTTCAATAAAGGAATTAACAGGCGCCGTATCGCCGTCCACGAGGAGCGCAAAGCAGGCGTCCGTGGCTTGGGATACTGTAAGGGAGAGCCCTTCTAAAGGCAGCGGGCACCGGGGACTGACCTCGGCGCGCAGTCTGCCCACCCACTCGCGAATGATGTTATCCCTGTGAAGCCTCAGTGCTGATTCGAGACCGATCAAAAGCGACCCCCCAGTTCCCTGATTCCCTGTGCTCTGCCGTATACCTTCAGCCTGTGGCCATGAAAATCCATGGCTGTATGTATTTTCGGAAGTCCCGATCCAGGCTTAAATCACGGTTGCAGAAGCCGATACGATAATAGTGATGGGCGTTCTACGGCCCTCGATAGGGATTCAGCCGACATGATAAAACCACATCCCATTCTGCCTATGTCGACGAATAGATTACTCCTCCACCGAGTGGGATCTCCTCGTTGGTTCCCGGATCGCCACGGAAGACTTGGGCGGGAAGATAACATTCTATCCTTCTGCTATAGGTGCACGAAGCGACGCATGCGTCACCGCAAGGGTGAATTAAGAAGAACAAATCTACCGTGGGTTGCGCCTCGGTCTCTATACACTCTGGCTTCGTCAGACTGAATGCCACGCGCCGTTATCCGGTTCGCGACTCCACTTACAAATCCAAAACTCAGCAACCCTGATCTACTGGCCGAGATGAAGAAGGGCGTTCCGCAGAGGGGCATCGGAAACCTTGATCAACCCCTGGGCCGGGCGGTCCAGCTCCAGGATCAGAAAGATCGAGCCCGCAGCAGACAATGCGCATACGAGCAGGATTACAATAACCGTGGCGTTGGGAGAGGAGAAGAGGCCGAAGCTCGCGAAGATGACGGTGAGCCAGAAGATCAATATAACGAGGAACGGCATGGGGAGCGAGCTATCCCTTTGCTGCTCGAGGAGCAGCCAGCGTGCTTCCGATAGATCGCTTGCGATCTGCACGGCCCTAGACTGGAGCGAGCGCTGGGCGTCGTTCCGCGGGGAGAGTTCCCGGAGCCTGTCCTGGACATCCTCGATCCCCGCCGGCTCGGCAGGTGATACGGTCTTGTCTTCCGGCCATACCCGCTTGATCCCGGTGACAACGGTGCGGCGCAGGAGGGCGCGGGCTTCCGTTGTTTCCGGCCCATATTTGGCCATGACGCGGTCAAGCAGCGTGATCTTCGCGCCGGCCTGCCTGAGCTCGCTGTTTATCGTGTCGAAAGAGCCCTTCGCGGATGAGATAAGCAGGCCGACGACAAGGGCGGCCAGCGTCGCTATCATGCCAATCCCCAGCTTCACGACGTCCTTTGAGTCGGCGCTCAGATGGTGTTCCGGCAGCACGGCGCGCAGGAACAGGCCAAGGAGAGCGGCCCCGAACATGCAGATAAAAGCGATAGACGAGATTGCAATTGCGCCCATGGTTCACCTTCTTTCCGGGTAAGAGGGGATGTTTGGTATGTTGATTATATATAATCACTCCGGCGTCGCACGTGAACCCCCCCAGTGCCTTGCAGATGCCATCTCCGCTTGAGGGGGGCGCCGTTATTTGTTAGAGTGATATCCTTGACAGTCGCCGCCGGGTGACGCACGTTGTGTGGTAGGAGGCCTGCCCGGGTGCGCGACGGGTGCATCCGTGGGGCGGCGGGCAGCACGTGAACGATCCTCTTATCCGGGATGCAGATTTTGGCTTTTTTGTTTCCGGAAAGGCAGGTAGCGCATGCCGCCTCAAAACGTGATGGGCGAGAGCGATCGCCCAGGATTTGCCGGGGAAGCACCAGGTAGTGAGGAGGACTGCGAGATGATTAACGGCGCGAACAAGAAAGGAACCAGCCGGAAGCAGAAAATTGTGAAAGAATTGATAGAGTATGGGGTCAATGTCGTCTACCTGGCCTGTTTTTTTGGATTATTCGCCTGGTATCGCAGATTGATACTGGCAGAGTATGAAATCACCTACCTTGCTTATGGAACCAGCCTGGTCAAGGCGCTCGTTTTGGCCAAGGTCATCATGGTGGGAGATGTCATGGGCCTCGGCCGGAGGTTTGCGCACAAGTCTCTGATTGTTCCGACCCTGTACCAGTCGGTGGTCTTTGGCATTTTGGTGGTGGTCTTTAACCTGCTCGAGGAGACTGTACGCGCCCTGCTCCACGGGAGGGGCCTGGCGGGAGGCTTTGATGAGATCGCGAGCAGAGGCGGGTATGAGTTTCTTGCCAGGGCTCTCGTCGTATTCTTCGCCTTTATCCCCTTCTTCGCGTTCAGGGAATTAAAGCGGGTTCTGGGTGAGGGCAAACTATTTGACCTGTTTTTCCGGAAAAGCCCGTAGCACGGGGACGGTTATAAAGAAGACGACTCGGTAAGAGCATATGGCGAGAACGCACACGGCGGGGAGGTGTTGGGAAGGCGAAAGAACGTTTATCCAGGGCTCATACAGTTGAGGAGTTGCGCCAGGCGCAGGCGGCGGTGTTGCCGTTGGCGCGCGGTCTATGAACCAGCGCACTTCATGGCGCAGTAGCCTCTTATATAGGGTGTCTCGAGTAAAGTTGAAGATTGGCGGAATAAATGACCCTGCTGCAGGCAGCAGGGTATCCAAGACAACGAGCGGAGCGAGTCTCTGAGGGGGAGTCTCTGCGGGCTTTGCCCGCAGAGGGGGCGACCGGGTACCCGCGAAGTGGGTGTCCCAATAATTGCCGGCGGAGCGAAGCGGAAAAAGATTCTCCCTGCAGCAAGCTGCAGGGAAT
>JBEKJU010000381.1:0-3302 GCA_050011095.1 Syntrophorhabdales bacterium
AAAAGCAGGTGGTCGGGGACAAGGGGGCGCTGAGCCCTCGGCAGTCCAGCCGCCCTTGAGGGGGGAGGCTCCACGGACTTTGTTCGTGGAGGGGGCGCTGAGCCCCAATAATTGCTCAGCAGTGTAAAGGCCAGGGAACAGGATGCGGATAGATCGCGTCAATAGAATAGATTGACCGAAGGAGGAAAAACCATGAAAAAACCGAGCCACCATATCTTCGTGTGCGGAAGCTTCCGGGCAAACGGCGCCCCCCAGGGCGTCTGCAACAAGAAGAACTCCCTACAGTTGCTCCAGTATCTCGAACAGGAGCTATCGGACCGGGGAATGACGGACGTCTCCGTATCGAGCACGGGATGCCTGAAGCTCTGCGACGTGGGACCGGCCATGATCGTCTATCCCCAGAACTGGTGGTACGGTCGGGTCGAGGACCAGGCCGCCGTTGACGAGATCATCGACGCCCTGGAGGAAGGCCGTCCCGCCGCGCAGTACCTGCTGGATAGCGACCATGCCACATAGAAAGCGGCCCTCGATCCGAGGAAAGATGAGGACTTTATGAAAGGCGCGAAGATAACTATTTTTGATACCACCCTCAGGGATGGCGAGCAGGCCCCCGGCGCGACCATGACACCCGCCGAGAAGGTACACTTTGCGCGTCAACTGGAGAGGCTCGGGGTCGACGTGATAGAGGCGGGTTTTCCTGCCGCGTCAAAGGGAGATTTTGCGGCGGTTCAACGGATCGCGGCGGAGATCGCCGAGACCAGGATAGCTGCCCTGGCGCGGGCGCGCATCGACGATATCGACCGCGCGTGGAGGGCCGTGGAAGGGGCGGCTTCACCCCGGATCCACATCATCGCCCCTTCCTCCGATATTCTTCTGAAGCACCAGGTGAGAAAGGCGCGCGAGCAGGTCCTGGAGGAGGCGGCTGCGGCGGTCGATCATGCCAGCCGCTACACCGGGGACATTGAATTTTCGGCCGTCGACGCGACGAGGGCCGACAGGGCGTTCCTTGTGAGGCTTTTTGATGCAGCCATCGCCTCCGGTGCAAGGACCGTCAACGTCGCCGACACCGTCGGCTATGCCGTCCCGGAGCAATTCGGGAGGCTGATAACCTATCTGCTCCACCACCTAAAGAACATGGATAAGGCCCTCCTCTCGGTCCATTGCCACGACGACCTGGGCCTTGCCGTCGCCAATTCGCTCGCGGCCGTAAAGGCGGGGGCCGGACAGGTAAAGTGCACCGTCAACGGCATCGGCGAGAGGGCGGGCAACGCCGCCCTCGAAGAGGTTGTCATGGCCCTGGAGACGAGAAGGGATTACTTCGGTCTCCGGACGGGCATACGGACGGAGTACATTTATGAGACATCGCGTCTATTGACCTCGATTACGGGCATCGCCGTTCAGGCCAACAAGGCCATTGTCGGGACGAACGCCTTCGCCCATGAAGCTGGTATCCACCAGGATGGCCTCATCAAGGAAAGACGTACGTACGAGATCATGCGCCCCCAATCCGTGGGCGTTTCCGCATCCCGACTCGTGCTGGGAAGGCACTCCGGTCGTCATGCCCTCAAGGCGCACCTGGAAGAGCGTGGCTATAGACTCACGCCCGAACAGCTCGATCTGGTCTTTGTGCGCTTCAAGGAACGGGCGGACTCGGTGAAGCATGTGTCCGAAGACGACCTCGTCGCTCTCCTTCCCGGTGAAATCGTCCGCAATAACGCGAGCGACAAAAGGGTGCGAGAGGTGGGGAGATGAAGGCATGCGCGTAGCAAAAAAGGAGATACGGGACAGGGGCGTTCTGGAGGGTCTTCTTAGAAACTGCCCGGTCGGAAGGCTGGGCACGGTCGGCAGCGACGGGTATCCCGTGATAAAACCCCTGAATTTTGTCTTTCTGGATGGCCATATATATTTTCACTCCGCCCGCGAGGGAGAGAAGATCGACGATATGGCCAGAGACGGGCGCGTCTGCTTTGAGGTGGATTCCCCCATCGGATTTGTGAAGGCCGCAGATCATCCGTGCAGCGCCGACTATCTATACCAGAGCATCATCATCAAGGGGCGGGCGCATGTGGCCGAAAAACAGGATGAGAGAATGAGGGCCCTGAAGGGACTCATGGAAAAATACCAGCCGGAAGGCGGTTATGATGCCTTTGCTGAAGACAAGCTTGCCTTGACGGCCGTTGTGAGAATCGATATCATTGAGATGACGGGCAAAGAAGACCTGGGCCAGAGCCGCGCGGCTCCTTCCACCGGTTAGGAACCGGCGGCCATATTATACCCATTCGGATAAAAGCAGATGGAGACGAGGGCATGGGTAACATCGTGCTTTGGTTCATTTTTGTCGCGGCCGCGATTCTGGAAGTCACCGGTGACGCGGTCGTTCGTCAGGGTCTTCGCGGCCACCGTCCGATGGCCATCCTTTTCGGCTGCGCCATGCTCGGCTGTTATGGGGTGGTCGTAAACACGGTAAAATGGGATTTTTCCAGGCTCCTCGGGGTTTACGTCTCCGTGTTTGCGCTCGTGAGCGTGCTATTTGGCTGTTTTGTATTCAGGGAAAAGGTATCCACCGCGACCTGGGTGGGCTTAGCAACAATCCTCGCAGGTGGTGTAATAATCCAATTCGGAGATAAGTGGTAATCTTCCCCGCACGGCTCCTCCACCGGCCGCCCTCATACGGCAGGGCATCCCCACGGAAGGACGACGGTGAGATTATGGAATGGGTCCTACCTCCATTTCAGCTTGTATTCGACTATTTCGGGGATCGGCATCGTATGGCGGGGATGCCAGTGTGTACGACCCTTCTTTACCGGTATAGCCGGCTGTAATATCCAACGTTTTGAGTCGCTTGATGTACACGCAGGACCAATCACTCGCGCTCACGTCGGCAAAGGGTGAGCCGGAGCCATGATGGGTGCGAATCTTGTGTAGGGTGCGCCCTGTCAGCGGCGTTTCTTCGAAAACATGGCGCCGACAGCCGCCTCATTGCGCCTTGTGGACTTTGCCTCGGTCCACATCAAGATGCACAGCCCGCAGAGAAACAGAAACGCCGAAACTACGAACACGAGAAACATGTCTTCCTCCGAAAGAACTGCTTTCATAGCAATTTGCGAGCAAGGTTACCATTCAACTTGCGGATTCCCTGCAGCTTGCTGCAGGGAGAATCTTTTTCCGCTTCGCTCCGCTGGCAATTATTGGGACACCCACTTCGCGCGACCCACTGTGTGGGTACCCCGCGGTCGCCCCCTCTGCGGGCAAAGCCCGCAGAGACTCCCTGCTCAAAGACTCGCTCCGCTCGTTGTCTTGGA
>JBEKJU010000382.1:0-8204 GCA_050011095.1 Syntrophorhabdales bacterium
TATTTCCTTCCGAGTCCTTACTGCTTGAAGGGCGGCATCGCGGACTTCACCCGCAACCCTTGCTTACCGGTGATTCGTCAAAGGGGGCAGTGGCATCACAGACACCCATATTGGCTCGAAAAAATCCGACTGGGCTACCTAAGCGGTCGGAAGAATCCGACTGCTTCGCCTCCGCTCTGCACGTCTCATCGGTCAATAGAGAAGAGCGACTGCCCATGGGCCGGCGCGCCGTTCAATAAAAGGATAATGGATCAGGCTGCTTTATACACACGGCGCCTCACGTGAGAGGATTCTTTCCGCCATGGCACATCCAATGCAGAAAGGATTTCAGAGGAGGAAGACATCATAACGAAAGCATTTGAAAGCACCGACAACTATCCTTGCGCGACGTTTATTTTATGTTTCGATAGAGGAAGAATATAGAAGGCGATGAAAAGATGGATTGTTTTTGCAGCAATAGCAGGACTCGGTGTCGTCCTTGCGGTCCACGGGACGGTCAGGGCCACTGACGATCCATTCCAGCCGGGGGAAAGCAGTTGTTCCGGGGAAAGAACGTTCTTTGACCCCGTTGGCAAGGACAACCCCGGAGAGACCGGTTTCGACATCGGAGATGATATCGCAAGAGGGCAGGAATTTCTCAAAGGCAGGATTGCCGGCAATCTGATTTCGATCGAGAGGAGAAGGGTAGTCGTAGCTGGCAGAAAGGGACGAAAGAGAGAGAAAATCATCGTCCAAAGGACCGTAAAGCCGAATTTCCTCCTGGCTGTGGAGGACTTAAGAGAGAAGAAGATCCGGGAAGTGCTGGTAACCGCCGACGGATGGACCACCGAGGAATTTGAAGTGAAGATGGTCCGCAGGAACGGTGTAGGCTCAAGGTTTGAGATAGCCTATCCGGAGAACATGGTCTTATTAGCCCTGCGGACAACAGTGCGGGCCGGCAAGAACAGTTTCAAGGAAGTGGTCTACACACCTTACAGCCCCCAGATCGACACCCCGCAGGTACGCCAGGCCGGGCTCAAGTACCTCATGACACAGATAGAACTGGCCCGTAAGGACCTTGAGAGAAGACAAGCCAGGTTATACGGATTTGAACGGCTGTCAACCGACATGCCGACCGACGTCTCGTTAGCCCTTTCGATTATTGAACATATTGACCCCGTCAGATTCAAGAATTGCCCGAAAGGCAAAGAAACGGAACTTATAGACGAAGTACTCACCATTATGGGTGCGAACACGGTCAACGCCTACGCCTACAGCAGGTCGCCCGCAGGGGCCATGGGCCTGTTTCAGATCATTCCTCCCACATACAAAAGGCTTCGGAACAAATACCCGCGGGCAGGGCTGATAAAGGACTTTCTAAAGGGCTGCGCAGATCATGTAAACGCGGCCAAGGCCTCTTTATTGCTTTTTGATTCTGACCTGTCGGACTTGCCGAACGAGCACTTGCAGCTTATAACGAAGGACCCCAGAACCATCGGCATGTATCTGGCCGCGGCATACAACTGCGGGTCAAAAAGGGTCGAGAAATCGGTGAAGCAGTGCGGGAGCGAATGGACTTGCCATCTACCCCTGGAAACAAAGATCTATCTGGACAAATTCTATGCCACCTGGGATTCGGGGATCATGATCGATAAGTAGCAGATGTTTTGTCACTTGCTGTTCTATCTGGATGGAGAAAGAAGCCTAGGGCATCGGCTCGAAGTCTACCCTCCTATCCCTTGCCCAGCAGGATTCGTCTTTTGCCTCACAACTTGGCCTGTCTTTTCCATAGCTAATCGTTTCAAGGAGTCTTGGATTCACGCCAAGACCGACAAGGTAATCCTTCGTTGCCTCCGCTCTTCTCTGACCTAAGGCACGGTTGTACTTTTCTGTCGCCCTTGGGTCGCAGTTTCCCTGGATCCTCACCTTCTTGCCAGGGTTCTGCCTGAACCATTCGAGGTTTCTCTTCAGAGTCTCTGCGGCATCAGATTTGATAACGGATTTGTTGAGATCGAAATAGATCGGCTGGAGAACAGGCGCTGAAATTGGTCTTGGAGACGGAGCGGCCGGCCTTGGACGGTAGCCCGGTGGCGGCGTCGGAACCACTCTCGTCCACCCGCCCGGGCAGCTTGCGACGTAGGGATAATAACCCTGGGGATCCCGGCAGTAGTACCAGTAGGAAGGTTGCTCCGGCGCGCTATATACCGGAGGCTGGGCATACGCATTCGGGTACGGGGGATACGGAGAGTAGGGGTAGCCGTAAGGATAATAATAAGGATAAGCGTAGGGATACCCCCACCACGGGCCGAACCCGTACCAGCCTCCGTAGTAGGGGCCGCCACGCCAGCCGCCATAATACCCGTGATACCCTCCTCCGTGCCACCCGCCGCCGAAATGGCCCCCTCCGGCATGCCCACCACCCTGGGCACAGAGCGCGCCTGAAGAGAGGCCCAGGGAAAGCAAAACACCCATAAAAATGATGATGACCACCCTTTTCATCTCTCGGACTTCATCCCATTGTAAACATAGGTCTAAAAGGGCCTTGCGTCAACTTGCGGATTCCCTGCAGCATGCTGCAGGGAGAATCTTTTTCCGCTTCGCTCCGCCGGCAATTATTGGGACACCCACTTTCGCGCGACCCACTGTGTGGGTACCCCGCGGTCGCCCCCTCTGCGGGCAAAGCCCGCAGAGACTCCTATAAGGTAATACCTGTGGGGAGGGCGGATCATGAGTTCGAGCAAGAGTGCGGGAGATAGAAAGGACGAGTGCGGGGTAGAGATGTCCGTTGAACGGGACTTTAGGCGGGAGTTGCCCGCGATAGTCGACAGCATAGTGGCATTACACGACAAGGAAGACAGGTTCAGGCATGTGGGGCCGGAGCCCATGCCTGCGAGAAGCTCGGTCATCGAGATCATCCAGAGGGCGGTCAGCGTCATCTACCCCGGCTATTTTTCGCCTGCCCGTCTCGATGAGGTCAATGTCCCTTACTATTTAGGTCAGCACGTGACCGACCTCTTTCAGCTGTTGTCCGACCAGATCGCCTTCGCGATCCGTCACGACTGCCGAAGATTCAATTTGCCATGCACTAATTGCGAGGCGCGGGGACAGGGCGCCGCCGTCGAATTCTTGAGGGAGATACCCAGCCTCCAGGCGATGCTCGCCAAGGATATCACGGCTGCGTATGAAGGGGATCCGGCGGCCAAGTACCACGACGAGATCATCTTCAGCTACCCCGGACTCTTCACGGTGACGGTTTATCGTATCGCCCATAAGCTGCACGGGCTCGGAGTTCCCTTGATCCCGAGAATAATGAGCGAGTACGCACATGGTCAGACGGGCATCGATATTCATCCAGGCGTGGAGATTGGAGAAAGCTTCTTCATCGATCATGGGACCGGGGTGGTGATCGGCGAAACGACCATCATCGGCAACCGGGTGCGTATTTATCAGGGGGTGACCCTTGGCGCACTCTCACTCACGAAAGAAGAGTGCGCGACCTTGAGGGATCGAAAACGGCATCCTACCATCGAGGACGATGTAATTATCTATGCCAACGCGACTATCCTGGGTGGGTCGACCGTCATAGGGGCGCGATCCACCATAGGCGGAAACGTGTGGCTCACGGAATCTGTTCCCCCGGACACGACTGTTTTTCTCAAGAAGCCGGAGCTGATCTTCAAGGGAAACAGGCCATAGTCTCTTAAGGATGAATTTGTTGTTTTTTTGGCAGAAACTTTTTTCGTGTGTTTCACAGGGCCTTATGGATACCATAATTTTGCTATTCCCCATCGAACATGGAAATTAATAAGGTAACAAAGAGGTTGGCGGGGTGAAGGACCCGCCCCCCCTTGGGCTGTCAGGGGGGATTATGGCCGCCCCTCCGGTTACCGTGCGCCCCCGCCAACCCAGGGTTGATCTCTCCCGCCCTCTCGTAATCTATCATCGCCTGTTTTTGGTTGCCAAGCCTGTCATATGAAACCGCCCGGTTGTAATAGGCCGCCGCAAACCTCGGATTGATCTCGGTGGCCTTGTCGTAATCCTCGATTGCTCGCTTCCGATCGCCGAGGGCCGCGTAGGCATTCCCCCGGTTGTTGTAAGCCAGCTCCAGGCCGGGACTGCACTCTATTGCCCGGCCATAATCGGCAATCGCCCGGTCATACGTGCCGAGGGCGGCGTAGGCATTGCCCCGGTTATAGTAAGCCAGTGCATAGGCGGGGTTGATCCCGATGGCCCTGTCGTAGTCGGCGATTGCCTGCTTCTGGTTGCCGAGGGCCGCGTAGGCATTGCCCCGGTTATAGCAAGCCCTTGCATAGGCGGGGTTGATCCCTATGGCCCTGTCGTAGTCGGCGATTGCCTGCCCATGATCGCCGTGGGCCTCATAGGCAGCCCCCCGGTTGTTATAGGCAACATAGTTATTCTCGGTGACTTTCAGCGCACGGCCGAACAAGGTAAACTCATTCCTCCAGTAGCCGACCTGCGTCCACGTCACGACAAAACAGCACGAAAGGGCCACTATTGACGATGCAATGAGCGCCTTCTCACGGTAACGCCATCTTCCCAGAAGCTCCGGGATGCCCCAGGCCGCCATGATGAAGAGCCCGATCAGGGGGACATAGGTGTAGCGGTCCGCCATGGCCTGGTTACCCACTTGAACGAGCCCTATCACGGGCACAAGGGTGCCCGCGTACCAGAGCCACCCCACCGTCAGGTACCGGAACCTCCGTGCCGCCCCTAGGGTAATCATTGTCACGGCGAGGAAAAACAGGACTGCCCCGACGACCTGCCAGGACGCCCATTGCCCCTGATAAGGGTAGAAAATGGCGAGATCATGAGGCCAGATCATTTTTTCGATGTAGATGGCATAAGAAACAAAGGCGTTCTCAATGCGGGCGTTCAGGGGAAAAACCTCAACGGACTTCACCGCTCCCCCCTTTTGCTGGACCCCATAGGTGACCATGCTCGAGAGTATGACGAGGAGGAAAAGAGGGATTTTTTCCCGCAAGAGAGGGCCAATCGACACCCATTGGTATGTGCGGCCCGCCGGTGTTCTTGTCTCTTTCTTTGTGATAATCTCCTTCTTCCCGGATTTTCCCTTTTGTTGAGCGGCGGCCCGTGGTTTATTTGCCGGTTGTTCGAGGCGGCCCAGTGGCCAGTAATCCAGAAGGAGCAGCACAAAGGGAAGGGTTACCAGCATGGGCTTCGCCATGAGCCCCAATGCAAAAAACAAGAGGACAGGCACATATCTCCGGGGAGACGGACGTTCCACATAATAGCAATACGCGCCCATGGTGAGCATCCAGAAGAAGGTGGAGAGCACGTCCTTGCGCTCGGCCGCCCAGGCGACGGACTCCACGTGGAGGGGGTGGAGGGCGAAGAGGGCTGCCACGAACGCGCTTTGCCAGAGGGCCTTAGTCATCCTGTGAAGGACAAGGAAGAGAAGCAGCGTGTTCGCGATATGAAAGAGGAGACTCATGAGATGATGCCCGTGGGGGTCGAGGCCGAAGAGGTCGACGTCCACCATATGGGATATCCATGTCAGAGGGTGCCAGTTCGTGGCGTGACCCGTCGTAAAGGCCCAGAGGATTCCGTCTATCGTCAGACCGTTGTGGATGTGAGTGTTCTCGGTGATGTAAACGGTATCGTCGTAATTGATGAAATCACCACGGGTGACCTGCCAGAACGCCAGGAGCGTCGCAATCGTCAAAAGGATGGAGACAAGTTTTTGGCCATCAAGACTCCCCGGGGCCGCGCAGCGGAACCCACGCAATGCCTGGACTTTAGACAGTGGGAGCACGGTCTCGCGGGTGTGCTTTCACCAGTGATCCGGATTGAAAACCCGTTCAAAAACGAAAGAAATTCTAAAAGAAAGAAATACCCTTTGTCAATAGCGGATAAATGCCCCCGGCTCTTGAATTAATGAGCAATTCGCTGTATAGTGCAGACAAGAACGCTCTCAGGGCCCGTAAACGCCCTCTCGTAAGAGGAAACAGCCGTGAGCGCGCCTTTCGCCGGTAATGGCGAAGCGCAGACTTCCGCCAATTACATAGCGTTACCGAATCGCCGAGGTCGTGTGTATCAGAAGAAGAAGGTAGTTGTCGTGATGCCGGCATATAATGCCGAGGCGACCCTGCTCCAAACGCATGGCGAGGTACTGGCGCAGGATTATGTCGATCTAATCATCGTGGTCGATGATGCGAGCAAGGACGGGACGTCGAGGCTTGCGCAGGGCCTTCCCAAGACCAGGGTTTTCGCGCATGGATCAAACCTCGGCTACGGCGGCAATCAAAAGACCTGCTACCGCCAGGCCCTCCTGGAAGGCGGTGACATCATTATCATGGTGCACCCCGATTACCAGTACACGCCGCAGCTTATCCCCGCGTTCGTCTCCATGATCGGCAACGGACTGTACCATTTCGTGATAGGATCGAGGATCCTGGGTGGCTACGCCCTCAAGGGGGGAATGCCGCTCTACAAGTACCTCTCCAACCGGGCATTGACCTTTGCGGAAAACCTTCTTACGGGCGCCAAGCTCTCCGAATATCACACGGGCTATCGCGCCTTTTCACGCGAGCTGCTCGAGCGGGTGCCTTTCGAGCGGAATTCCGACGACTTCATCTTCGACAATCAGATGATCGCCCAGATACTCTGGCTAGGCTATACCGTAGCCGAAGTCAGTTGCCCCACCAAGTATTTCGCGGAGGCCTCGTCCATCAACTTTTTCCGCAGCCTCCGGTACGGGTTTGGCTGCCTGGCGACAGGGCTCGCCTACCGGCTGGCAAAAATGGGTCTGATCCGGCCCGGTCTTTTTCAGGGCAGGGAAGGATGAGACGCGTCTCGCACGCATGAGGCCGTGGGTAAAACAACTTCTGCTGCTCTTCCTGCTGATCGCTATCGCGGCGGCAATACGTCTTTCCGGTCTCAACGCCTACGTGACGTTCGAAAGCCTCAAGGAGCATCGCGCCCTTCTCGAAGCGACGGTGGCCACGCACTACGCGCTGTCCGTGCTGCTCTATATACTTCTCTACATGCTGACGGCCCTCGCCATTCCTGCCGCCTTGATCCTCGCCGTCGCGGGGGGCGTTCTGTTTCGCACCTTTCCGGGGGTGATTTACGCGACGGTCGGCGCCACGGCAGGAGGGCTCGTGGCTTTTCTCCTTGCCCGTTATCTCCTGGGCAACCGGCTGCAGGCCAGGTTCGACGCGCAGCTTACGCAGTTCAACCGGGGGCTTGCGCGGCACGGTCACCTGTACGTGGTGACCGGCCGGCTTATCCCGGTCCTTCCCTTCTTTCTGGTCAGTTATCTATGCGGCCTTACCCGGCTGCCCCTGTGGACATTTGCCTGGGCCACGGCCGCGGGCGTCTTTCCCGCATCCCTGGTCTATACCTTTGCAGGAACGCAGATAGGCGGCATTTCGTCGCTGAACGACCTCGCCTCGCCCCGGCTGTTCCTCTCTTTTCTGCTCCTCGCCTTCCTGGCTCTTCTTCCCGTCATATGGAAGAGGCTCAGGGGGCGGGGGGAATGACTTTAAGTCCAACGGGCTACCAGCTTATTCCCCGAGCCCGCAAGAAATTACGTGCAGCTTTCCCTAATGAGGAGCAGGGAGATTATGAGCACCCGTTTTTCCGGTGACATGGCGTGGCGCCCAGGGGTCGATGGGTGGGGGGTTTCTTTCACGGATGGGTCTCTTCGGCCGGCGCTTTTTGCATAGAAGCCTTCCAACGGAGGTTCGGGCCTTGAACTTTGCCCGGTATACAATTTGACCGCTTATCATGTCAAAGATGTCAAACGGATTGCGGCGGGAGGACATCCCCTTACCGAGGCTTGCCGAGGGAAGGAGGGGATGAATCCTTAACGGTTCGCCCCGTAAGAAAGGAATAAATGCTTGACGCCCCATGCCGCCGGTTGTAGAATTCTTGCCAGGTAAGGGCATGAACCGAAGACCGGGACTCGATCGGAGAGCACCCCGGCCGCAACAGCATTGTTCGACGTGAACGAAGCCGTTCGATTTTCGCCCAGAAGGGGCGTTCGCCCTTCCGAAAGAAGTATTGACGAGACCTTCCGGAGGCAAGATGAAGAAGACGAATCGAGCAAGAATCGCCCCGGTTTTGGTTTGGACGCTGCTTATTGTGGCCGCCTTTGCCTCCGGCTGCGGCCTTTCCTCGTCCTCAAGCACGTCGTCGTCCTCAAGCTCACAGGTTTCCTGGACGTGGGTCTCCGGCGGCGA
>JBEKJU010000383.1:0-3278 GCA_050011095.1 Syntrophorhabdales bacterium
AGGGGCCTGGGTCATCTACGATCCCCGCACGAGCCTGATCGAAGAGATCGTGACGACCGCGAAAGGAGAGGGGGAAGAGCTTCTGCCCCACGTGATGGATGCCCTCATCGCCCGGGAGAGCCTTGTGGCGGCGGAGATACTCGAAAGGGACGGGGAGAGATACCGCTGGATGGTGGAGTATGGTTTTCGGCCCTTCCGCACGTTTGCGGCGCATGGCCTTCCCTTCGTGAGGATGGAGCTGAGCACGGCGATCTATTTTGAGCGCTGCCGGAGGGCGAGGCCGGCAGGAGCCCTTAAGGAAGAGCTGGTCGCCATCGAGAGGGTGCGCGCAACGCAGACCCGCGAGGACATCAGGGAGGCCCTCGAGAGCCTCTTCAAGAGGCTGGGGGGACTCGCGCGGTTTATCAAGCCAGGCGGGACCGTGGTGATCAAACCGAATATCGTCTCCGACCATGGAATGAAAGGGGGCGCCTACACAGGGGGTATCGTCACCGATATCAGGCTCGTCGAGGCCCTCATAGGTCTCCTTCTCCCCGTGGCGGGGCGCATCACCGTCGCCGAAGGGTCGTCGATCAACCGGAGCGAGACTGGGAGGATGTTTGCCCTCTACGGGTACGACAGACTCGTCGACCTGGACCGCCGGAAGGTGCGCCTCGTCGATCTCAACACGGACCTGGTGGTCGAGAAAAAGGTCCCCGGAGGCAAGAGGATGGCCGTCCGAAAGGTGCCCCTCACCATCGAGAGAGCGGATACGATCATCAGCCTCCCTGTGCTCAAGATCCATTTTGCCGCGATCGCATCCCTTGCGATGAAGAACCTTCAGGGTGCGATGCCTCCCCTCGAGAAGTACATGAGCCACTTCTTCGGGCTGTGGCAGAACCTTGTGAACATCCACCTTCTCATCAAGCCGGCATTGACGATAATCGACGGGCTCACCGGCCTCGAGGACTTCGGCCCTGTCTCCGGCAGACCCAAGGGGATGAACCTTCTCATCGGCGGAACGAATCCGGTCGCGGTCGACGCGGTCGCCATGCGCGTCATGGGTCTCGACCCCGCGTCCTCGCCGCCGGTCCGCCTCGCGCACCTGCAGGGCCTGGGACCGATTGATCCCGAGAAGATCCGCGTGGCAGGTGCCTCCATCGAAGAGGTGGCAAGCCCGTTCATGCAGCCGGAGATCAACCTCCGAGGCGGCAGAGACGTCGCGATCCACGGCGCACGCGCCTGCCCCGGATGCAGCGGCTATCTCCATTTCGTGCTCAACAAGCTGAGAAAGCCCGATCCCCGGGATCCGACTCGCCTGCTCATGGACCGGCCCTTCGAACCGAAGGTGCACATCTTCCTCGGCCCTTCGACTGATGCCCCCATCGATCCCGGAGCGACCAACCTCTTCATGGGGATCTGCCAGCAGCATCACGAAACGCTCGGCACTCACCTGCCTGGCTGTCCTCCCCACGCGGAGGTCATCATGAACGCCGTTTTCCGTCTCTTTCCCGACGTGGAGAGGCCCAAGTACGCGGATGAGACGGAGGAGGCGAAGCTGGGGAGAATGCTCAAAGAAGCCCTCAATGCACAAAGGCGGTGATTGGAGGGCCTTCACCCCCCTTAATATCAAGAGCGCCGCATGCATCAAGGAAACCGGGGAGCCTTTTCTCCTTTAGCCCAAGGATGTGGAGGAACGGGCGACAGAATTAACCCCCCGCGAGAATGGCACACCATCTTAGCTTTCGTAAAGATCCTTCGTACCTTGCCTCCTTCGATGCCTCCGGCAGGCTGACGGTCTGGTCACCGAGCCAGCATTTCTTCCCTCACCGGAGCAAACTGGCTGAGCTGTTTGATATGCCGGCAGGGATGATCAGATGGATCAATCCACACCTGGGCGACAGTTTTGGCAAGTATGCCAGCTTTGGAGTAGAGCCGATCTGTGTTGCCCTGGCGAAGAAGACCGGTAAACCGGTCAAGCTCGAGTACACAAGGGAGGAAGACTTCTTCGGGACAGCGACGCGGGAAGCCTGCGTGGAGACAGGGAAAATCGGCGTCAAGATTGACGGCACGATCACTGCCTTGAAACAGAACATGGTGGTGCACAGCGGCGCCTACTTCACCCACAGTCAGCGGCGGCCAGCCTTTTGAGATCGAGGATAGAAATGTCTCCATCAAGCTCAACGAAGACGGATCGGCGAATTTGATAACCGGCGCCGGTGAGATAGGGCAGAACTTTCTCGGCACGAGCGCCCAGATTGCCGCCGAGGTGCTGGGGCTGCGTTATGAGGATATCCACATCGTAGCGGGCGATACCGATTTCGGCCTATGGGACCCCGGCCAAATGGCCAACGGCAATTGTTATGGCGTGGGGAACGCCATCATCAAAGTGGCAACGGAGGCAAGGAAACAGATTCTGGAGCGGGCGGCAAAGAAACTCTCTGTCACGCCCGATGAGCTGAATATCAAGGACAGAAAAGTCTGTGTCCGGGCTGACCCTGCCAGGAGTGTGACGATTGCCGAGGTAAGTAAGGACGCCATCTATAACCATGAAGGAGAGCACCTGAACATCGCGAGTCAAGACTCATTCACTCCGGCGCAGAATCCTTCACCCACCGGGGCAGAGGCGAAGGATTTTCTCCCCCAGGGAAGGCATTGACTTAATGAGCAACCAGTAGGAGCCTTTTTGTCCGCAGCATGCGATCTTTATCTCACCGACCAAGTGCAGGCCGGCAGCCACTGCCTGGGGATAAGCTGCTTTATAGCGTTCCGCAGAATTCATTCCCGTTGCCGACCCGCTCCATCTTTTCCTTCGCTACGCTAGGCTTTCGCTTTAGGAAAAGATTACGCCGGGACAATCGTTACTTTATTCTGCGGAACGCTCCTGGTGCCCATCCGACGCTCACTCATGCACCACTTCTATTGGGTTCGACACGATCCGGGCAGGCATCTGCGGAAATGGGATGCGGCAGAATTCCAGGCTGATTCTGTACCTCCCCGGGGGCAAACCTTCCGGCAGCGGTATGTGCAGAGATCTCCCATCGCTCCTGTCGCTAATGGAGATGCACTCTTCGTCTGCGCTGATCCGGCCGATAATCGCGCCATCTCCGTCGGTCCGGCCTTCCTTGACGATGGTGATCGGCCTTTTCACTCCAAATCCATAATCGCTGACCGACGAGAGGGTGAGGTGCACATTTTCTCCGGGTTTGTAGCGATCGTATTCCGTGGAGAGATACATACGTCTGTTGAAGTCGCTTTCCCCGGAATTGACTTTTGACGTTGCAGCCTCCCAAAAACGG
>JBEKJU010000384.1:0-3253 GCA_050011095.1 Syntrophorhabdales bacterium
AGTGCCAACGGGTCCGTGATGTCGATCTTGTTGAGGACGATGATCCGCTGCCTCCGGACAAGCGCCTCCTTGTAGAGGCCCAGCTCTGTCAGGAGGGTCGTATAATCGCGGACCACATCGGGCGATGATGCGTCGATCACCCAGAGAAGCATCGCCGTTCTTTCGATGTGGCGGAGAAACGTGAGCCCCAGACCCTTCCCCCTGGACGCCCCCTCGATAATGCCGGGGATATCGGCAAGGACGAGGCGCCTCTCGTCCTCTGTCAAAACGCCGAGGGCAGGCGTGAGGGTCGTAAAGGGATAGTCGCCCACCTCGGGCGTTGCGCTCGTGAGGCGGCGCAAAAGCGTGGATTTGCCCGCATTGGGCAACCCGATGATGCCAATACCCGCGAGCAGCTTCAACTCGAACGCGAGGGAGCGCTCTTTTCCTTGTCCGCCCTCGTCGAACTCGGTCGGCACGCGGTGGACAGGGCTCACGAAGCGGGCATTTCCACGGCCGCCCCGGCCGCCGCGGGCGGCAACGTATGTCTGTCCGTCTTCCACGATATCGGCAAGAAGGAGACCGCCTTCATCGCGTATCTCTGTCCCCACGGGAACGGAGATCACAAGCTCGGTCCCGTTCCTCCCCTTCTTGTTCCTGCCGCCGCCTATTTTTCCGTTCTCTGCTTTGTAGTTTCGCTTGTAGGTGAAATCGAGGAGGCTTATCAGGCTTTTCCTGCCGACGATGACGACGTCTCCCCCTTTTCCTCCGTCGCCTCCGTCGGGCCCTCCTCTGGGCACGAATGCTTCTCTTCTAAAGCTGACACATCCCCGGCCGCCATCCCCGGCCTTCACGTAAACAGATGCCTCATCGATGAATCTCATTCCGCGGGATAAACGCTCACCTTCTTCTTATCTCCCTTCATCTCGAATGTCACACGGCCGTCAGCCAGTGCGAAAAGCGTGTTATCCCTGCCAATCCCCACATTCGCTCCAGGGTATATCCTTGTTCCGTGCTGCCTCACGATAATGCATCCCGCCTTCGCCAGCTGCCCCCCGAAGAGCTTCACACCAAGCCTCTGGCCGCTCGAATCCCTCCCGTTCCTTGAGCTTCCTCCCGCCTTCTTATGCGCCATGGGGCTCCTCCACCTCGATCTTTTCTATGACGAGCTGCGTATACGCCTGCCTGTGGCCCTTTTTCTTCTTCGAATCCTTTCTCCGTTTGTATTTGAAAACGATCACCTTCCGTGCCCTACCCTGGGCCACTATCTTCCCCGTCACTGATGCGCCCTCGACGTAAGGGTTCCCCACGAGCGTCCGCTCGCCGTCACCGACGAGCAGCACCTCGCCCAGCCGCACCTCTTCGTCCGCATTCCCCGGTACCTTCTCGATCTTTACCTTTTCCCCTTCCATTATCCGGTACTGTTTCCCGCCACTCTCTATGATGGCATACATGTCCTTCTCCTCGTCTTTTGCCACAAAATTTGAGACCATAATATTAGACGAATACGGCCGAAAAGTCAATAAATAACTTGCCATGGCGTTCCCCCCGGTTTTTGTCCGCCGGGACTCCGCCGCCCGCGAAGCGGGTGTGGCGAAGCGGGTCGGCGCGCCGGCGTGGGTGGCGCCGCACAAGACAACTCGGTATGAGGGGGAAGAATTATTCTTCTGTTATCCGCTCCCTTGCCCCCTCTCCCCCGGCGGGAGAGGGTGTAGGTGAGGGAGGGATGGTTTTCACAGGTAGTTAAAAAGCCTTGCTTTTTTGTGAGTACTTCCGGATGGCCGGAAGCATTGGTTTACGGGTAGAGCATGGGGCCTCCTGCCTGCAACGATGTTTTTCAGCGCAGCCGCCAATCGATCGATTTCTTCCTTTGTGTTGTACAGGGAGAATGAGGGGCGAACAGTGGCCTCAAGCCCGAAACGCCTGAGTGAGGGTTGCGCGCAGTGGTGGCCCGCGCGGACCGCGATGCCTTCCCTGTCCAACAACCTGCCGATCTCTTCCGTGGGCACGTCGTTGATAACAAAAGAAAGGACGCTCACCTTTTCCCTCGCTGTGCCGATAAACCGCAGGTGAGGGATTTGGCCCAGTTGTTCCGTCGCGTATCGAAGCAGGGTTTTCTCGTGTCGCCCGATATTTTCAAGTCCAAGGTGTGAGACATAGTCTATGGCCGCGGCCAGCCCCACGGCACCTGATATATTGGGGGTACCTGCTTCAAACTTGCCGGGGATCTCGTTGAAGGTAGTTTCTTCGAAGGTCACATCGCGGATCATGTTCCCTCCACCCTGCCAGGGAGGCATTGCCTCCAGATGCTCCTTTTTCCCGTAAAGAACGCCGATCCCCGTCGGCCCGAAGATCTTGTGCCCGGAGAAGACAAAAAAATCGGCGTCCAGGGATTGCACATCGACCGGCAAGTGGGCCACCGATTGTGCGCCGTCAATGAGAACCCGGGCTCCATATCGCTTCGCCATCCGGATCATTTCCCCGACGGGCAAGATAGTACCGAGGCTATTGGAGGCATGTGACAAGGCGACTATTCTGGTCCGTGGACCCAATAACGCCTCATATTTGTCGAGCAGCACCTCTTCTTCATCGTTGACCGGGATCACCCGCAGGATCGCGCCTTTTTCTTTTGCGAGCATCTGCCAGGGAACGATATTGGCGTGATGTTCCAGGACTGACAGCACGATTTCATCGCCGGGCGTAATAAATTTCCTGCCGTAGCTTTGGGCGACCAGGTTAATACCCTCGGTTGTACCGCGAACAAAAACGATTTCGGCAGGTGTTCCCGCGCCAAGAAAACGGCCTATTTTCCCACGGGCGTCTTCATAAGCATCCGTAGCGCGGACGGCAAGGGTGTGAGCGCCGCGGTGGATATTGGAATTGTCCTTCGCATAGAAACGGGTAATGGCGTCCATGACGCTCTTTGGTTTTTGCGTGGTCGCCGCATTATCGAACCAGACCAGCCGTTTCCCGTGGACCTCCTGGTTAAGGGCGGGGAAATCCTTGCGGATGGCGGCCACATCAAAAAACCGGGGCCTGCGAATTTCAAAGCGGCAGGCAGGGTCTCCCGCAATAGTTCGGCAAAAGGGTCTGCGCGCTCTCCCCCGCCGGGAAAACCGCCGGTCAATTTATGGCGGCTGGACTGAATCCTCTGAACGAATGCTTTCAAATCTCCCGAACGCTCTTCATTACCGGAATATACCTGCGAGTTTACCAGGGCGTTTGCGTGATTGCCCAATGATGGAGGCTTGGTCGGGTTGAGGGACTGTAAGAA
>JBEKJU010000385.1:0-3245 GCA_050011095.1 Syntrophorhabdales bacterium
GACGAGGGTCTTGATGACCTGCTGCGTGATCGTGCTGCCGCCCTGAACGACCCTCCCGTGGATCACGTTCATCACGAGCGCCCGGATGATGCTCTTGAACTCGACCCCCTTGTGGGAGAAGAACTCGGCATCCTCCGCCGCGAGGAAGGCCTCCCGCACATGTCTCGGGATGCGCTCGTAGGGGACGGATACCTTGTTGTCGGGCACCACCACGTAGGCGACCTCGTCATTCATCCCGTACATCGTGCTGACCGGCTTGTTCGTGAGGTCTTTCAGGGCCTTGACGGAAGGGATCTCGGTGACGAGAAAGATGTAGAGGCCGAAGCCCATAAAGAGGAGGGAGACTATCAGGAGGCCGAAAAGATAGAGATAGACCGGCCTCTTCTTCGCGCGACCGCCGCCCCGTCGCGCCGGGGTAGACCTTTTTGTCACTCCTTTCCCTCCCGGTATCCTACGCCCACATCCGCTTCCGCCGCCGTCGGCCGGCGCGCGGCCTCCCCCGTGGTCACGCGCGTGGACCGCCTGCACACTGTAGCGCAAAAGGGGTGGCGTAATCAACAGGTGTGGGGGACGGAGGCAGGGCAAACCGCATCATGGGGGCAAAGGGCATGACGACGGAAAATGCCGTGATCGATTCAGTTCGCGCCTTCTCCCGGCGAAAACCATATTCCCGGAATTGTGTCGTCATGCCGGACCGGGGCACCCGCTTGCGGGTCGCGCCATCCATAAAATCCCTGGATTCCGGCGTCCGCCGGAATGACGGCGTACAAGACAATTACGACACGGTAGGTGATTCGCTTCGGTTGTCCCCCGAAGGGGGATAATGTCTTTTTACCGCCGGCATCATCGAAATGGATGGGTTTATGATGCCGGCTGCGCCGGACGGGGGGCACCCGCGACCATCGGGCGGGTCATGGCCGGAATGCTTCAGATGTGGATGGGCTGCGAGCATCGTTGAGCGGAGCCGTACTGTATGTACGGCGTAGCCTCACGAGCGGAGCAGGGCGCGGGGTACCCGCTTGCGGGTCATGAAGATTCCGGACATGCCCCCGTCCATCCCACATGGCACATCGCAAAGTCAAGGACCGAACGAACGAAGGACCGAACGAAGGAAGCACAGAAAGGCGGACAGCGTTACCCCCCCTTCCCCACCTCCGCCAGAAAACGCTCCGCCAGCGCCCGCGCGAAGGCGGGGTCGTGCAATCTATATTGGGGCTAGCGTCGCCCCCTCCACGGGCGAAGCCCGTGGAGCCTCCCCTTCATAAAAAGGAAGGAGCGAAGGCGAAAAAGTGCGTCGCTGACACCCACTCCGTGGGTACCCCGGCCTCCCCCTCCGACAGCAAAGCGCGACCCGCTAACGCGACACCCACTCCGTGGGTACCCGCCGGCCTCCCCTTCATAAAAAGGAAGGAGCGAAGGCGAAAAAGTGCGTCGCTGACACCCACTCCGTGGGTACCCCGGCCTCCCCCTCAACAAAAGGATGAACCGGAGGCGCATAGCTTCAGCCCGCCCGTCTCACCTCCGCCAGAAAACGCTCCGCCAGCGCCCGTGCGAAGGCGGGGTCGTCCATGCTCGTATCCATCTCAACGATCTCCACCCTGCCCGGTTGCAGGTATCGCTTGAAGGTCCGGAGGAAAGCCCGGTCCGCGGCGGGATCGAAGAGGGGCCCCCCTTCCACGCTCAGCGCCGAGAAGCCCTTTTTGGGCACGAAGAATATGACCCTCCCCCTCGCCCCGTTGCATTTCCCGGCCAAGACCTTCGCGACGCGGCCCATTTCGCGGCCCGTGCTCCTGGCCTGCACCCTGAAGGCGTCAGGGATAAAGAGGCGCCGTTTTTCGATCTGCCTGCGCCGCCAGAAGGGGTCAGCCGCGCGTCTCTCATAGGGGCCGCAGCTTATCATGTCGAACCCGCAGGGCGTCAGCACTACGGGTATCCCCGCGCGCAGTTCCCTGTCCAGCCGGTCCATGCCGGCTGCCCGGTTGCCGCCGAGGATCGACTCGGAGAGACCCGCGGGCACGAGGTCGATCACGCCGCAGAAGAGGCCCTGGGCCACCATCGCCTCCATTATCCGGTCGCTTGTCCCGGTGGATGAAAAGGAGACGACCTCGAACCCCTCGGCCTCGACGGCGGTCCGGACCGCATGGGCACAGCCCGCCGAGAACTTGAATCCGCTCAGGGCGACCGGTCTGTGGTCCGAGGAACCCGCGGACCGGCCCGGCGCGCGGCCGGCGGCCCGTGCGGCGCGGACGGCGCCTGCCGCCATGCCGGCGAAGCGGACGATCACATCGCCGACGAACGAGTTGAGGCCGCTCAATTCCACGCAGGAATGGAAGATGGCCACGTCCGAATCCACAAAAAAGCGGTGCGCGAGCGAGGGCATGGCCGCCGAGCTTGTGAGTATCAGCTTGGGGACGCCAAAGGGGAACGTCTTCATGACGAGCGAGATCACCGTCACCGTGCTCGTGCCCCCGAGGCCGGCAAGCCCGTCGATTTGGCCGGCGTCGTAGAGGGCGTGGGCGATTGACGCGGCGCCCCTCACCATGCAGTCCATCGCGCGGTTCGTGTCGCTGCTGTTCGATATCTCGTCGAAGTCCACGCCCCCGGCGGCGGCAACCGACCGGGCGTCGTAGTCGGCCCGGCCTTGTGCGGATGAACGCATGGAGATGTCCATGACGGACACCTCGGCGCCCTGATCCTGAATCTGCTCCTTCAGAAAAAAAGTCTCCTTCCCCCTCGTATCCAGACTGCTCAAAAGCAAGACCCTTCCCATACCCCACCTCACCTCTTCACGAGACGTAATAATAAGGAGGACGTCCCATTTCCTCGCCTCTTCCTTCGAAAGGGCGCGGAAGGACCGCCAACGCCAAGGCCCGCCGTCTGTCTCTCTTTGGGCTTAAAGCCGGTACGCCTCCGTACAGACAACGATACCACAGGCCGCCTTGGGGCACAAGATGAAGGATGAAGCATCCGGGGGGTGAGGGCCGTAAGCGGCCGCTTACGTCGCATTGGCCGGGGGCTGACGCGCCGGCGCGCGGGGGATGCGTATCCGCCGCGCCCCTTTCGACGGATGAGTCCCCCCCTTGATCGCCGATGCGCAAAAACCCGAGTAAATTCCTGCATGAAGTTGTGTGTTTTCTCTTGACAAGATTACACCAACGTGGGCGAATATATCATTTGCGGTTTTTTTCTTTTATATATTCACTGGGCATGCCTGCGCGGACGATTTGCGCACGGCGGCGCCGAGC
>JBEKJU010000386.1:0-3235 GCA_050011095.1 Syntrophorhabdales bacterium
CCCTTCCGCCACACCTGGCGCACCCGCGCAGCCCACGAGCGTCGCCCCTGCCTCTTCGGGCGTCGATACCGGCGGCGCTGCGTTTACCGCAAAAACGACGTCCGCATCGACGATCTCCCCGAGTTTCGTCGGGTCTCCCAATATAAACGGATGGCTGCCCTCGATTTCCCTGTACCCCGCGTACTCCTCCTTCCTGCGTTCCACCAGTTTCCTGATGTCGCACTTCTCCAGGATCATGCCGGCATGGGCGATCTCGTCGCTGTGCACGAACATGATGTCGTTCGGGTTGTCCAGCATCCCTTTTGCCGTGAAGCGGCGGCCGAATTCCATGGCGGCGAGCCTGATGACGCTGAAGGCAAGCATCTCCACGTACATCGTGTGCTCCTCGCTGAACACGGAGGACGCCTGGCTACACACCATCAGCTTCCTGAACATATCGCGCTGCTCCGGGGGCGTCTTCGCCACGACTTCTTCCTCCATTTCCTTGCGCCTCGCGGCAAGCCGCGGCCGGTTTTCGACGGATCGTACGCCCCCTCCGGTAGTGACGAAACGCCGGATGTCGGCGAGCGCCAGCGTGGGGTCCTCCCACCACGTCGGCGTGCAGATCTCCATACCACGCCTCCGTATGAACCCGTACTGCCTGATGAACTCGTTGAATCTTTCAGCCCATTGCCGCCCGTTCTCGCTTGTCTGTAGGGCGGGCAGCAAGTCGTCGAGGCTGGAATTCTTGAAAATATCGGCGAGGCCCATCCTGATTGCTTCGTCGGCCACCTCGCTCATCCTTTCGGTGATGGCGGTGAAAGCGTTCTCGAAGCCGGAGTGGAGCTCCGAGTAGAGAGCGTCAGCGGGTGTGATATTGAGAAGTTGTTTGAGAAGTCTGCGGAAGACGATATTCCCCTGGCCGAGACCGTACATCGGGTAAAAGTGACATTCCTGCACGTATTTGCTGTAGTTCCAGATGTCATACCAGTGGTCCACAAGCTCCCCGTCGGTTGCGCCCTTGAGATCGAATGCCGCAAAGCCGAAGAGCTTTTCATGGAGATTGCGCTTCCGGTCCGTCCACATGGCCCAGGGGTCTTCCAGTATCTTCCGCATCTTCTCGCGCCACAGCGGCTCGAGTTGCTTCCTCTCCTCCTCCGTCGTCTCGATGACGCTCAAGTACCAGCCACCGTTGCGGAGGCGCCAATCCCAGCCCTTCGTCCGGGGGTCGGAGAGGGTCGCCGGGGCCCACTGCATCCCGTATTTTCCCCAGGTAAAATGAAGATCCACGAAAAGTGGTACCAGGGGCGGAGGGAACCACTGTGCGCCCAAAACCCACGCCTTGTAGTATTTGAGGTCGTATTCTTCGTCAAAATCGTAAATCGGCTTGTCGTATGCCATAATCCTTTACCTCCCCTTTTTGATGGTCACATACTCCCCAAGATCGAAAACATATGCTCTTGTTTCTATACACCCCTGTTTTATAGCTAGTGTAGCAGTGCCACTAAAGTTGAGTCAAGCTAGGAATGCCAAACATTGTCTTTAGATTAATTAAACACCAGGCCCATTCCATGGCCGTAACTCCCTGCAAGAGTGGAAGGCTCTGGCGGGCAGCGATGTCCTTGGGAATACGAAAGAAAAGGTCAAAAAAGGATGGCTTTGCGGGATGGCTCTTTGAGCCGGGGTTCCGCATACAGCATCAGGTACCGGGTTCGAGCACTCCGGTTGTCAAGGTGGGACGGACCCGCCTCCTCCCGACGGTCCGGCTGTTTTTGTTAAAATCGTCTCGGCGCTGGTTCTGTGGGGCTCTGCGGGATCACGCCGTTATCTCGCTTTTCGTTCTTCGGCCACCCCACAATCTCAGGAGGGTTGACGCGCTACATCGATGATGGCCACAACTCTTTCCAAGGATCGAACTCAGGCGCCAAGAACTTGATCAACTCTCTTGCAGCGGGAGTGAGATATTTCCCCTTCTTGACAAGTATGCCGTACCGGGAAAGCCCGGCTGTTTCGTCTGAGCGTGTAATGTTACTGACATGAAGACGCTTTCTATCCTTCGGTTGAATAACGAAGCTGGGGGCCACGGAAACGCCGTAACCCAATTCCACACATTTTATGACTACTTCCCAGCTGATCGCATCCATTGTCACTTTAAGATTAGGATTGAAGGACCGCAATGACCTTTCCAGTTGTGAGCCTCCCGTTCCCCCGTGGTCCGCCATCACGATAGGATAATGTGACATATCTCTATAGGTCACCCCCTTGAGCTTGGAGAGAGGGTGGCCCTTGGGAGCAATAAAAAACCTTTCGAAAGACCAAAGTTCCTTGCCGATCAGATCATCCGGAAGAGATGTCACAGAGCCTATTCCGAAATCTGCTTCACCCGATATTACCATCGACCGAATCTCCTTACCCGAGACATTGGCCAGGATGATTTCGCATTCAGGATAAAGGCGCTCAAACTTCTTCAGGTTGTCTAGAAGGATGTGGAGGAACATGGCAGTGAACGAAGCGATCTTCACCTCACCCACTACCGTTCCTGACATGCGCTCGAACTCAAGTCCTATGGTCTCACACTTCTCGACGATAGGGGCGGCAAGGTTAAATAGATTTAAGCCGTCCGAAGTCAGCTCGGCTCTCCGCTTGGATCCTTCGAAGAGTTTTTTTTCCAGTTGTGCTTCCAGCTCCGTCATCTGCAGACTCACCGCGCCCGCAGTGACATAGAGCCTGGCCGCAGCCCTTTTGAAGCTTTTCTCCGTAGCGACATAACAAAACGTCTTTAGCTTCTGGTAGGGAATCTCCCGTATCACGGCAACCCTATTGGTGTTGTTGATGGGTTATCCTATGCCATTCCACGGTAAAAGTCAACGCGCCCGGACCGCGTATAATCCGTAACGAATTGTTGGCGCGTGCACGACTTGCACGCCTTCAAAGCGCCGGCAGTCCTGTGTCACGCAGGCGAGAGAAAGGATGTGTCATGGGGCCTCGCAACGACGGAAAGGCTCGGCGAGCTTGAATCCTGTCGGCTCTGGCTATATTGTCAGCAAGAGGACTCTGGAAGGTGCGGCAAAGGGATATCGATGGGGCACGACGAGGAACAGGTCATGCGGGAACACGCGAAGGAGATTAACATCATTAATGAACTACCCCGCCGCAAGCAGCGGGGTATCAAAGGCATTAAAAATCGAAGAGCGTGAGCTGACCTCGATGTATCTGATGATACGTTCTGCCCTGCTTCTGCACGTACTCCTTGATT
>JBEKJU010000387.1:0-3217 GCA_050011095.1 Syntrophorhabdales bacterium
CTTCGAGTGGAAATTCACTAGAAAGGACCTCTCAGGCTTGTTGCATAAACTCTCAAACTCATCTCTGGAGTCGGTTTGTGCGGCATAATACGTCACCGGACTTTCGAGATAGGGTACTAAGATAAAGTTTTTTCACGCTGAGGCCCCGGCGCGGTCCTCGTAGCCTCTCGGCCGCCTGAACGCATCTATCTTGTCCCTGTCGTTCACCTTGGCCCTGTCGGGGCATTCCTTCAAAAACGAGATGGTGTGGTCGTAGGTCTTCCGGTCGACGGGGAAGGGGTGGCCGTCCTTGCCGCCATGGGCCGAACTCAGCGACGACCAAGGTGGCTATGGCGGCCGAAAGCTGCCTCATCCTCTGGAAAAGCCATCCGGGCGCCTTGCCGTAATGGAGTGGGAGCGATGTGACGCTCCTTCTCATTCCCTCATCACATATACCAGGTCGTTCTCGTGGACCTTCTCCTTCACCTTGATCCCGACCTCGTCACCGGCGGCGGCGGTTTGCACGGTCGCGTGCTCCACCTGCATGGAATCGACGGTCTGCTCGAAATCGGTTGAATGGCCCTTGATCTTGATCCTGTCCCCCACCTTCAGTTCGCCGGCTGTTACCTTTATTGCCGCAACGCCGATCTTTCCGAAAAATTTTTCCACCTTTCCCACGGGCATCTCTTCCATAATGACCCCCATTGGTTTTTCTTTCATTGTACCATGTAAACGGGGGGTCCGACAATTGGATTCATGACGCTCCATTCCCTTTAAGCAGGCCCAGGGGCATTGAATTTCGGCCTCTATTTATGGTACCTATAAGTACATTCTATATACTATGGCTCTTAGTCGCTCCGAACAGATTCTTCTTGATGCCCTTCAAACCCTGCCTCCCAACAGCGTCTACGCCGATGCGACAAAAAGGGAGATACTGAGGGGCTTCAAGCTTTTTGTCGACCACCGGACTACCTGCATCGGCTGGGAGGGAGACGGGACACTCGTCCTCGATATGGGACCCGTGCCTCTCGACGACCCCGCGTTCCGACCCGCGTCGGTATCTATTTTGCGGGAAGGGGGCCGTTTCAGGTTCCGGTGCACCCACCCCGAGCATGATGGCGTGGAGAAGTGCGAGCATATCATCTGCGCGCTCATCACGGTCATCCATATCCTGAGACCGAACCTCTTCAGGATGGCGAAAGAGGACCCAGGCTACCAGACACTGCTTCAGACGGGGCTCTTCAAACGGGCACGCCCGGAGCCCCCTAAAGGCGGCAAGGTTGTTTCCCTCAGTTCCTTCCAGGCACAGAGAAGGGAGGCCGTAGGGCGCTTTGGGGTCAAGGAGGCGGCCCAGTTTCAGGTCTTCGTGGAGCGGACCGAAAGGGGGCTTCGGGCCTTCGTCGAGCGGGACGGGGAGAATATCGAGGACCGGTCAGACCGGGACATGCCATGGGAGTTGGCTTCTCTCGTCGAATCGGCATATCAGCAGGACATGTCCATGCCGCTACTCCTGTTCCTCGGGCGTGGGGGCAATCGTTATCCGATCTTTTACCGAGAGGGCTCAGTGTCATCCAGGGTCGAATGGTTGGGCGAGCTGCCATGCGCCACGTGGACCGAGCTTGATGCGTCAGACGGCGAGATCGTCGTGCGGAAGGCGTGCTCATTGGGGAGGAAGAGGGAGACCCCGGGCATCCCTCTCGGCGATTTCGTCGTGAACGGGGAGCGGACGCAGATGGCCAGAATGGCGCGGACCAACGGGTGGCACTACTGGGATATGCTGCGCAGCGCCTGCCGCGACAACTCCGCGATTGCCGTCCGTATGCGAGAGATACGGGACACGGAGTTTTGCGTTCCTGCCGAGGTTTTCAGGGAATTGCAGTTTTTTGTGAGGAAGTCCCGATTGAAGGAGGCGCTACGGTCGATGACGTGCATGGTCGCAGGCACGGAGGCAACCGTCCGCACGGCTAGTGTGGGGCGCTACAGGCTCGTGATCACGACCGATAAGAGGAGCGGCTACCTCATCACCCCTGAGTGCTGCTCCGGCACGTACCTGTTCCACCCTTCGCAAAAAATCATCTCGCTCATCAGGTCGGTGGAGCTGGCCCGCGTCCCTTTCAGGATGAGGACCAAGAAGCGAAAGCCCCTTTTCTACGCCGCACTCTTCGACGCCCTCGCGCGGGACGGAGGCGAGCAGGTAGATGCGGTGGTGAGAGAGTCCATAAACGAAGAGACCTTCGGCAGGCACCACTTCGCCTCCGAGGCAGCCTCTCTGATCAAGAGGTCGATTGACGCCTTCAGGGCCGAGGACCAGCAGTTCCATTTTGCGGACCAGGAGTGGCAGGTGATTGCTGTGGATAAGGAAAAGGAGAAGCTTCTCTTCCTCCTTCCCTACCGCGTGTTCGGGCCCGCCATCTACAGCCGTATGGCCAGAAGGGGCACATCGATGGCCGTGGCCCAGGGTGACCTTTTCGAGCGCCTCCACCTCCTCCATTCCCTGGCGGGTGAAGCGGACATCGAGCTTTCCTTTGACGGCCGCCCCGTATTACCCGTGACCTGGGACCTCGAACTTGACGCGAGCGGGGGCACTATCGATTGGTTCGAGATCCGTCCTGAAATATCGTGCAACGGGAAGCCGATACCACGGGAATTATGGGAGCAGGCCCTGTCACGTAAGGGTGTCATCGCCCATGGCGGTTCGATCCAGATCCTCGATGGGAAGAGCCTCCACGCCCTCTCTCTTGTCGCGCGGTTATGGGGACCTGCGACCAAGAAGACGCGCGCCGGGCAGAGAGAGATCACGACGGTCCCGCGCCTTCGGATCATCGACCTGTTCGCCCTGAGGAAGCAGGGCATCGCCGTGCGGCTCACGGCCGAGGACGAAGCGATCATGGCCCGCCTTGCCCGATTTCAGGGCATTGAGGATAGGCCGCTGCCCGATCGGTTCGGGACCGACCTCAGGCAGTATCAGAAGGAGGGCTATTACTGGCTCGCCTTTCTCTACGAGCACAGGTTCGGCGCCTGCCTGGCCGATGACATGGGTCTCGGCAAGACGGTCCAGGCAATCTGCCTTCTGGCCGCCATAAAGGAGGGGAAGATTGTCCCCCCTGCGTCCGCCTCCCAGGGTCCGGCTCGCCGTCAATCCCTCATTGTCGTGCCGCCGAGCCTCATCTTCAACTGGGAGCGCGAGATAGGGCGGTTTTATCCGGAGCTAAAACTCTATAGCTACCGGGGCAGGGAC
>JBEKJU010000388.1:0-5478 GCA_050011095.1 Syntrophorhabdales bacterium
GAACCGTGCCATATCATGGAAGGGGCAGCGCGGTTTGTCGTCCCAGTAAAAACGCTGCGATCACGCCCTGTTAGGCGCAGGGTCACCGGCGACCGGAAGGCTCAGGCTTTCCAGTCCCCCAAGGCCGCGCTACAAAAAGGTAGGGACCGTGTCTTCCATGTTACACAAATGTGGCGTCGTCGTCCGGACCGTTGCGGCGGGCATAAGGGCCCCTGCGGAATCAGCCGGGGCAGGTTGGCGCTTTTGGGGCCCGACCTGTGATTTCCATCGCATTGGCACATTGTATACAAGAACAAGTTTTGCCTTGACATTTCAAGGAGTTCCGTATAATGATATTATGCATTTACGAGGTGCTCGGTGAACGGACCAGCATCGGATAAGGCGTTGACGGGAGAACGCACGGGAACATGCGATTAACAACGTCGTTCTTTGACGACTGAAGCTAAAGAGCCGATAGCTATCCGGCTTGAATAGGAGAAGCCCCGTGGGTCACGCTGTGACGTATGTATTCGCGGCCCTATGTGTTCTAGCGATAACCTATCGCTTTTACGGCGTGTTCTTTGTGCACAGGATTCTGAAAATCAATGACGCCGAACCGACGCCGGCCCACCAATTTGAAGATGGGAAAAATTACGTGCCTACGAGAAAGTGGGTCACTGCGGGACAGCATTTTGCTGCTATCGCGGCGGCCGGCCCTCTCGTCGGTCCCGTGCTTGCGGCGCAGTTCGGCTTCCTCCCGGGATATCTTTGGCTCCTGATAGGTGCCGTCATCGGCGGCGCTGTTCACGACACCGTCGTCTTGTTCGCCTCCATGAAGACGCGCGGCCTTTCTTTGTCCGAGGTTGCGAAAACAGAGCTTGGTCCAGTCGCCGGCTGGTCTACCTGTCTGGCGATGCTGTTCATCATCACGGTGACGATGGCCGGTTTGTCGATGGTTGTTGTCAACGCGTTGGAACACAATCCGTGGGGAACCTTCGCGGTTTTCGTGATCGTGCCGATTTCAATCGCCCTGGGCATGCATGAACGGTTTGCCGGCGCGTCGAGATACGCAACGGCAATCGCCGTTATCGCCGTTATTGGAGGGGTTCTGGTCGGTCCATACATTAAGGACATGCCTATCGGCCAATGGATGACGCTCAACAAGAAGACGCTCAGCCTCATCCTGCCGTGTTACGCCTTTTTTATGTCGGCCTTACCGGTGTGGATGCTGCTGACCCCAATCGGCTATCTGTCGAGCTTCCTCAAAGTCGGTGTGTTTACAGCCCTTGCCGTCGGCGTGATTTTCGTCAACCCTACTATTGAGTTCCCTGCGGTGGTGACGCAGTTCGTCCATGGTGGTGGTCCGGTCTTGAACGGTCCACTGTGGCCGTTTGTGTCGATCACCATCGCTTGCGGAGCTATCTCCGGTTTCCATGCCTTCGTCGGTTCCGGCGTGACGCCAAAGCTGATCGACAAGTGGAGCGACATTCTGCCCGTCGCTTTCGGTAGCATGCTGCTTGAATGCTTCGTAGGCGTTATGGCTCTGGTTGCGGCGACATCGCTGCATCCGGAAGATTACTTCGCCATCAATGCGGCGCCGGCTGCCTTCCAGGGCTTGCACATGCAGGTGGTTGAACTGCCGCGTTTCATTCAGGAGGTCGGTCTCAACCTTTATGGGCGGACCGGCGGTGCGGTAACGCTGGCCGTCGGCATGACGAAGATATTCACTTCAGTGCCGTGGTTTGAACATCTGGCGGCCCACCTCTTCGAATTCGTCGTGATGTTCGAAGCGGTGTTCATCCTGACGGCCGTCGACTCGGGCACCCGTATCGCGCGTTACATGATTCAGGATCTTGGCGGGGATTTCTATCATCCCTTGAAAAACGTCAACTGGGTCCCCGGCATGCTGATCGCGAGTCTGTTGGCCTGCCTGGGGTGGGGTTATCTTTTGGCTTCCGGTGATATCAGCTCGATCTGGGCACTCTTCGGCGTTTCCAACCAGTTGATGGCCTCGATCGGCCTGATCATCGGCGCGACGGTCATCCTGCGTCTATCGCAAAGGTATTCCTATATGATGACCTGTTTGGTACCGTTGGCTTACCTCTATGTTACCGTCAACTATGCCGGTTACTGGATGGTTGAAAATGTGTATCTGAATACGGGGTCGAAGGGATACAATGTTTTCAACGGCGTCATCACTATTATCGAGTTGGCGCTGGGTTTGGTGATATTGGGGTCCGCGATCCGCAGGTGGACGAAGCTTGCGGTGCGTAAACCCCAATTGGCGGCACAAGCGGCTTAAGGGCTCGTCAGAAAATAAATGGGCCATCTGGCTCGTCCTTTTGTCCGCCCGCTTCGTTGCGAAAAGGTCATGTACATCCAGTACATTTGGCCTTTCCGCGCCTCGCCGATCGGCCAATTTATTTCCTTCCGAGCCCTAAGAAAGGGGAAGGTGGGGCAGCCGCATCGCTCGGGGAACGAGAAAACGCGGCGCCACGGGCCGGGGCATGTTTACCGCCTAGGCCTTCCGGTCGCGTTGCCTTTCGCCGGTCACGCAATAGACGCCGCGACCCTCGAAGCCGGGCTTGAAGCAGAGGTTGTCGGATTTGCAGGCAGCCCTTTCCCTGTTTCCGGATTTCCAGCGGTTGACGAGATCGGGTTCGGCGATGAGCGGGCGGCACAGGGCGATGTAGTCGGCCGCGCCCTGGGCGATAAGCCCCTCCGCCGCATCGTAAGAGCGTATTCCGCCCACCAGTATGAGGGGCACGCGGATCTTCTCCTTGTAGCGGAGGGCCGTCTTGTAATAGTATGCCTCCCCCTCCACGCGCGCGGCCTGCCCCGTCCGTGAGGGCATGTAGGCGCCCGAATAGAAGGTGCCGCCGCTCATCTCGATGGCGTCGACGCCCGCTTTTTCGAGCATGGCGGAGACAGAAAGCATCTCCTCGACGGTAAATCCCCCGTCCATATAGTCTTCCGAGTTTATCTTAACCATGAGGGGGAACGTCCCGCCCACGGCGCTTCGTATGGCCTCGACGACGTCGAGGAGCGCCCTCGCCCTGTTTTCCACCGAACCCCCGTAATCGTCATTCCGTCTATTGAACAGGGGGGAGAGGAACTGGCTCATCAGGTACCCGTGGGCGGCATGGACCTGCGCGCCGTCGAATCCGGCCTCTTGCGCCCGAGCCGCGGCCCGGCCGAAGGCCTCTGTCAGCCGGCGGAGTTCATCCCGCGTCATCCCGCCGCAATATTGGCGCCCATCCTGTTCGAGGGGCGACGGCCCGAGGGGCGCCGTTCCCGTCAATTCCGAGGCGGCCCTGCACCCGGCATGGGCGAGCTGCACCACAATCTTTCCGCCTGATGCGTGGACGGCCTTCGTCATCTCCAGGAGGGGGGCGATCCGGTCGTCGCCATGGATGCCGAGCTGGAAAGGGCCTGCCTGTCCTTCCGGGCTCACATACGCATGGCCGGTAATAATCATGGCGACCCCACCTTTCGCGAGGTCGACGAGGACCCCTGTAAGCCGCTCCGTCGGATATCCGCCGGACGCGGCCAGACCCTCCCAGGTGGCGGAACGGACGAACCTGTTGTGAAGTTCCATGGTGTTGAGCGCTGTCGTTTCAAAGAGCGTTGCCATGTCCCCCCTCACGGACCCGTGATTGTGATATCGCGCGGATCGCGCGTCGACCACTACTGTAGCACACTTTCCCGAATATGGGTATATTGCCGGAGGCGGGGCGGGGGGCAACAGATGCCGAAGCGGAGAAGGCCGAGGGCATGGACATGCGCATTCCGGGAATCTTGAAATCGCGGCCCAAGATAGTATACTAGGGTGCGACGATATCGGCCGGTCGCTCTCCGGGAAATTCCCGGTTGATACGGACAGGCGCTGATGAATGAAGGCGAATCACTATGAGACCCGCGGTCACGCACCATGATGGAACAGAAACCTACTCGTTATGGTTCGTCTTTATTGTCGCGATCTTTACGACGTGCCTCATTACCGCGAACATAGTCGCCGTGAAGCTCATACGCCTAGGGGGCCTCGTTCTTCCCGCCGGCACTATTATTTTTCCTCTCAGCTACGTCTTCGGCGATGTGCTGACCGAGGTTTACGGGTATCGTCAGGCGAGACGGGTCATCTGGCTCGGCTTTTTCTGCAATCTCCTCACCGTCGCCGCCATATGGGTCGGCCAGCTTCTGCCGCCCGCGCCTTTCTGGGACGGCCAGACCGCGTACGAGCGGATACTCGGCTACACGCCGCGGCTCCTTGCCGCCTCCTTTGCCGCCTATCTTGCCGGCGAGTTCGCAAACGCCTTCGTCCTCGCGAAGATGAAGATCGCGACCAGGGGGCGCTGGCTTTGGACGCGGACCATAGGGTCGACCCTCGCCGGTCAGGCCCTGGACTCGGGAATCTTCGTGACCCTCGCCTTCGCGGGCACGATACCGGTTGCGGTCCTTGTCCCGGCGATTTTGACGCAGTGGCTCCTCAAGTCCGCCTATGAGGCCGCCGTGACGCCCTTCACCTATTGGATCGTCAATTTCCTGAAGCGACGCGAGGGTGTGGACGTCTACGATTATCACACGCGTTTCAACCCGCTGGCTTTCAGGCGGTCGGACGTGGCCTAAGGCCGGCGGCCGCTCGAAGTTTCTACGATTTGTGGCCTTCCCTTTCGCGCATCAACACAAACTGCTTGATGCCGCTTTTTTCGGGCACTATATTTAGGAGAGCCGGTTTCAGACGCAAGGGGTCGGGGCGCGGAACCGGAAGACGCACAAACCCGCCACAATCACCAAGGGGGTGGATATGAACGCATACGACTATGCCATGCAGTTGGAGAAGGACGGGGAGAGCTACTACAGGGAAGGGGCGAGACGGTCGGTACAGGAGGGTCTGCGGAGGATAATGACGACCCTCGCCGACGCCGAGCTGGTCCACTACGACATCTTCAAGAAGATGAAAGAGCAGAAGCCCTGGGCCCTGCCCGATACGACGATACTGAGGGACGTGAAGAACATCTTCGTCAAGATGAAGGAAGAGGGGGGTCTCGAAGGCATCAACGTTTCCGAGATCGATTTCTACAAAAAGGCCCAGGATATCGAGAAGATGACCGAGGACTTCTATCTCGAAAGGGCCCGGCAGGTGGAGGATGGGACGGAGCGGGAGACTTTTCTCCAGGTGGCGGCGGAGGAGAAGAGACACTTTTTCGTCCTGCAGCAGATCATCGATTTTGTATCGCGACCGGACGAGTGGCTGGAGGATGCCGAATGGTATCACCTGGACGAGTACTAGAAGGCCGAAGCGATGTTAGCGGCGGCCGGCGGACGCCCGCGACACGGGCCGGCCGTCCGTAAGGGCGTGGCAAGGCGCCAATGCCCCCGCTTCCGCGCAATCGAAGGGGGCACGGAAGCGGGGGGGCACACTTTTAGGCGATCTTCTTTTTACACCTGACACACTCCAGAGGGCCCGTGTCGTGAATGACGTCCTCCGCGACCACCTTT
>JBEKJU010000389.1:0-3210 GCA_050011095.1 Syntrophorhabdales bacterium
AAGGGATGAATCAGGGCGGCCGGTGGCGATCATGGAGATGAATCCGACATCACCGAGCGGAAAAGGATCGAGGATGCCCGCCGCCGGCAGGCGGCGCTCCTCGACCTGAGCCCCGACGCCATCATGGTCCGGGACAGGGACGGGACGATCACGCTATGGGGCCGTGGCGCCGAGCTGCTCTATGGCTGGACAGAGGACGAGGCCCTGGGCCGGACGTCGCCCGCGCTGCTCAAGACGAGGTTCCCCGAGCCCCTGGAACGGATCGACCAACAGGTTTGCCTCACCGGGCAGTGGTCGGGCGAATTGACCCATGCGACCAGGGACGGGCGCGAGGTGGTGGTACAAAGCAGGTGGCTGGCCCGGCGGAACACCGAGGGCGACATCACGGAGATACTCGAATCGAACGTCGACATCACCGAACAGAGGCGAATGGAGGCCCAGCTCCGCCAGGCCCAGAAGATGGAGGCCTTGGGGACACTCTCCGGCGGCATCGCCCACGACTTCAACAACATCTTGGCGGCCGTTATCGGTTTCACGGAACTTTTGGCGGACCACGCTGTCAAGGGGAGCCGGGACGCGCATCACCTGACGAGGGTTATGGAGGCGGGCCTCAGGGGCCGGGACTTGGTGAGGCAGATGCTCACCTTCAGCAGAAAGACGGAGGCAGAGAAGAAACCCCTGCTGCTCTCCAGCATCGTCAAGGAAACCGTCAAGCTTATCCGGGCGGCCACGCCTACCACCATCAGCATCAGGGTCAACACCTTGAGCGAATCAGGGCTGATCCTCGGCGATCCTACCCAGATCCAGCAGATACTTATGAACCTCTGCGCCAACGCCGCCCATGCAATGAGGGAAAAGGGCGGGGTGCTCGACGTGGAATTAAGCGATTTCAGCGTCTATCCGTCCAGCCATGACGGCATCGAGCCGGGACTCTACATGAAGCTCGTGGTCCGCGATACGGGCACCGGCATAGCTCCCGACATCATCGACAGGATATTCGATCCCTTCTTCACGACAAAGAAGCTGGGGGAGGGAACGGGGCTCGGCCTGTCGGTGGTCCACGGCATCGTAACACAGTCGAAAGGGTATATTATTGCCGAGAGCGAGCCGGGCCTTGGCTCCGCCTTCACGGTCTATTTACCGAAGACCGCGAGGGAGCCGGAAATTGTCGCGGCTAGCGACGACGCGCTCCCCTTCGGCACGGAGCACATCCTTTTTGTCGATGACGAAGAGGCCCTGGTGGAGATGGGCGAGGACATCCTCGCGGAACTCGGCTACTATGTGACATCCCGGACGAGCAGCAGGGAGGCCCTCGCGCTCTTCACGCGGGACCCTTCCCTGTTCGATCTCGTCATCACGGACCAGACCATGCCCGAAATGACGGGTATCGAGCTTGCCGGTGAGATCCTCGCCATCAGGCCCGACATGGCCATCATCATGTGCACGGGCTTCAGCCACCTCGTTGACGCCGACATTGCCAGGGTGGCGGGCATCAAGGCCTTTGTCATGAAGCCCCTGACCAAGAGGGAGATCGCGAGGACCATCAGGAATGTCCTCGACCGGTAGGCCCCAGGCGCACCCTTCGATCGGCAATCGAGTTATTAAAGCGGGTCGCAAAATAAAGTGCCGATTCGCGTACTCGTCACCAAGCCTGCCCCGGAGTGTTTCTATCCGGGGGTGAAAACCGGGGTCCAGCAGTTCATAAGACCTTGAAAACGCTGGATTCCAGCCTCCGCCGGAATGACGGAGTACAGGCAATTATGAGACGGTTAATAAACCCGTCGAGCTGTTCCGCATGCCCGGTAATTGTTGCAATGATGGAGGCCGGTGACGATACTTATTCATGAGATACTTGAGCCGAAGGAGATCCTATGAGCAGAGCGGAGCAGATGGGGAAAATTCGCGAACGGTTGATCAGAAAACGTGATGAAGTCTTCGAGGCCCACAGGCTTGGTGATGAAGCACGGCTTATCCTGTCGGAGCACGATATCGAACCTGAAGAAACAGCGCAGAAGGGGGCCATCGCCGATGTACTGGCAACACTGGACGAAGCGGAGCAGAAAGACATCCAGGCCATAAACAGGGCACTGGCGAGGATCGAACTCGGGGAATTCGGCGCCTGCGAGGTCTGTGGAAAAGAAATAGAGGTGGAGCGCCTTGAGGCAATCCCCTGGACATCCGTCTGCAGCAAACACGCAAGAACGGAATGAAGACGCCGGCCGGGCAACTCAATGTTGAAAGCCCTGACCCCCGTATAAGCGGTTTACTGTTCCGGGGCGGGCGATAGCGAGGACAGAGAGGAATGCCGTATCCCCCGTATCATTCTGTGGTATCTTTCAGTTAATCCTTCCCCTCCGACACATACGTCAGTTTGTTTCCGTCAAATAGTACAGTTTGTCCTAGTCCCTTCACAACCCCTTGATCTATAACGTTTATTTTGTGGCACGCCTTATGCCTGAAAGGAGGGCGGGGGCGGACCATAGACGGTCTCCGCGTCTCTTTTTACCCAGGGTAAGGCGGCCCGGAGATTCGCGCCCCGGCGATTGCATACAATGGAAAGGAGGTGACACATCGGAGGCTTTGGTCCGCGAAGACTCGCGATTGTGCGATTCCCGCCGGGCCCTGGGTGAATTATCACCCTTACATTCGAAGCGGCTCCCCAGGATCACCCTGAAGAATCGCTATGCAGAAGAAGGAGGCTTGTTTTGAAAAAGGTAATAGTATTACTCGGTATTACTGTTTTTGTACTGGCCCTCTTTAGCACTTCACACGCGGGACCCCCATTCAACAACCTCGAAGGTGTGGGCGGCATCGCTTTTAACCCCCTGGCCTATACGGCGGGTTCGAGCTTCGACAAGGACGCGACGAAGGACCAGGGCTTTGGCTACAAGGATATCTTCTCGAAGCCCCAGATCGGCGCATGGTACGTGAACCTGCCCAACGCGGCGCGTACGGGGGCGGACTGGACGACCATCGGCATCGCGGAGACATTCTTCAAGCGCTTCGAGGTTTCCTACGGCTACGAGGACACGAACGTCAATGGACTCTCGAACGTCCACATGAACAACATCGGTGGAAAACTCCTCCTCCTCGAGGAGAACACGTGCGGCCTGAAGTTCCTTCCGGCGGTTTCCATTGGCGCCATCCACAAGAATACGACCGGCAACATCCTTGGCGTTGACGGTACCACCGCCTCGTCCTGGGATTATT
>JBEKJU010000390.1:0-6429 GCA_050011095.1 Syntrophorhabdales bacterium
GAAAGCTAACAAAGAAAAACTGGAAAAAGCCGAAGGAAAACTTGTATAATAAGAGGTCGCACAACTGTTCCACGCGGCGCAATCACGAATGCCGACGTAGCTCAGTGGTAGAGCAAGTGATTCGTAATCACTAGGTCCGGGGTTCAAATCCCCGCGTCGGCTTTAATAATTTCAATACCTTACCGACCATTTTCCCCATCCTCATTTGTGGTGAGTGTCCCTATAGGTGGCACCACCGCCCATATCGTCCAGCCTCTTTATGTCTTGTCTGCTCGTCACTGTCATAACCTCAAGCCGCCGCCTTGAGCGTGACACGCATGCCCGCCTTGGTCGCCAAAATGATAAGCATTTCAAGGCTGAACCTCTCCCATTTGCCGGTATTCAGGTCCGACACCCTGGACTGGCTGACCCCGAGGATTTCCGCCGCCTTCGCCTGCGTCAGTTTCTTCGCCTTGATATATTTCCTCAAGCCCGCCATGAGATCGGCGCGCATCTGAAGGATTGCGGCCTCGTCCGGGGAATATCCGAGATCGATGAAGACATTGCCCGATGATTCAACTATGGTCTCACTCATACAGTACCTCCAATCTGCTTGTAACGGCTTCGGGCCAGGTCGATATCATGCCCGCTCGTTTTGCGGGTCTTCTTCTGAAATGCATGAAGCACGTAGACTGCATCACGAAGAGTAGCCAGATAGATAACACGCCACTCCCCTAAGACCCGGATGCGTATTTTCCTCACTCCCGGGCCGACCGACTGCATTGGCTTCCAATCCCTCGGCTCAAAACCGTTCTGGACCGCGCGAAGCTCGAAGCCAGCGGCACGGCGGGCTTCGTCAGGGAAGTTCCGAAGATCGTCAAGACTGGACCCTATGAACGCAAGCCGCTTCACAGCCATGGGAATATTATATAAGTTTTTATATCTTTGGCAAGTCCATCAATCATGGTTCTCCTGTTCTGGTCTTTTCCGACTCTTATTCTTGTCAGGGTCAGAGCCACCTATAGGACACCACCACTCATACCGTCCAACCTCTTTATCTGTTCCTGTTCGTGATCTTCTGGAGAGATCACGTAATATTTCATCGTTGTCGTGATGGACTCGTGGCCCATCCAGTTCTGCAATGTCTTCGGAGGCACCCTGCGAAGGGCACACATCGTTGCAAACGTCCGCCTTAAGTCCTTGAACACCACATCTTTCAATCCCGCCCTTTCCACGGCGGGGATAAAAGACTTTTTGATATCCTTGAAGAGCTTGCCATTCTTGTCATGGAACAAGTAGTCGCTCCCGCCTCTCGCAAGAAGTATCTCAAGGACCGCCCTGGCCGTGTCATTCAGGGGAACATATCTTCGCTTCCCGCCCTTGCCGTCCTCCACCTTCAGCTTTTTTCCGTCAACCAGCACGTCCTCGCGCTTAAGCTGAAGCAACTCTTCTTCCCTCAGCCCGGTATGGAGATCGAGAACAACCATATCCTTGAGGTAAAAGGCGTTTTGCGCCCGCCCGCAAGCCTCTATTAACCTCCCTTGCTTTTGTTCCGCCAGGAAGCGTGGCCTTGGCTTTTCCCTGCCGAGTTTTATGTCTTTGATCGGGTTTTTCAGCAAAAAGCCCCAATCGACCGCCTTCGTGCACATACCCTCCAGAACGATGATTTCACGATTGACCATGTAAGCGCTTGTTCTTTAAGAGTGTCATAGGTTTTCCGGGGCGAGGCCCGTGTGTTTGGCTATCCGGGCCAGCATCTTAGGGCCGATCTCTTCTCCCTCATGAAATGCAAAGACATAATCAGGCCAGCCCGGACGGGCAAGAATGCGATGGGAAGTGCCGTGCTGTCGTTTGATTGTCCAGCCGATGCGGAGCAAGGCAGCGAGGACTTGCTGTGCTCGTGTTGCGGGCCATCGGCTCATGTTGAGATCGCGAAGACTTCCTTAAGCTCCGGGATTTCTTCCTCGTGCTCAAGCCTGTCCGCCATGACCCGCAAAGCCAAGGCTTCAGCCTTTGCAATAGCCTGGTTCCTGGTAGCTCCGTAAACCATCACGCCGGGAAGCTCGGGGATTTCAGCTATCCACCGGCCATCTTCTTCTCTTTCGATTTCAATCTTCCGCGATCTGGCAGAACAGCTTGTAAGACCTGCCTTCGAAATGTGGGTCCAAAGTTATGGCACCCACAACATTGCCATAGTTAATTGCTGCTAATGCACGAAGATCTGCAGACAGTGTATCACTGAAGGCAGCCTCCAACAGGAAATCATCGTAAGTGCCCACCTCGCCCCAGTTGACGTTGCTCTTGAAAAGGCTCAGGTAATGACGAATTTCCGAGGCCAAGCCGTGCTTAACGACCAGTCTGTAGTTGAGAAATCCCACCATAGACCTACTAACGTACTTCACCAGCTCATACAACATGAGAAGTCCATAAACTTTGACGAAAGCATAGTCCCAGCTAACGTCAAAGACTTTCAAAATAATGAGGGTAATAAGTATGTCGAGCGCAAGACTGACAATGAGCGGAATGTACCGCGCGTTTCCATAAGATGCTTTCCTATCAAACAGCTTGTTGCCATATACGGCCCTCAGATCGATCATAGGACCTCCATTGGAGAAGCGCTGTTCAACCTTCAACGCTTACCCTGTGAACAGCTTGTTCTCGGAAGAATTGGTTTATTCGGCAGCGGTTATTCATGTGGCGCCCAATCTCCGAACTCGTCAGCAGTGTTCCGTTTTAGGGCGAATTGCTTCACTGTTTCGATACTACCAAATGTGCAGGGGGATATCGACACCGCCGCAAATTGATTATGGTAAACCACGAACTCGCAGCGCCCGTCTTGTCTATGTGGCAGCATAACCCCAACAGCACTCGTGGACGTGTTGTGAGATGGACCGCACTTTCTCCCTTTCCCGAACCGCCGGCCCACGATTACCGGCGTAGCCGGAGGCGACAAACCTCTTGATACTGCAAAATCACACGTTTCCAAGCCGTACATCGCCACCATAATCTCGTAAGGAAAGACTATGTTGAAGGGCCATGGCCTATTATCAAAGAGGATGAGGATTCCTGGAAGCTTGCCTTGCGTAACTTGACTGAGCTGTCTATTGGCTTTACCTATAGCGTCACGGACTCGTGAACCTATGTTGTTAGACCCCCATGACCTCGCCTGTCCAAGTTCTATCGCCTGACAGGCTTGTTTCTCTTCATCGTTCATTTCTATATCCTTAACTTCGGCAATGATGATTGTATCCCCGACACTCAGTCTATAGTCCGGACTCTTGCCTGCAGTTCGAGCAATTGGTTCAAAGATGATTGAATTCCTTTTGCAGAACTCTTGGAACCCGCATTCACCCTTGGTCATGGTTCGCCTTCTCTCTCGGCGCATATAGGCAAGCTCATCTTATTCATTATCATTGCCAATTGAGCATTTCAAGAAAAAACTGGCATAGACCATTGAGGAAATAGCGGAGAACTCTTCATACCTTATTTCACCGGCCACAGTTCTGGATTTTCTCCTCGCTTCTTCTCCTGCGGCCTCTTCCGCAGGTCATAATGCCTGTACGTGACCGCCCCGACCAGCGGGTTATTGATGTACGTCACCTCGAAAGTCTTGCACTCCTCCGGGATGTCGAGCTTCTTGAGAATCTCCGCGATGCTTTCCGCTCTCGTCTCTTCCGGCCGGTATAGGCCCCGCGAGGTAAAGAACCGCCTGTGACCCACCAATTCTTCCCCCGTGAAGTCCTTTACCATGTACCGGGCCATATAACTGCCTGGATTGTCGTAGCACTCCATAGCCTCGATGGAGACGGTCCCGTGGCCCCATGTCTCGACCAGTTCCTTTTGAGGCACGTAGGGCAGGCCGAAGACCGCCACATGGTAATGCCAGACCTTCACCGCGTATTTCTCGTACCTCTTCCACTGGATTTGTGGAACGCCCAGGTATTTGAAGGCCCCGTAGCGGTAATGGAGCTTCTTCGCGAAGTTATGAAAGTGGCGATTTGCCTGTTGAATGTCCGTCATGTTTTCTGCGAAGGTTAGGGTCAGGAACTTGTCCCCTCTCTTCTCGGCCGAATGAGGCCCTGCGTTGCAGTTGATCAGTCGCCTTACCTCCCGCGTCGCCCTGAAGATGTTATCCAGTCTCGGCTCCTTCTTTCTCGGTTCCTCGGCCCCTGTATGTTTGCCCGGCTTTGCCCCTGTGCGCGATCTGTGATATTCGTAGATGTCCGCGTGATCGCCTGAGATGACGCATTTAGCCGAATAGGTTTTTAAGACCTTTTTCGTCAGTTGTGAGGTATTAATCAAGTTAAGTACGCCGCCCCGCCCCCGTGCTCCTTCCGTCCGCTCGGGAGGCGGGAACGGCGAAAGACCCGCGTCCTCCACATTGCAACGGCGCTCCGTCTTTTCAACAATTACCGTCCCGCTTGCCTGCGGCGATGGCCGGGACCGCTCGCCCCCTTCGAAACGTCGCGGCTCGCTCGGAATTGTTGAAAAGGCTCCGCTTAGGTGGTTGAGATTTGTTGCCGGATGCTTTAGAATATACTTGTACATATCGCACCCCGCCCGCGTGACGCCTACCAAGCACCGGGGGCATTTTTTTTGGTGTCCCTATAGGTGGCTTTCGCCCGCCTACATGGACCCTTCCTCCCGAACGCAGCTATACGCTGCCGAACGACATTCCCTTGTCGCTCAGGAGGTTAGGACGATATGTATTTATGAGGATGTTCAGTGATTACGCCTGGTTAAAATTCGTAATCACTAGGTCCTGGGTTCAAATCCCCGCGTCGGCTTTCATAAAGTCAATGACTTACGGACGGTAGCTCTTCGCCATCCGACGATATTTTCTGAATTTGCCCACCAATAGGCTCGCCGGCTGCTTTTTCGGCGCTCATCCCCTGTGAGGCCCACCCGAGGCCAGCTTTTTCCCCTTCCGGTGGGCAGATGGTGGGCGCCATATCATCCAGCTTGTCGCCCCAAGAATACCTACCTGTCGAACCTTCTTAACACATAAGGCAGCTTGTTAACCTTTAAAGACGACAAAGAAAACATATATTACCTATAGGTACCGTGATAGGTGGAGAGACAAGAAATGTAATTTTTTGAAGGTGTTTCACATCGCATGCATTCACCGACGCGAAAGCCACAAAAAAGGAGGGAAGAGAACATGCAGTACAGTATAAAGAATCTGAAAGGCTTTGCCATCGGCGCAACAGATGGTGACATTGGAACATTCATCCGGTATCTGGTGGCGGAAACAGGTAATTGGCTTATGAACCAAAAGGTGCTTATCTCGCCTTTCGCCCTCGGCGAGGTGGATGTATCGAAGGAGCGGCTCTATGTGACGCTGACAAAGAAGCAGGTAGAGGAGAGCCCCAGCATTGATACCGACCAGCCGGTTTCCCGGCAGCACGAGGCATTATTCCTCGACTACTACAGTTACCCGTATTATTGGGACGGACCTTTTTTGTGGGGACCGATGCCCTACCCCAGGTTCTCGGACGCTGATCGAAAGAGAGACGAAGAAGCGCGCGAGAAGCGCGAAGAAGCGAATGATTTGCATTTGCGCAGCGCCGATAAAGTGACGGGCTATCATATAGAGGCTACTAATGGCGACATCGGCCATGTCCAGGACTTTATCGTTGATGGAGAAACATGGGAAATTCGCTATATGGTTGTGGATACGCAAAATCTGTGGCCCGGTAAGAAGGTGCTGGTCGCGCCCCAGTGGGTCGGCCGGGTGAGCTGGAGCGATTCCAAGGTATACGTGGACCTGTCCCGGGAGGCGATCAAGAATGGACCCGAGTATCATCCGGAAGCCCTCAACCGGGAATACGAGGAGACGGCCGAGGTATTGGAAGCTTTGAGTTGGCGACCGACCTGGACCCCGGTGCTGATCGGCAACCGTCAAACCATACCGTGAGGGTGGGAAGGAGAGCAGCGGGCCGTTGCGCACGAGGCAGCCTAGCCGCCAATGGAAGAATCCGAAACCGTCACGGATGCTCAAGAAAATAAAAGGAGGAAATTATCATGAGTATGACAGGGCTCATCATTCTCTGCGTCGTGTTGGTCATAGTGTTCGGCGGGGGCGGCGGTTACTATTGGAGAAGGCGATGGTAGGACGTCTACCATAAGATCTCGGTGTGCTTCCTGAACTTTTGACCCGCGAACACGCCCAAAGGGTGCGCTGGTAATCTTCACCTTTTCCGCAAGTTCCCGAAGGCCCCTTGGGAGTCTGCCCAAAACGACAGATAGGAACCAACCTATCGAGGGCAGTGGTGTGGCGGAATTAATAGGGGGAGAACGAATCCCCCCTTATTTGCGCTGTGCTTGCGACGCTTATTTCTCAGGACTAGTGTCACGTCATCCTTGTAATGTCGTATAATCCGAAATAAAATGTCCCTGTGACATTCAATTCCGCCGCAGGGAGGATGGGGGGTGAAAAAGTACAAGGTG
>JBEKJU010000391.1:0-3204 GCA_050011095.1 Syntrophorhabdales bacterium
TCCGGATTACCCCTTCCAATGGCAAGGGCCATTGGAGACTTATCATGATCGTAAATAGAAGCTTGAGCTGAAAAGCGCTATCGCTGCGAACGAAGAGCGGGCTTCCGCCGTAAGCCCATCCGAATACGGGTGAGCCGGACGAACGGAATGGTATTCACGCAAACGATAGGGGACACGCAATAGCCTCACATAGATTAATCTGAGTTCGCTTCGAAGGATTGTCAACTAGCGCGCCCGTATCTTATATGGTGCAGACGCCCGTTATAGCATGCGTTTTCGTACTATCTACACCTGTCGCACCCGCCTCTCATCCCCCTTTCGCGCGTCGCCTCCGCGACCCCCGTTAGTTCTCTTGACACGAGGTTTTCAATACTTATATTGAAATTGAACCCATATGGTCGACGGGCGGGCGAAATGGATGAGAGCGGGCGATGAAAGGAACCATTTCTCCAAAACGGCAGGCCGGTGTTTCTCGTCTCTGTCAGGAATGTGCGGGTCCAATCATAAAACAAAGGGGGGATGCGATGAGGTCCGTACTGGTCGTCGTTGCGGTATTGGTTTGCGTCTCGGCCGCTTTCGTCGGCTGCAGCCATTTCAAGGCGAAGACTGCGGGCCAGCCGCTGGATGACACGGTGATCACGAGTAATATAAAGGCCAAGATACTTAAGGACCCGGATCTCAAGACCTTCGCCATTGATGTAAGCTCCTATCAGGGGAATGTGGCCTTGGGCGGGCGGGTGCCCAACAGGGCGGCGGAGCAACGCCTCATGCAGTACGCACAGGATACCAAGGGCGTGAGATCCGTAAGAGCCAATCTTCAGATTGCCAGTTACAGCGGCGAAACCCTAACGTCGACAGCCACTTCTCGACCAATGGCCGCTCCCGGCCCAGGCAGTAGCGGAACAGGAAAGAGCACGACGGAACAACCCAGGAAAAACACGACCACGGAGAGCACTACGGAGACAATCAGGTAGAAACATGACTATGCAAGCGCCAGGCATTGCCATCTCAAAGGAGGTGTGTGAGCTATGTTAACGTGGGCCATTATCTTCCTCATCATTGCGATCATTGCCGGCATCTTCGGCTTTGGCGGAATTGCCGGTGCCGCCGCTGGTATTGCTAAGTTACTTTTTGTAGTATTTCTGGTCCTTTTTGTGATTTCGCTCATTTTCGGAAGGCGAAGAACCATTTAAGCTGCTTGGCACCGGGCCCGGCCTGCGTGGGAACAAGATGCAACACAAGTAAGGAAGGCACCGTAAATTGGGAACGAGTATCGGGAAGCTGGAAAACAATGAAGGGCAAGGTCAGAGAAAAACAGGAAAAAAGTGACCGTCACTCTATGCGGGCCATGTCACCCGGAAAAGAACCCTTGCCCCGGAATGACATGGCCCGCGTCGTTTCAGAAAGGGCACCCGCCACAACCGACCGTCGCCGCATCAGACAGTGTATTTTTTGCCACGAAGCTTGAGCTAGGCGAGATCGAAATGCGTCGAGACCGGTGTCACGATAGCTACCGCATCTATCTCGGGCGACGTGACCACCGCATTGCAGTCGGCAGTGACTTCCGTCCCGGGAAAGAGGCTTTGGGCCTTCCCTAGGAAGTCTCGATTGACATCACAGATAGAGCGACCTTACCGCCTTCTATGCTGTTAAAATTCCTCATTCCGGCACGTCTGAGGCACACGCCGACCCGCACAAGAGGGGACGATCAAGGGGAGGGCCCGTCATCCCCCAGGCCACGTGCCGGTTTCCGGAAAGACGATGATATCCCCGACGTAAATCCTGTTTACGTCCTTGATGGTCGGGTTACGCCTTTTCACCTCTTGGAGCAGGTCCTTATTGAAGAAGCCATACTTGCTGCTTATCAACCGCGACAGGGTATCACCCCTTTCCACCTTCGCCGAAACAGCGGCCGACCTTTTCAGCTCCAAGGGGGCGTCCGCCCTTGCCGGCTGCGGTTCCCCAACCTGTTCCTCGGCGGGAGCCGCCGGACGTGGGGAGACATGCGTGGCAACGTCTTCCGGCACCGCCCTGACCTGCTCCGGCACCGCCCTGACCTGCTCCGGCACCGCCATGACCTGCAGGGGGGCGGACCCCGACTTCTCCTTGAAGAGATTGACCTGACCCCTCACGTGCTCCCATGTGGTGTCCCTGTGGGGCGTTAGCCAGAAAACCCCGATGGCGGCGAAGAGGATCGCGAGGACGCCCGCCGTCTTCCATCGGAAGAAACGTTCCGACTTATGTTCGTGTTCCTTGCCCGTGTTCGTTTGGAAATCGGCCAGGACTTCCTTGATTATCTTTGTGGTAACGGGCTTCTTCTGATATGCGTAGCCCGTAATGAAGGCATTGTCGCACACGACGTTGATGACCCTGGGTATGCCCTTCGAGAAACGGACGATCTCGCTCAGGGCCCCCGCCGTGAACACGGGCTCGTCCTTCTGCGTCACCTTGGAAAGCCTGTGCTCGATATACCTCAGGCTCTCCTCCCTGTCGAGGGGTGCTATGGTCGTGCGTATGGCGATGCGCTGTTTGAGCTGCCGCAGCTCATGCCGGTTCAACGTGTCATCGAACTCGGGCTGCCCTATCAGAACGATCTGGATCAGCTTTTCCGTGGCCGTCTCGAGGTTCGACAGCATTCGCAGGCTCTCAAGCGTCTCGACCGGCATGTTCTGCGCCTCGTCGACGATGAGAACCACCGTACGGCCCTTCTTGTATTCATCGATCAATACCTCGTGAAGCTGGTTTACCATGAGAAAGTTGTCGTCCGTTCCCGGAACGATATCGAGGTCCTGAAAGATCGTTTGCAGAAGGCTGCTGAAGGAAGTATTGGCGTTGAAAATATAGACTATTTTCGCCTCTTCCTTGTTCGCCTTGTCCAAATACGATCGTAAGATCGTGGTTTTGCCGACCCCCACCCCTCCCAGGATAGCGATGAAGCCTTTTCTCCCCTGAATCCCGTAGATGATCGAGGCCATGGCCTCCTTGTGGCTGGGACTCAGGAAAAGGAACTCGGGGTCGGGTGTGATCTGAAAAGGCTCCTTCCTGAAATTATAGTAATTGAGATACATGGCGTTGCGCCTCCGCAATTTTTGGGACACCGCAAGGCGGATGTCCTGTAACCCCTTTCACCTTTACCCCTTGTTCTGTATGCTGCCCAGGACGGGAAGGGCCAACCGTTTCTCGGCGATCTCGGGAGTAGACAGG
>JBEKJU010000392.1:0-7999 GCA_050011095.1 Syntrophorhabdales bacterium
CGGAGGTGATGGCGAGGTAGGGCTCCTGCCCGAGGGCCAATTGCGCCGAAAGGCCGGAAAAGGAGGATGCCCCGGCCTTCCCCGACAGGTTCTGCACCGCTATTTGCCGTCCGGCGCTGTCGTAATGGAACCTTCCGCCTCTCACATCCATCGGTTGGGGGAACCGGTCGTAACCGGCGTGAAGAGTGAAGGATGGAACATCGACGATAGTCTGAAGCGGCTTTTTTTGCAGCGAATCGAAGATAACCCGGCCTTCGGCGGTTCCCCTGGGCGACCGCACCATGCCCATCTCCCTTACGAAGGCGGAGGTCGGCGCGAGACGCCGCATGTAGAAAGGCAACTGCGCCAGGTCCGCGTTCACGTCGATATCGAGGCGGAACCCCGAATCTTTCCCTAGTTCCAGCCGCAACTTTCCCTTTGTCCCGCGGCTTTCTCCCATCCGGGCAGCAAGATTTGTCCCCTCCAGGAAGCCGTGAGCGAGCACCATGTCCCCCTTGATCCCGTCGATCGGCAGGCCGCTTTCCGGGAGGATAATCCTTCCTCCGGTAAGGGTCCCCTGACCGGCGATATGTGTCATTTCCATCATCGTGAGGAGCGAGTCTCCGTGGGCGCTCAGATTTATCCCGGAGATCCTTCCCTCTCTGACGACGTCGAAGACCCTCTGCAGGACCGGAACCCTGCCCGCGAAAAACAGGGCTATTTTACGCGCTCCGCCAACATCCATGTACCGGGAGCAGACGTCCGCGGTTGCGTGAGACGATGCGGGGTCGAGGGCCAACTGTCCGGACATCCCGAGGGCCGGATAGAGGCTTTCGAAATCGGAAACAGAAATCGTGGTCTTACCCCCATCCTGACGAAAGGCGCCCTTCAGGCGGACCTGCTGCAAGGCGAGGATTTCATCGCCTTTCCGCAGCGTTGAACGATCCATGCGGCTTTCCACCTCGGCCGAAAGGGCATCTGCTCCGTCCACCCGCAAACGGACGGTAAGGTCCCCCAGCGTATCCTGAAGTCGCGGGTCCATTGAGGGAAAGAGGCGCTGGACCACGGGATCGGCAACAAAACGCATCAGTTCGAGACGCGCCTCTCCCTTGAATCCTTTCGGATCGAGCCACCCCCTGAGGGAAGCGCGCCCCCAGATGTTCGATGTGCAGGCAATCGTAATCTCCGCCCGCTTTCCCCGGAGACTGAGCCGCCCATCCATATCGCCGAACCGGAAGGCCTGGTCGTTTCCCTCGAAGAGCGTGAGCCGCCCCTTCTCGACCGACACGACAAGGCCCGGAGCACGGATAAGCGCCCGGGACACGATTGGAGTCACCTCATCCTCCAGGGCCCTCAAGGAAAAGGGCCGGACGCCCTGTGCGATCTTCGACTTCTCGGGCAAGGGCACGCGGATATCAGGACCTTTAACGTCGAGCCCGGCGATCCTTGCCTCACCCCGAAAAAGCGGCAGGATCCGGGGGTAGATCGAAAGCGATTCGAAACCGCCCGAGACCTGCCCTGAAATCGTCCCCCCGATGAGGGTAATCGAAGGGCGAGGAATGAACGATATATCAATCCTCGCGGCCTGTACCCTAACCCCGGCGCTGCGTGACAGGGCCTCAATAACGTGCGCCTTCATCGGTTTCACATTGATGAATTCGGGCAGGAGGAGAAAAAAGATCACGAAAAGGGCCAGGGCGGCGGCAACGCCTGCTGCGATCCTCGGGGCTGTTCTCATACCCTCCTTACTTCTAAGGGCTCGTCAGAAAATAAATGGGCCATCTGGCTCGTCTTTTTGTCCGCCCGCTTCGTTGCGAAAAGGTCATGTACATCCAGTACATTTGGCCTTTCCGCGCCTCGCCGATCGGCCAAAGGAGGATATCAGACGTCTCCGTGGTATTTCGTATGCACAAAATCGCCCCGCTCGATAGGGATGGCCACCTTCATGAAGAGCGTGAAGATAAGGAGCCCCACGGCCCATACACCGAAGGAGACGAAAAGCTCGACCTGATTGGGCACGTAATCGTAAATCTCCCCAAGGGGAGAGGGCACAAAGCCGGGCAGGACAAAACCGGGCCCTTTCTCGATCCAGACGCCCACTAGGATGAACAGGCAGCCTAGATTGAGCGTGGGGAGCCATTTCCTCGTTCGCCTTATGAGGAAAAGGAAAAAGGCTGTCACGTTGAAGCCGAGGGCCGTCCATATCCAGGGCACGAGCACCCGGTGGCCATCCAGCCCCTGGTAGAGGTACCGGAGGGAGGCAAGATACATGGTATCCGAGTAGTATTCCTTGAAGGCTTCGGCGGAGAGGAGAAACAGGTTGAGGAACATGGCATAGGCGATTAGCTCGGCGATCTTGAAAAGGGCTGAATCTTCGATCTTGATGTAGGAGGTCCGCCTGACTACCTGGAACATGAGGATCACCATGGCCGGGCCCGAGCAGAAGGCGGACGCCAGGAACCGGGGCGCGAGGATCGACGCGTTCCAGAAAGGCCTTGCCTCCAGCCCGTTATAGAGGAAGGCCGTCACCGTGTGGATGCCCACGGCCCAGGGGATGGAGACCAGGATGAGGGGGATCACGAGTTTTTTGTTCGGTTCTTTTCCGTAGTAGAGCTTCACGAGCATGTACACGGGAATGAATATGTTGAGGATCAGGTACCCGTTAAGGACGAGCACGTCCCAGGCGAGGAGGGACCGGGGGAAGCTGAGCCATCCCACATAGGGGATGAGGTGCCAGAACCGGTCCGGCCGGCCCAGGTCGACGAAGACGAAGAGGAGGGCCATGACGATGGACGATGCCGCCCATAGCTCTCCGAGGACCACGATCTCCTTGATCGGCCTGAAGTCGTACACGTATGCGGGTATGACGAGGAGGACGGCCGCTGCCGCCACCCCGACAAGGTAGGTGAAATTGGCGATATACATTCCCCACGACACCTGGTCGCGCATGTGTGTCACGATCAGCCCCTGATCGAGCTGACGCAGGTAGTATGTGAGGCCGGTCAGGATAATGCAGATCAGGAAAAGGCACCAGGCGTAGTAGAGGGGTCCCCCTGACGCCGCCAGCCTCAACGTCTTCTTGTAAAACCTCCACGCCTCCACGTCCTCACCCTATTCCGCGAAGAAATAGTAAAACTTCGGCTCCGTGTTCAGATCCTCTTTGAGCCTGAACACCCTCTTGTGGTCGATCAGGTAACGTATTTCGCTGTCGGGATCGAGCAGGTTCCCGAACTTTCTCGTCCCCGTGGGACACGCCTCCACGCAGGCCGGGTATCTGCCGTTTCTCACGCGCTGGATGCAGAAGGTGCACTTATCCACCACATTTCTTAACCGGGGCCGGTTGCCCAGGTAGTGGACCTGCGTGTTCCATTCATTTTTTTGCAGCTTCGGCTCGGACCAGTTGAAGGTTCGGCCCCGATAAGGGCAGGCGGCCATACAGTACCTGCAGCCGATACACCAGTTATAATCGACCACGACCAGCCCGTCCGGCTCCTTCCAGGTGGCATGGACCGGGCACACCTTGACGCAGGGCGGATTCTCGCATTGCTGGCACTGGACCGGCATGTAGAAATAGCCTTCCTCGGGTACTTCAGGCGGATTATAATAATGCTCGGCCTGATCCAGATTGACGAGGTTCCCCTTTTTCAAGCGGAGCACCCTGATCCACTGGACCTGGGGGTTATGCCGCGACAGGTTGTTCTCCCTCACACAACCATAGACGCATCGCCTGCACCCGATGCAGCGCGAAAGGTCAAGGCCGTACCCCCACAGCGTGTGGGCCGTCGCCCCCTGTACGCTCACGGCGAAGGTCCGTCCGTACTTCTCCAGGTAGCGCTCCTCCAGCCTCTTGACCGTCTGCTTTTTTTCCGCGTCCGTCATCTCGAGGAAATGTCTCTGGAAAAATTGTTCCCTCGCCGCCTTGCTGCATGAGGCCAAGGAGAAGGCGGCGCCTGAGGCCCCGGCAACAGCGAGGGTGCGAAGGAATTCTCTGCGCGTAAAACGATCATGGGCCATTTTGTTTATCCAAAGGCCTGAACGGCGGGGGTTCCGGCTTCAGGGGCTTGAATTTGGGGTCGTGCGGGTTGTGGCAGTTCACGCACAGGAAATAGGTCTTTACGCCACCCGCGAAATAGCCGATCCTCTTGCCGTGAATGCCCGCTTTCCAATCCCGGTAATTGGTCCCATGACACTGCCCGCACAGACGGTATGACTCGGTAAAATCGATCAGGTCCCCGTTGACCAGGTGGAGCTTGTCCCTGTTTTTCGCGTCGTGACAGCCGAAGCACCAGGGCAGGGCTTCAGGCGCGTGACGAAGGTTGATATCCGTGTGCTCGCCCAGCTCTCTCTTCTGCGTGTTCACCTCCATGCCTTCGTGACAGGAGCTGCAGGGAAAGATACCGGGGGTAAACGGCGGCGGCGAGACGGGAAATTCCCCGCCGCCCTGTTTGTCCGAGGCCGACGCGCACATGCCCGCCAGCAGCGCGGCCACTAAAGGAATAACGGCCGGCAGCAACAGCCGGCGGAAGATGATGCGGAAAAGCGGCAGAGGAGAAGCAGCGCTTTCAGCCATGAAAGTGCGCAGGGGTCCCGGCCACCATGGTTTTGTCCTCCCCATATATCGAATATAAGGGTTCTGAAGGGCCGCGCGCAATGGCGGCCGGATGTGTATTCCCCGCAAAACCGTTCATGAAGCCCGTAGGGCTGTTCGGTGAGGGTTGAGGGATGCCTTAGGGCTCGTCAGGAAATAAATGGGTCATCCGGCTCGTCCTTTTGTCCGCCCGCTTCGTTGCGAAAAGGTCATGTACATCCAGTACATTTGGCCTTTCCGCGCCTCGCCGATCGGCCAAAAATCCTTCGCCATCTGACTCATTTATTTCCTTCACAGCTTGATCTTCTGGATGGTGACCAGCTTCGTCAGGATGTCGACCCGCCCTTTTTTCGCCTGCATCTCCAGCATCCCGTCTATGAGTTCGGCGATCCGCCTGTCCATTTTCGACTTTGGCGCAAAAAGCTTCGTTATCTCTCCCGCTACCTCCGCGACCGTGCCCTTTTCCAGGGCGAGCCCCGCGCGCACCGCATCGAGGGCCGCGGTGGCGCGCCTGTGCTCCACTTTTCTTTCCTGGACGGTCCTTACCGTCTTTTCGAGCAGGAGCACGGTCTCTTCCGTCTCCTTGATATCGTCCTCAAGGTACTCCTCATATTCCCCGCTGAGCGCCTCATAGGCCCCCCGGACCTCCAAATACGAGCCGGCGAGCCGAAGCACGCCCTCCCGCGTCGGGTGGTTTATCAGCTCCATGAGCCATTCGGTCTCCTCCAACTCGCGCCTCCTTCCTTTGGGCTCGTCAGAAAATAAATGGGTCATCCGGCTCGTCCTTTTGTCCGCCCGCTTCGTTGCGAAAAGGTCATGTACATCCAGTACATTTGGCCTTTCCGCGCCTCGCCGATCGGCCAAAAATCCTTCGCCATCCGACTCATTTATTTCGTCCAGGTTCCGCACATCGCCCGCGTTTTCCTCTATAAAGGCCCTGCGGCTCTGCACGTTGTCCCCCATCAGTATGGTAAATATCTGGTCGGCATCCAAGGCGTCGTTCACGGTAACCCGCGCCATGTTCCGGCGCGCCGGGTCCATCGTCGTGGTCCAGAGCTGCTCGGGGTTCATCTCGCCAAGGCCTTTGTAGCGCTGTATGGTGACCCCTTCCTTCCCCAGGTTGATGAGTGTTTCCAGCAATCCCCTGGGGGTGCTCGGGGAGAAGGGACCGTCCTTGACCGCAAGCTCCATGGTCCGCTCATAATAGGGCACAATCTCGCGGTACTCTTTCGCGCACTGCCGGTATTCGGCGGTGGCGACAAGCTCGTGATCGATGCGAACCGTCGCCGGACCTTCGGGCCTTGGCTCGATATAATAAAGCTCGTGTTCCGGGTCCTGCCTCAATGCCGCTCCGTACGTCTCCGGGAGGGCCTGGAGCACGCGCATCAGCCCGTCGGCGCCGGCGAAGTCGCTCCTTCTGGCGATGCCCGCCCGGAGCATGGCAAGGATGACGTCGCTTCCGACCCCTTCCCTGACCATGGCGAAGAGGGATCTTTCGAACCGGAAGATGCCGGGGATGTCCGCCCTGAGGCGGTCGTCCGCAACGGGTGCGCCGTCCAGCCGGCAGACGATCTTCTCGGCCCCCCGCTTCAGCGCGAACTCGTCCAGCCCGTCATCGTCCTTCAGGTAGATCTCGTGTTTCCCCTGGGCAATCCGGTAAAGCGGCGGCTGAGCGATATAGAGGTATCCCCTTTCGATGACCTCGGGCATCTTCCTGAAGAAGAAGGTCAGGATGAGCGTGCGGATATGGGCCCCGTCAACGTCGGCATCGGTCATGATGATGATCTTGTGGTAACGAAGCCTGTCGATGCCGTTCGAGTCGACGCCGAGGGCGAGATAGATCGATTTTATCTCGTTGTTGGCGAAGAGCTTGTCCTCCGAGGCCTTTTCTATATTGAGGATCTTCCCCTTCAGCGGGAGGATCGCCTGGGTCGCCCTGCTCCGGCCCTGCTTGGCCGAGCCTCCGGCCGAATCCCCCTCCACGAGGTAAAGCTCGCAGAGCGAGGGGTCGCTTTCCTGACAGTCGGCCAGCTTGCCGGGCAGAATTCCGGAACTCACCGCCGCTTTGGCGCGAATCAGCTCCTTCGCCCGCTTTGCGGCCTCCCGTGCCCGCCTGGTTTCGCCTGCCTTCGCTATGATGGCCTTGGCAATGCCGGGGTTCTGTTCGAAAAAATCCCCAAGGCGCTCGTTGACAATCGACTCCACCAGTCCCTTCACCTCGCTGTTTCCCAGCTTCGTTTTTGTCTGCCCCTCGAACTGGGGCCTCGGGACCTTCACATTGACCACCGCGACGAGTCCTTCCTTGAGGTCATCGCCCGTCAGGGTCTCGTCCGGCTTCAGAAGCTTACGTGATTGCCCAACGCTGTTGACCGACCGGGTCAGGGCCGCCTTGAAGCCGGAGACGTGCGTGCCGCCCTCGTGGGTATTGATGTTGTTCACGAAGCTGTTCACTGTCTCGCTGTAGCCGTCGTTGTACTGAAAGGCCGCCTCGAAAAAATCGAGGGGCGCCTTCGAGCCCGTGATGCAGGCGGGCTCGGGGAACAGCGGCGTCTTGTTCGCGCCCAGGTAGGTGACGAAGGCGGCGATCCCGCCCGTGTTCTTGAACTCCGACATCCGCTGATGGTGCTCGTCGACGATCTTCATGTTGATGCCGTTGTTAAGAAAGGAAAGATCACGCAACCGATGGAGGATGGTCTCGAAGTTGAATTCGACGGATTCGAAAATCTCGCTGTCGGGAAGGAACCGCACCTTCGTTCCCGTCCGGTCCGTTTCGCCCACCACCTTCAGCTCGGTCACCTTCTCGCCACGCTCGTACCGCTGGAAATAGACCTTGTTGCTCCGCCTCACGTCGACCTCGAGGTACTCGGACAGGGCATTGACCACGGAAAGGCCCACACCGTGAAGGCCGGCCGAGTACTTGTAAGAGTCCTTATCGAATTTTCCGCCGGCGTGGAGTTTCGTGAGGACGACTTCCAGGGCGGAGATGTCCTCGTCTCCCTGCATCCTGTCAACCGGGATGCCCCTTCCGTTGTCCTCGACGCTTACGCTGCCGTCCTTGTGCAATGTCACGACGATCCTGTCGCAGTACCCTTCGAGGGCCTCGTCCAGGCCGTTGTCCACCAGCTCGTAGACGAGGTGGTGCAGCCCCTCGACGCCGGTGTTTCCGATATACATGGAGGGGACTTTCCGGACGGCGTCGAGTCCCCCGAGGATTTTAATGTTTTCCGCTCCATATTCCATTTGGCTTCTCTCCTTTCTGCCTTCCATGCAGCACCCTAAATATACCATAAGAGACCGCTCGGCTTCAGATTTCTTAGGGCTCGGAAGGAAATAAATGAGTCAGATGGCGAAGGATTTTTGGCCGATCGGCGAGGCGCGGAAAGGCCAAATGTACTGGATGTACATGACCTTTTCGCAACGAAGCGGGCGGAC
>JBEKJU010000393.1:0-3119 GCA_050011095.1 Syntrophorhabdales bacterium
TTTCCAGATACCGGGCAGGTACATGAGCAAAACATCAAATGCATTTCTCTGAAGCCAAAGACCCTTCAAAGATCGAAGGATACGGTCTACGAGCCCTTCGCCATCCTTTGATTGCGCGAGTTTGTGACACTCCACCGGTGCCTCCCATCTCAGACTGCTGCTTGGAGGGACCAGCGGAACACGAAATACCTTTTCGAAGCCATTATAAACCGGGTAGTAGTTTGTTGCCTCTTTCGGAACCGCGCTTGCGTTCAGTTCAGACACTATTCCATCAAGCCTTCGCATAAGCTCTTGGGGGGCAAAGTATGCCACTCGCACCGAAGCGGGGTACCCAAGATCGGAACTGTAGGGGCCGGCATCGGTGAGACCGCGAAGAGGGTGAGTATCGTAGTCATGACTGCCGAACAGCAGAACGGGTTCAGGCAGAACGCTATGGGCAGGGAGGACATGAGGCTTATCACTCATGCGCGCCTTCTTTACGGCTGAACGCGCTCCGGGTGCTGACTGTGAAAGTCGCCGGAAAGGTCGAATGGGAAAAGCAGGACATTTCTGCCGATTCACCGGCGCCCACGGTACCAAAGAGAACCTGTATCCAGGCGTTGAGCAAGTGATGGGATTTCGGGTTGTAACGATAAGTTTTCTTTGACCGGATGAACGAGACTGCCGCCTCGCGCATGGTCCCCGGTTCTATCCAGATATCTGGCCTGATGAGAAGCCAAAGCGCACCATTTTTTTCTTCTAACTTGATAAAGAGAGCCTCGGCCCAGGTCGCACCTTTCACTCCGGGTACCGCACCGGATATTTGTCCGGGCTTATTCGCATATCCGAGCACCGTCTTCAAAGGAGTAAAGAGCGACGTATTGCTCTCCTTTGGGTCAACGACGGCGTACTTTGTTCTGAACCTCTCTCTGAAGAGCAGTGGTTTCTCGCTGCAAATCGCTCGTGCGAGGGCCTCTTCGAAAAAGCCTTTTATGATCGTTGAACTTGTTATCGACCCTATTGGATCCTCAAACTCGTACTTCTCGACCCCTTTTACTTTTTCCCTATCTAAGATTTTGACGACTTCGTTAGGAACTCCCCAAAAAAGAATTCTGTCCGTGACAGACAACACGAAGTCCGACTGGTTCTGCTCCTTCTTGTCCGCAAAATCGCCAAATCTAAGCGGAACCGCATAATCGATCGAGCCGCACGATCGAGGGTATTCAAGAATAGGGAGGGCGTTTATGCGCAGGATCGGCCCTGTTGCCTTGCCCGGCTGGGGCAATGGTATCTTCACGGGTCTTGCTTTTGCCGACAAGATCTTTGATTCCAGAAGCTCTGACTTCTGTCGTAGTTGCCGCCACATCTTGAGCATCATCGTATCGAAGGTACCGCTTTCGACAATGTGCGCCCTTATGCCACGTGACTTGGCTTGGGTAATCAATTCGGTAACCGGCTCAGCCACGTCGGATAACCGCGGTGTCGTCCAGAAAAGACCCTTGGGGAATGCGTTGTTCTGTTCCAGAGCCGATCGAAACATTGCCATGACATTTGCGTCCCGGCCACTGTATCCTGACACTACTACGCCATATCGAGTAGAGGCCGCCAAGAAACACTTTTGAATCTCAGCGTCATTTTTGACCAAGTCGTCCGAAAGATTCTTGATGTTCTTATAACGGAAGTCGCCGTGAACCTTGGCATATATGGGGAATCGTTCTGCGTTCAGTGCATCGAGCGCCGCGTAGGAGCCTTCGAGGTGAAAGGCGGACAGGCTCTTGCCTGTTACTGAAGAGAAAGCGGTTTCGATTACTTCGTCAAAGTTCGTTGAAAAGAGGACTCGGGCGAGCCCCATCTCCAAGAAGGCCCCCATCACCCTGTGACCGATGTTCAGAGATATCTTTTTAGGAGCGAGCTGATCGTTAATGTATGTCTGTTGTCGATCATAGTCCTTGCCAAACGTCAAATCAAAATAAAACGAGTATTCCTCCGGGCTGCCTTCCGCCGAAAAACCCTTGCTGTCCATGTATTCTTGGATCTTACGCTTGATCGCTTGGTTATTGGTGTTGTGGCTCTGGAAGTCCTGGTTTTCTTTAAGACAGTAGTATCTTCGCTTCAAATCCCAGATTATGTCTGTGGCGGTAGGCATCCCCGCCGATCGAGACACGCCCGCGCCCAGAAACCACATCAACAAGGTTGCGTTCTGCTGAAAATAGTTTAGAAAACTCTTTTCAGAAAACTCGGACACCAATAGGCCTCTTTATGGGTGAAAAAGCATATCCGGCTTCACCGAGTAATATATCACAAGTAGTCAGTATCTTTATTAGGATTTTCGAAGATCGAGCCGCAGATCTTGTGTTTACCTGCGGCCTTCCCACACTTGCCTTATTCGGCAAGGGTTCCTACTCCTGACTTCCAGGCGGTCTACCACTCCAAAGGAGGTTTCTATGGATGTCGTCACAAAATATCTGTCTACACTCGTAGGCAGGATGCAAGACGGAAAAGAGGCAAAGAAAGAGCTCATCAGATTGACGCGAAAATCACCGGACGAGGTCCTCCGCTTTCTCGGCAGGCTTCCCCGGTCCGAGCAACGGTATCTGAAGTGGCTCCCGGCCGTCGCCGAGGAAAGCTCGAAGCAGGAGGCCATCTGATGGCGGAAGAAAAAGCTGTCAAGCTGAAAGACTTCCTCGAGCGGCACGGCGCGCGTCTGGGCGAGAAGATCGAGCAGAACCTGACCCCCGTCTATAATCCGCTTCATCCCGAGGGGGTCGAAGAATACGGGCAGAAGATGCTCACGCTCTTACGTAAACCCTTCCCCGTTCAGGCTGAGGTGATAAAGGGGATATCGAAGGCCCTCTACGGGCGGGGACGGCGTCATCTCTTCGTCTGCGGAGAGATGGGCACCGGAAAGACGCTAGTATCCCTGGCAACTGCCGGAAACGTCCCCACGATGCGAGTCCTCGTGGTCTGTCCCACACACCTCGTGGAGAAGTGGATACGGGAGGCCCAGAGTTCGATTCCCGATGTCCATACCGTCGACCTCACGGTCAAGAACGTCATTTCGGTTCTCCACGCGTTCCGGCATGAGAGGGGCATTCCAAAGACACAGGAGATCCACGTGATCTCGAAGGAGAAGGCCAAGC
>JBEKJU010000394.1:0-3097 GCA_050011095.1 Syntrophorhabdales bacterium
TGTCCGCCCGCTTCGTTGCGAAAAGGTCATGTACATCCAGTACATTTGGCCTTTCCGCGCCTCGCCGATCGGCCAAAAATCCTTCGCCATCTGACTCATTTATTTCCTTCCGAGCCCTAGGCGACCTCCCCGGGCAATGTCATATACTCCGCTATATTTTGACAGTGATCCGAGATCCTCTCCAGATTCAGCAGCGTTTCGAGGAAGATCGGCGCTGCTTCCGGCTCGCAGATCCGCCTGTGGAGCCGTACCACGTGTTTCTCTCTGGCCTCCATGACTTTCTGATCTACCATCTCCTCCCGCCTCGATATCTCCCTGATTCTGGCCTGGTCCCCCTTTTCGATGAGGGATATCGAGTCCGCCAGATTCCCCTCGACCAGTCGCGCAATCTCCTCCATCTCGGCCTTGCCCCCGGCCGTGAATCCCGTTTTCCGGCGCCTCATCTCCTCGCGCAGGTCCCTGAGGACGACGGCATGGTCGCCGATCCTCTCTATATCGTCGGCGAGGGCCGTGTAGGCGAAGAGCCTCGCGGACAAGGGGGCCGGCAGCTCACGCTCCGACATTCTGCAAAGATAGTCGACTATCTCGCCCCTCAGATTGTCCGTCACCGACTCCATATAGCCGATGTCCCTGCTCTTTCCTCTGCTGAACGTGGAGAAAAGGCGGATGGCGTCCCTGCACATGGCCGAGGCCACAACGAGCTGCCTTTCAAGCTCCCTCTGGACGCAATCGAGGGCCGCATCCGGTCGCGAAAGATATTTGTCGTTAAGGTATATGGGCCATACAGGGAGCGTCTCTCCCTCGCCGGGAAGCAAAACCTCGATCAGGGAGGATACGGGTTTGACGAGGAAGATGAAGAATAAGGCGATGAGCAGATTGAAGAGGAGGTGGCCGAGGGCGATCTGCTGCGCCGTGCTGGCGGATAGGCGCTTCAGTACGAGGGTAAAAAGGGGCAGGGCCGCGAGACAAACCACGGCCCCGGTGGATTTGAAAAGGAGATGCGAGGCGGCGGTCCTCCTTCCGTTCACGTTGCCTACGATGCTCGCGATGAGGGCGGTCACCGTCGTTCCCATGTTCGCGCCGAAGAGGATAGGAAGCGCGACCCCGGTGGTAATCAGGTTCTGCTGCGCCAAAACCACGAGCATACTGATGGGAATGGCGGATGCATGGACGAGCGCTGTGAACCCGGCACCGAGGGCCAGTCCCCACAGGGGGTTTTTGACGTGCTGAAAAAACCCGAGGAAGGCGGCATTGTTCCTCAGGGGGGCAACCGCGGTGCCGGTAAGGTTGAGGCCGAAGAGCATGAGACCGAAATAGAAGACCGCCTCCCCCGCCCTCCTCACCTTATCGGCAGGCGTTAACCAGAGCAGACCGCCGACCACTACAAATAGGGGCGAGACCTCGGTCACCTTCCAGACGACGAGTTGGACCGTGAAGGTCGTTCCCATATCAGCACCGAGGATGATGCCAATGGAGTGGTAAAAGCTTATGAGCCCTGCGCTTACCATGCCCACGGTGAGGACCGTCGTCGTCGTGCTGCTTTGGAAGAACACGGTCGCTACCACACCCGTGACCACACCGTACACCGGCTTTCGCACCGCGTATCGGATATACTCACGGATGCGGCTCGTGAAAAACACCCGGACCAGCGCGCTGAGGCGCATCACGCCTATCATGAAAAAGATCAGTCCGGCGGCGAAAAAGGATACGTTATGGAACATCGTATAGACTTTATCACAAAACCGCCCCGCCGGAACACGCGAAATCAGGCCCCGCGGAAGGTGATGAGCGGCGGTCCCTCTTTTCCCCTGGCAGGGGGCTTCCTCCTGTGTTACAATCTACTAGCACCATGGCAGTAGCGAATCTTTTTGGAGCAAAATTTGGCCTGCAAGGCAGAAACTGTGCATATGGCGGTGAGATGCGAGGATAATCAGGCTGGCCGCGAGCCGATCGTGAGCGGCAGGGTCGTTTATCTCGGCAGCTCTTGCGCAGGACTGATTTTGCGGCTATCGGAGTTTCTTGACGACGAGTAATGCAGAGCCGAGAGCGGTCCTTCTTTCCGTCCTGGCGATTCTCCTTTTCCTAGGTTCTACGACCGTTTTCGGAGACGTCTTTGTCTTCGACAGGAACACGACGGTCGTGGGGCGAATCGAGACCTATGAGACCCGGGGAGGTGAATCGCTCATCGAAGTCGCAAGAAAGTTCAGTATAGGCTTTAACGGGGTCGCCGAGGCGAACCCCACCCTGGACCCCTTTGTGCCCGGTTCCGGTTCCCGGGTGATCATCCCCGCCCAATGGATCCTCCCGGATGTAACCCAGCCGACCGATATCGTCGTCAACCTCTCAGACTTGCGTCTCTACTATTTCTTTACCACCCATGCGGGCCGCTTTGTCGCCACCTTTCCCATCGGCATCGGCGACGAGGGCCGGGCAACGCCCCTCGGCAGGTACAAGATCGTCCAGAAGCTGGTACAACCCCAATGGCAACCTCCCCCATCGATTCGCGCTGAAGACCCGACCCTGCCGCGCATCGTGCCGCCGGGTCCGGATAACCCCCTCGGCTCCCACGCCCTTCGCCTCTCCAGGGACTCCGTGCTCATACACGGAACGAACCGCCCCTTCGGCGTGGGCAGGAGGGTGAGCCACGGCTGCATGCACCTTTATCCAGAGGATATACCCATTCTCTTCAAAATGGTCCCCAAAGGCGCAACGGTCACGGTCGTCCGCCAGCCCGTAAAGGTGGGGAGAAGGGAGGGGAGGATCTACATGGAGGTCCACCCCGATAGCGATTTCAGGGGTGACTACGCAGGGGAAGCGCAGCGTCTCCTGAAGATAAAACGTATTGAGGACCGGGTTAGCATGGCGAAGGTGGAATCAGTGCTGAAGGAAAAGAACGGCATACCGGCGGATATTACGAAAGACGAAGGCGACTCGACGACGGGCCTTGAAGGACCCCAGGACTAAGGGCTCGTCATAAAATAAATGGGCCATCTGGCTCGTCTTTTTGTCCGCCCGCTTCGTTGCGAAAAGGTCATGTACATCCAGTACATTTGGCCTTTCCGCGCCTCGCCGATCGGCCAAAAATCCTTCGCCATCT
>JBEKJU010000395.1:0-3085 GCA_050011095.1 Syntrophorhabdales bacterium
GCTCGGCCATGACCTCGCTGCTCGGCGTGCCGGGGTAGGCACAGCCGACCGTTACCCCGGCCTCCCAGGCACCCCGAGCGATTGCCTCGTTACCCTGCAGAATCTTTTTCATGTGTTCCTCCCGGTTTTTCCACGACCCTCTCCCTATGCCACCTCTTGCCGGCTGGTCCCGAGCGTTGCCCAGGCGGACGGAAGCGTTATCCGTTATAGCCGCGGGCGCTTGTGATGGCCGGAATGGCGTTTAATTAATATCATAGGTATAGGAAAAAAAAATGATAGTAATATGGTATGGTAATGGTACAGCGAATGTACCATTACCATACCATAACCGGAAAGGGCCTTCGCCTGTGGAAGGATTGTAGGTAACTCCGGGGAAAACAGCGTGATTAAACGAGCGACATCAGGTAGGCCTTGAGGCTGATTTTTTGCCCGTTCAGTCCCAACTTATCTCTGATATTCTGTCGATGCCGGTTGACCGCGTTTTCCGATACCCCTGATACACCCGCAATCTCCTTGATTGTCCTGCCGTCCCTTATCAAGTTGGCCACGAGGATCTCGGATCGGGTGAACCCTGCATAGGCAGAGGCCATTTTCTGCACAAAGGGCGAAACGATATTCTGCAGATTTGTCTCGAGGATATCCAGGCAGGTCTTCTGCTCGTCGTCGAGTCTTTTTTCTCTGATCCTTTCGATGTACGGCAGGACAAGCTTCTTCATATTGTCCAGAATTCTGCCTTCCATCTCGCTTTTGTCCTGTTCCCGCTGACGGAGCAGAACCCTTAAGGCGGCGTTGACTTCCTCAAGGTTGAGGGACTTGATTTTCAGCTCTTCTTCCGCCTTCTTCTGGCCCGTGATATCCCTGACGTAGGCGCCGACGCCCCTCGTGTTTTCGGCGATGCTCACCGGGAACTTCCGTGTCTCGTAGACCCTGCCGGCGACAGCCTCCTCGGATATCACGACAGACGACGAGCCGAAGGCCTGCATATCCGTTTCCCGGCGCCTGTCCGCTCCTGTCGGCATTACCTCAAAGTCGGTTTTTCCGATAATCTCCCCTTCTTTCTTTCTGAAATACCCCTTCAGTTTCTTGTTCACTATAAGGTAACGAAGCCGCTCGTCCTTGAGGAACACGCCGTCAGAGGTGGCGTCAATGAATGTGCGGTAACGCTCCTCGCTTGCCCGCAGCTCGCGCTCCGCCTCCTTCCGCTCGCTGATGTCGCGGATGATCGCCTGAAGGAGGATTGTCTCCTCGTCGATCTGGACGCGGTTCAGGCTCACTTCGGCATCGAAGAGGCTTCCGTCGTAGCGACAGTGTTTCCACTCGAAAGACTGAGGCTCGCCGGCGATGGCCGCCTTTCCCTTCTCGATAGCCTTTACCTTCGAGATCCCTCCGTCCGGCTGGATGGGGGGAGAAAACCTGTAAGGCGTCTGTCCGATAATCTGTTCCCTCGAACATCCGAAAATAATCAGGAACTTTTTGTTGCAATCGACGAAGATATCCCTTTTCATGAGAAATATCCCGTCAGTGGCATTGTCGAAGAGTGTCCGATACTTGATCTCACTCTCTCGAAGCCTGTGCAGGGCAAGCCTACGTCTTGTGTTGTTTGGCTGGTCTTCGCCTTTCATGCCGTATATCGCACGCCCGAAGAGTCTCGATTCCCGCTCATCTAATTTCAGCAGGATATGAAGGATTTTTCAAGAGACATTATTTACCCTCATTGTTATCTCACCCCTCAATGGGCCTCGACGCTCGCGCCACGGCGCAATACCGGGCAACCCACCGCGCACCTTCCATGAGCGATGCCTCACACCTGGAGGCGGCGAATCGATTCCGCCTAAGAGTTGCCCCATCGCGGTTCTTGACTTCAGCAAAGAAATCATATAGATTGCCTAATGAGATCGCTATATTGAATTAATTGGACTAATTGCGCCGCCATGAAGCCGGACATTTCTTACGCCAAATTGAAGACATTCTACTATGTGGTGACGGAGAACGGTTTCAAGAGGGCGGCCGCGAAGCTGTTTGTCACCGAAGGCGCGGTCAGCCAACAGATAAAAGACCTTGAGGCCAGGTTGGGCAAGAGGCTTTTCGAGCGGTCCACGAACCGGAAAGTCAAGCTGACGAGCGACGGCCTCAACCTGTTCAATCTCACGGCCCCCTTTGTCGAGAAATTCGAGAACATCATGGATGAATTCGAACAGATGAGCGGGGTCCTGACCGGAAGCGTCAGGATCGCATCTTATGGGGTCATGCTGCTTCTTGTTCTTCCGAAGTACCTCAACGTTTTCAGAAACAAGTATCCGGAGTGCGAGATCTTCCTGTTCAATGCGGTGCAGGAAGACATAGAATCGATGGTGATGTCGGGGTCCGTCGATTTCGGGATCGCATCCGTCGAGGATCTTCGCGACGGGATCGTGGGGAACAAGATATGGGAGTTCAAGCGATATTTTGTCGCCCCCCTGGGTCATCCCCTGGCAAACAAAAAAGACCTGACCTTCAAGGACATCGCGGGAGCCCCTGTCGTGATGAACAGGGCCTCCCGGTCGGGCCTAAGATTCTTGAAAGAATTGGAGCGCCACAACCCCAACCTGAAAGTGACCGTGGAGGCCGGCGACTGGGATGTCGTCATGAATTACGTGGAAATGGGCTTCGGCGTGTCCGTGCTTCCGGAGGTCCTTGTCCGGAGGAACACGGGCAAGCAGATCTATTTCAGGGATCTCAAGGAAGTGGACCCCGCATCAGGCGTTTCCCAGTATGGCCTGTTGCTGAGGAGGGGGAAGTATCTTTCGCCTGCCGCCAGGGAGCTTATTAAGGTAATATGCCCTGAGTTCGATTTCAATTCTTTGGGAGGCGGCTCGACAGCCCGTCCCTTCTAATCGGACATTCTTCGATCCATGCTTGAACAGCCCCGGTTTCTGAAAAGCATTTGATTAGGTAAACTCATCATCTACCGCAACATATTTAGATTGACTTCCCGCGCGCCATCCGGTGAAATGGTTATGAGGGCGAGGAGACGGGTGGGCGATCCTGTGGAAAATCTGTGAACGGAAGGAAGGAGAAGGGCCATGATGTCTTCGGGGGGAGATGT
>JBEKJU010000396.1:0-3075 GCA_050011095.1 Syntrophorhabdales bacterium
ATCGAGCAGCAGATGAGCGGCGTGGACAACATGAACTACATGTACTCCGTCAACGCCAGCAACGGCACCATGCGCATATTCGTCAATTTCGACGTGAAGACCGACCCGAACACCGATTTGGTCCTCACCCAGATACGTCAGAACATGGCCCAGCCCCAGCTTCCGGTGGACGTCAGAAATTACGGCGTGACCATGCAGAAAGCCCGGTCCTCACCCCTCATGATCATCGGGCTGTATTCGCCAAAGGGCACCTACGACTCCACGTTCCTCGCGAACTACGCCAACATCAACCTCATCGACCCGCTTTTGCGCGTGCCCGGTATCGCCATGGTCAATATCTTCGGCGCGGGCCAGTATGCGATCCGCATATGGGTCAAGCCCGATACCCTCGGCAAGCTCGGCATCACGGTGCCGGATATCGTCAACGCCGTGCAGAAACAGAACACGGTCAATCCGGCCGGACAGATCGGCAGCGAGCCCGTTCCCCCGGGGCAGGAATTCACCTACACGGTCCGCGCCCAGAGCCGCCTTGTCTCTTCGGAGGAATTCGGCTCCATCGTGGTCCGCGCGAATTCCGACGGGTCGATCGTACGCTTGAGGGATGTCGGCCGGATCGAGCTGGGGGCGCAAAACTACAACGTGGTGGGCCGGATCGATGGCGAGCCTGCCGGCGTCCTTGCCATCTACCAGTTGCCCGGCACGAACGCTTTGGCGACCGTCCAGGGCGCGAAGAAGGTCATGGAAGAGGCCAAAAAGAGTTTTCCGGCCGACGTGGACTACGCCGTATCCCTCGACACCACGCGGTCCATAAGCGAAGGGATTCACGAGATCGTCATCACGCTCCTCGAGGCCCTGGCCCTCGTCATCCTCGTGGTCTTCGTCTTTCTCCAGGGATGGAGGGCGACCCTCATCCCCGCCGTCGCCGTACCGGTCTCACTCATCGGCACCTTCGCGGTCTTTCCGCTGCTGGGATTCTCGATCAACACCCTCTCGCTCTTCGGCCTGGTGCTTGCAATAGGGCTGGTCGTCGACGACGCCATCATCGTCGTGGAGGCGGTGGAGCGCCACATCGAGGAGGGCCTCTCGCCTAAGGACGCATCGCTCAAGGCCATGGAGGAGGTCGCGGGACCTGTCATGGCCATCGCCCTGATCCTCGCGGCAGTCTTTGTCCCCACCATCTTCATCCCCGGCATCACGGGCAGGCTCTACCAGCAGTTTGCCGTGACCATCGCCATCTCCGTCCTTATCTCCGCCTTCAATGCCCTGACCCTGAGCCCCGCCCTCTGCGCCCTTCTCCTGAAGCCGAGGAAAGAGACGCGGGGACCCCTCGGCGCCTTTTTCAGATCCTTCAATCGCCTCTTCGGCAGGGCCTCGAAGGGCTACGTCGCCGTCTGCGGCTCCCTCATTCGTAAGAGCGCCCTGAGCCTCGGCCTTCTCGCGGCGATCGCGCTTCTTGCCGGTCTTCTCGGCCAGAGGATCCCCCGTGGATTCCTTCCCGAGGAAGACCAGGGATATCTGTTTATCAATGTGGCCCTGCCGGACGCGGCCTCCCTCCAGCGCACCCAGGATACGTGCAGAAAGATCGAGGCGATCCTGAGGAAGACGCCAGGGGTCGAGCACTTCCAGACCGTGGCGGGCATTAGCCTTTTGAGCAACGCCCAGAATACCTACAGCGGCTTCTTCTTCGTGACGCTCAAGGAATGGAAGGAGCGCAAAAGGCCGGAGGAGCAGTACGAGGCCATCATGGCCCGCCTGAACCGGGAGCTGGCGAAACTGCCCCAGGCGGTTGCCTTTGCCTTCCCTCCACCCGCCATTCAGGGTATCGGGATGGCGGGTGGCGCGACGGTCGTCCTCGAGGACCGGGCGGGCAAGAGCGTCGGTTTTCTCGCCGAGAACCTGAACAAGTTTGTCGACGCGGCCCGAAAGAGGCCTGAGATCGAACGGGTGACCACTACCTTTGTCCCCCGTGTCCCCCAGCTTTGGATCGATGTGGACCGCGACAAGGTGCTGAGGCAGCGCGTCGACGTCGGACAGGTCTACCAGACCCTCCAGGCCTTTATGGGCGGCTATTTCATCAACTACTTCAACCGCTTCGGGAGGCAGTGGCAGGTCTATGTCCAGGCTGAGGGCAAATACCGGACAAAAGCCGAGGACGTGAGCCGGTTTTACGTATCGAACGACCAGGGGAGCCCCGTGCCGCTATCGGCGGTGACCGCCATGCAGTCCCGCCCGGGTCCCGAGTTCACCATGCGTTACAACCTTTACCGGGCTGCCCAGATCAACGTGATGGGTAAGCCGGGGTACAGTTCCGGCCAGGTCATGGCTGCCCTGGAGAAGGTCTTTCACGAGACCATGCCCCGGGAGATGGGGATCGACTACATCGGCATGAGCTTCCAGGAGAAGAAGGCGCAGCAAGGCGTTCCGGCCTCCGCCGTTTTCGGCTTCTCGCTCCTCTGCGTCTTCCTCATCCTCGCGGCCCAGTACGAGAGCTGGTCCCTGCCGTTCAGCGTGCTCCTCTGCACGCCGGTCGCCGTTTTCGGCGCCTTTGCGGCCATCGCCATGCGCGGTCTCGTGAACAATGTCTATACCCAGATAGGGCTGATCGTCCTCATCGGCCTCGGCGCAAAAAACGCCATCCTCATCGTCGAGTTCGCGAAAACGAGGCACGAACGGGGAAGGGCCCTCGATGATGCGGCCCTCGAAGGCGCCCGCCTCCGTCTGAGGGCGATCCTCATGACATCCTTCGCCTTCTTCCTCGGGGTGCTCCCCCTCACCTTCTCGTCGGGCGCGGGCGCCATAGCCAGGCAGGTCATGGGCACGGCCGTCATGGGAGGGACGGCAGCCGCCTCCATTATCGCCATTTTCCTCATCCCCGTGACGTTCTATGTGGTAGGAAAAATAACCGACCGGAGAGAGCGGAAAAAACCCGCGGAAAAAGAGGGGGCAGGCCGTGTATAAGGGCTCGGAAGGAAATAAATGAGTCAGATGGCGAAGGATTTTTGGCCGATCGGCGAGGCGCGGAAAGGCCAAATGTACTGGATGTACATGACCTTTTCGCAACGAAGCGGGCGGACA
>JBEKJU010000397.1:0-3029 GCA_050011095.1 Syntrophorhabdales bacterium
AATTAAAATAAATGACGTGTTATAATAAAAAACACACCTTGAATACAATATAAGCCTGTCGGCCCGGAAAATCATCCTTTTTTACCCGCGGCTCGATCCTCCCCGGTCGATTTCCGCGTACATCCCCGTACACACCCTCTCAATCATTATCACAGGCGAATCCTGAGTGTAAAGTACGTGCCGTTCCGGTTAGCCGCAAGACTGAAGACCTCCTCGTTGCAATCGTTTTCCACGGGTCTTAGATTAACACGGAAGGGGCCGCCCGACCCGAGAATGCTTGATTAAGCTTGACAATACGGGCGAATTTGTATATTTTTGTCTCTCGGGGCCGTTAACTCAGGTGGCAGAGTATCTGCCTTTTAAGCAGAGAGTCGCAAGTTCAAATCTTGCACGGCCCATTGTCCCCATCGTCTAGCCTGGCCCAGGACACCGGCCTTTCAAGCCGGCGACAGGGGTTCAAATCCCCTTGGGGACGCTCTTTTTTTCATTCGACACCTGTCCGCTTCCGTCCGGCGTCTTCTTTGTCCGGTCTTTTGCACCCCCCCATCATGGCTGACCATGACCCACCCTTTGTCGTAGCCCGTTTTGAAGATTATATTTTCATGAGAGAGGCGGATGACACGCCCGGTCATACCGAGTCGCCTTCAAAGGCACCACCCACGCCTCTTCGGCGCGGGTACCCGGGCGGCGACGAGGAGCCGACGCAGGCGTACAGCCGGTACGTTGAGGAGGGCGACGAGGAGCCAACAAAGATGTGGCTAACAACTCTGTCGAGGGGGAAAGCTTCATCGGCTGCGCCGATGAAGGGGGCACTGAGCCCCAATAATTGCAGGAGACTCGGTATCAGGAGGTCAGGCTATGGCAAGGATATTGGTGGCCTATTTGAGCGGCATGGGCACAACGGGCCAGATGGCGGATTACATCGCGGAGGGGGTGCGGATAGCCGGCCACGAGCCGGAGGTCAGACCGATCTCCGAGGTCGCCACCGGCCATGATCTTTCGGGATACGACGGCTATATCTTCGGATGCCCAACGTATCACCTCGACATGCCCCAGGCCTTCGAGTCGTTTCTCCAGTCGGCGGAAAAGGCCGGCCTTCAGGGAAAGGTGGGGGGCGCCTTCAGCCCGCGCAGCCACCCGTCGAGCGGTGGTGGCGGCGGCGCCGAGCGTGTTTTTTCGATCATGGAATCAAAACTCGGGATGAGGATGACGGACCTCGGCCCCTTCGACGTTGAGACCCGTGTCATCGGCGGCCCGGATGGCATACGGGCATGTCAGGAGTATGGCAAGTCAGTCGCGCGGATGCTGGGCTAAAGGCAACCCGCGAGCGGCCTCGTACCCATCCCAACCGGCGTCATGTCCGGCCGGACACCCCTAGACCCTCCTTTTTTCCTGTCATGGGTCCATTTGAATTCCCAGTCTTTGCTGTAGTAGACTGTGACCCGGATAATCGGACAAGGCTAATAGAGGTCGGCCCATGGGAAGCGAGGTGCGAAAATGACGACGAGGGTGCTCTGTGCGGTTCTCCTCCTTTCTCTCCTCGTTTCGGCCGGCTTCGCCGCCGAGAAACCCGTGGCGTCCCCGCAGGCGGGCCAGACCCAGCCCAAGGTAGTACAGGAGTCGGCCGAGGACGACCCCCTTGGCCGGAGCACGCCCCAGGGGGCGGTACTGGGTTTCATGAGGGCCAGCCAGCGTCAGGATTATGAGCTGGCCGTCGAATACCTGAACACGAAGCAGCCGGCCAAGCGGGCCGAACAGCTCGCCCTGGAACTCCAGTTCGTCATGGACAGGGGACTGACGGACGATCTCAACAGGCTGAGCCGGAGCCCCGAGGGCGACCTAGCGGACGGCCTTCCGCCGAACCGTGAAAGGGTCGGCATCATCGGGAGCGGGCAGGAGGCGATCGACATACAGCTCGAACGGGTGCAGCGGCCAAACGAACCGCCCCTGTGGCTCTTCTCCGGGGATACCCTGGCGCGCATCCCCCGCGCCTATGAGGGCCTCGATGCCCCCGTCCTCGATCGCTACCTCCCCTCTGTGCTGAGCCGGACCCGGATCCTCCACGTCTCCCTGTGGCGCTGGATCGCCTTCTTTGTCGTGCTCCCCCTGCTTTTTGTCCTGGCCCGTCTCGCGGCCTGGGCCGTAGTCCCTCTTTTCCGGCCCCTGATCCGCCGGTTGGCCCATGAGGACGACGAGGCGCCGGCGGAACGCATCAAGAACCCCCTCACCGTCTTTCTCCTCGGGCTCGCCCTCTACGCCTACGCCCCTCTCTCGCACTCCGCCCTCAGCCGTCTCTTCTGGAACCGCATGGCGGCGACGGTGACGGTCATCGGCGTGAGCTGGCTCTGCCTGCGGTTCATCGATATCCTCGTCGAGCGGGCGGCCAGGGCCTACCATATGACCGAGGCATCCGGCAGGATCGCCATCGCCCGTCTCGCCGGTCAGCTCTGCAAGGGCATCGCCGTGGTCGTCGCGGCGGCTGTCATCCTCTACTACGCCGGCATCAACCTGACCGCCGTCCTCACCGGGCTCGGCGTCGGCGGCGTGGCCATCGCCTTTGCCGCGCAGAAGACGCTGGAGAACCTCTTCGGCGGCGTGATGATCGCATCGGATCAACCTATCAGGGTCGGTGATTATTGCCGCGCGGGGGAGTATAGCGGCACGGTGGAGAATATCGGGCTTCGATCGACGCGCATCAGGACGCTCGACCGGACCGTCGTCTCCGTGCCCAACGGGCAGCTCTCCGTGATGAGCTTGGAGAATTTCGCCCTCCGCGACAAGATACGCTTCCACCACACGTTGAGTCTCCAATGCGAGGCCTCGGCGGACCAGCTCCGCCACGTCCTCGACGGTATCCGGGAGGTGCTCGACAGCCGTCCCGAGGTCGAGCGCGGCTCCTCGCAGGTCCGCCTTGTCGCGCTCAGGAATTCCGCCTTTGACGTCGAGGTCTTCGCCTACATACTGGCCACGCCCTGGGACGCCTTTCTGGCGCTTCAGGAGGAGATGCTCCTTCAGATGATCGATGTCGT
>JBEKJU010000398.1:0-2981 GCA_050011095.1 Syntrophorhabdales bacterium
CACCAGGGAGTCGAGGCCTCCCGCGGAGGCGCCTACACCCACGATGGGGAAGGGTCTATCAGGGCTGTCCGGTCCGGCCTTACCTGTCGATTTCATAGAGCCTCCGTCAATAGATTATGCGCACGGGTGTCGCCGGCAACGGGTCGGCCTTGACCACTTACGGGGGAAGGGTCAATATGGGAGACGCAGAGCTAATTATACCACACGGAGGGTCAAGTGGCGGCACTTATCCGTCTCCCTGCCCCTGGCCAGGGATCTCGTACTTGGGAATCAGAGGAGTCACCCGGTATGGGTGGGCAAGGTAGTCTTATTGCAGGAGCGGAGGTTTTTTTGTGCGAGGTTTTGTTCAAACTGAACCCAATCTGCTTGGTTGATTGCATCATGAACGCTCCCGGGCCCAAAATGTTGTTCATCTCACGCCGATTTCAATCTTCAAAGATTTTGTGGCTTTTCAAGGCGCGAATTAGGAGAAAGATGCCCGCATGATCCTAGCGGACCGCTGAAGCCCGGCGCAGGGAAGGGGTCGCGCAGAGCCTCAACCGGGCGACAGGGGAAGGAGGACCCGGAACGTGCTTCCCTTATGTTCTCCGGCGCTCTCTACCCAGATCGCCCCACGATGCAGCTCGACGAGCCGCTTCGTGAGGGAGAGCCCGAGGCCCGTGCCCTGAAACCGCCTTCCCGCCGAGCTGTCAACCTGTTCGAAGGGGTTAAAGATGCGGACAAAGTCCTGCTCCCTGATGCCGATACCCATATCTGATACAGAGATCATGAGGCATGGGCCGTCTCCGGCACACCCATTGTCCATGGCGCCCGCGGGCGTCGCTCCTGTGAGCAGATCACCTTTCTTCCCTGATGCGGCCGCAAGAACAACCGTACCGCCGTCGGGTGTGAACTTGACCGCATTCGAGAGCAGGTTGTAGATGATTTGCTTCAGCTTCCGCTCGTCCGCCTCGATCAGCTCTGGAAGCTCGTCGAAGTCGGCGGACAGGGCGATCCGGTGCTTCAGCGCCTTCTCCTTGATGACCCCGAGACTTCCCTTCAGAAGATCGCTAGGATTGAACGGAGAGGGGGAAAGCTCCATCTTTCCTGCCTCTACCTTCGACAGATCAAGGATGTCGTTAATGAGAGAAAGAAGGTGGCGACTCGACTGCAGCACGTAGCCGAGGTACTCTTCCTGGGACTCGTTCAGGTCGCCGAAATGCTTGTCGAGTACTACCTCGGTGAAGCCGATGATGCTATTGAGGGGGGTGCGCAGCTCGTGGCTCATGTTCGCCAGGAACTCGCTTTTCGCGTGGTTGGCCGCCTCCGCCCTTACCGCCATCTCGCTCGCCCGGGCGGTAGCTTCCTCGAGCCGGCGGTTCGTCCGGCGGATCTCCTCCTCTACCTGCTTGCGCTCGGTGATATCGCGGAGAATACCTCCCAGTCCCGTCGGATGCCCCTGCTCATCGAGGATAAGCTGTGCCGAGAGCGATCCGTTGATGGTCGTACCGTCCTTCTTCTTCAGGAGCACCTCATAGTCCCTGACGAAACCGTTCCTGGAAAGGGCGTCCATGAGCCCTTGCCGGTCCGAGGGGTCCGCGTATACATCGGTCACGGGCCTCCCCGTCAGCTCTTCGACCTCCCATCCCGCAAGGCGCGTTAACGAGGGGGATAAGACACGGATAATACCCTCGTTATCTATCTGATAGTAGAGATCCTGCAAGGATTCGAAAATTCTCCTGTACGTGGCCTCGCTCACCCGGAGAGCCTTCTCCATCCGCTCGCGCCCGGCGATTTCCTTCGATAAGGCCGCATTGGAGGCGGACAGCTCAGCCGTGAGCTCCTCCACGCGCGCCTCCAGTTCGGCATAAGCCTCGCCCAGTGCCTTCTGGGCATCCCGCCGCTCGACACTCCTCATCTCGACCAGGGACGCCATGGCGTCGAAGGACCTCGCCAACCGGCCGAACTCATCGGGCGTATGGGGCAGCCCGGTCCGCGCGTGCATCTCGCCTTTGCCAAAGCGCTGGGCCGCGGCAACCAACCGGTTAATGGGCTTGATGAAAACGTGATTCCCGAAAACCCGTGCGAAGAACAGCCCGATGACGGCGGTAACCCCGAGCATGGACAGACTCAGGGCCATCTGAAGATTGGCTTGATGGAGGATCTTTTCCCTCGGCGCGCCGACAATCATGTAGAGATATGGCAACAGGTCCGGGCGAAGGCGGAGCTGCCTGAAGGCGTAGATCCGTTCTACGCCATCCTGGCCGGCCGTTTCAAAAAAACCCTGCTCGGACTCACCCGACATAATGGCGAAGGACGCCGCGCCGACCGCCCTGCCGGGAGAGGTTGAGGCGTTATCACCGGGCCAGCGGAAGAGACGCACCCCCTTCCAGTCCGTGATCGTCACCGCGTATCCTTGGCTCAGGTTTACCTTCGACACGAAGCGCGCATACTGGCGAAGGTCAAAGCCCGCGATGACGATGGCGATCACCTTCTTGTTCGCGTCGAGGACAGGATAGCCAAAGTTGAGCGATATTATGTTGCTCAGCCGCCCCTTGATATACTCCCCCGCGGAAAAATCGAGGGTCCTTATGGCATCCCTGATGTGCTTTCGGTCCGACACGTTGGAGCCGGGCTCGAAGGGCACGGAGGCGGCGAAGACGTTCCCATCGGGAGTCGTTGCCATTATGACGGAGTAGAAGGGATACTGATGGTGCAGTTCGAGGAAGAGCTTGTTGCACGCCTTCGCGTCGAGGCTTCGGACCACGGGCAACTGGGCGAGGGTGCCGAGCATCGTCCTCGCCCCGAGGGCGATCTGTTCCTGCTGTGTCGCGAGGCTCTGCGCCAGGAGCAAGGCGTTATCGCGGGCCTTCGCGATCTCGTCCCTGCGGTGGTGCATGCCCGTCGTGATAATAATCGCTGCGGCGGGCAGGAAGATGATCAGGAGAAGGAGCAGCAACTTTTTGCGGATCGGCCAGGAGGCTAAGATCCCTTGGCTTGTC
>JBEKJU010000399.1:0-2975 GCA_050011095.1 Syntrophorhabdales bacterium
ACCCGCGATAGGCACTCCATATGGTCCGGATATGCGGCTCAACCCGAGCAGGCTGCTAAGGGCGACGCCGAGGGCCGCCCCGCCGGAGATGCCGAGGGTATACGGCTCGACCAGAGGGTTCCGGAAGAGGCCCTGCAGGACCACGCCCGCGAGGCTTAACCCCCCGCCAACCGCAATGCCCAGCAATACCCTAGGAAGGCGTATGTCGAGGATGACGCTGAGATACGTTCCGCCCGTGCCCTGGCGCCAGAGCCGCGCCGCCTTGAAGAGCGAGACGCGCGCCGGCCCGACGGAGAGCGAGAAGAGGCACGCGGCAAAGAGCAACGCAGCGAGAACGCCCAAGACAATGGCCCAGGTGCGGCGCCTGGTCATTCCCTCCCCTCCAGACCCGGATGGACGGCCGCTGCAACGTCGTAAAGGGCCTCGACGAAAGTCTCCGGCGTCGGACTGCACGTCGTGTAAGCATCGAGCATGAATATCCTGTTGTTCCTGACTGCGTCGAGGGCCGAGAACCTCTGCCACACCTTCTTCTCGGCCTGCGGCACGATGCCCATGCCGGTGATAAGGATAACGTCGGGGTTGCGGACGAGCACCTGTTCTCTGCTGTAGAGGCCGGACTTCGCATCTGCGGCTATGTTCGCCGCCCCTGCGAACTCTACCATGTCATTCAGGAAGGAATGCCGGGTCGCCGTGAAAAGCGGCTTCGATCCGATCTGGATAAAGACCTTCGGCGCGGCCAGTCCGCTCACTCTTTCTCGGATGCGGGCAACCTTGTGCTCGGCAAGCCGGACGATCTCCCGCGCCCGCTCTTCCTTTCCCACCATCCTGCCGAGATCTATGAACTGTTCGTTCATCTCCGCAAAAGACGCGGGCTCCCTGAAAACGGCCACGGTCATTCCTATGCGCCTGAAGCTCCTGACCGCCCTCGCCTCCATGAGAGACGTTGCAAAGATGACATCGGGGCGGAGGTCGATGACTTTCTCTATGCTCACCTCGGTCACGCTGCCGACCTTCTCCTTTGTACATGCCGCGGGCGGCCTCGTGCAATAGGTCGTCACCCCCGTGAGCCGGTCCTCCACGCCGAGGAGATAGAGCTTTTCCGTGATCGTGGGGCCGAGGGAAACGAAACTGATCCTGCTTGCGTCTTTCCCAAATACGCTGGGCGCGGCCTGTGCCGCCGGATACACAGGGATCAGCACGCACAGAATAAGAACGAAGAGAGCGCGGCGAAATGCCGCGCCGCGCCGCTCCTTGATGGACATTAGATTGCTGCCGGCCGTGAAAGTGTGCATCATCCTCCCAGCTCATACTGCACACGCAGGAAAACCTGCCTACCGGGCGAGGGATAGAGGGCTACATCATTGGCGGTGGGGCTGTACACGCCCATCTCCGAGTATCTCTTGTCTGTCAGGTTTTTCACGGTCAGGAGGGTGGTCAGCTTCTTGTACTTGTAGCCCACCGTGCCGTCAAAGGTGGTGTAGCCCGGCAACTGCTCCGCCACGTTCGCCTGGTCGCTTATCGCGTATCTAGCGCCCGTGTATATGGAGGCCAGGCTGAAGCGCCAACCATTTACTGCATACGTAAGCTTAGCGGAGGCCTTGTTTTCGGGCACGAGGGGTATGCGGTTACCGCCGAACTGGCCGCCGTCGAAGAGGGCCTCCGTGTAAGAATACGCCGCGTTGAGCGTCAGCCCTTCAGTGAGGCCGACGAAGATCGATGCCTCCACCCCCTGGCGTTTCGTTCTGTCATAGTTCTCGTTGGTTAAGGTAAGAGGATTCAGGTAAATCTCATCCTTGTTCCTGCTGTTGAAATAGGTTACCGTCCCCGCGAAGCGCGCAAGAGGGTTCCAGCGGACGCCCACGTCCAATTCTTCTGTGGTTTGGGGTTTTAAACCTGTGTTGATCTGCGTGGGGACAGGACCGGTGAAGCCGTAATAACCGGGCTCGACAAACTCGTCACTAACGGGGAAGCGGAAACCCTTTGCATACGAAGCAAAGAGATTAGTCTTTTCAAGCACTGTGTAATTGGCCGAAAAGCGATAGGCGTCCCTGTCGTAACTGGACCTCCCCGTCTGGCTGAACGTGGGGTTTAGGAAGTCTGCGTAGTTGATGTCGTACGTGGTCCTCTGCTTCCTGTAACCTGCTTCCAACGCCAGGTCCTTCGTGAGATATAGCTTCTCGTCCGCGTAGTAAGCAAAATCCCGTCTGTCGATGTTGGCGATGGATAACGCGTAAGGGCCGAAGAAATACGTGGACGAGTCAACGGTCGTCGCGTATTTGTAAAAGTCGGACCCGGCGACGAAGACACTCTTTAACGCGCCGATTGGCTTCGAGACGACAACCTTGGGGGTGAACCCGTAAGTCTGAAGCTCGCCCTTCATATCGTAATTGTTACCCGACCCGTAGTCGTAAAAAGAGGCCGTGTGCCGGTTACGGTAGGAGCCGCCCACGGAGAGCGTCACGTCATCCGCAAGCTTCAGCTCCGGAACAAAATCAAAGAAATTGTCCTCAGTCGATGCGCTGTTGTTGGGACTGTTTGAATCTTTCGGACCCACCGCGCCTGACCGCAGGGCGGACCAGAACAGGTAATTGGGCAGGCCATAGTCGTCACTGTGAGTCCCAACGCCCAGTTTCAGCGTAAGTCTGTCATTCACGTTGAAGCTGAAATTCCCTAAGGCGTCCTTCGCACGGTACGCGTTGTTGTGGCGATACCCGTCCGTGTCGACATAGGAGCTAAAAACGAGGTACGAGAACTTGTCCTGCTTCCCCGAGAACGTGAGCTCGGGCTTCATATAATTGTAGCTCCCAACGGTGGTGGCGGCCGTCACCGTTGGCGGGCCTTCCCCGGCCTTGAGGATGATGTTGACGGCGCCGGCCGCGGCATTGTCCCCGAAAAGGACCGTGGCAGGGCCGCGATATACCTCTATCCTCTCAATGGAGTCGACGGGAATCTGTGAAAGATCTGCGCCCGACAAA
>JBEKJU010000400.1:0-4060 GCA_050011095.1 Syntrophorhabdales bacterium
AACGCTCACCACAATGGCTCTTTACCATTGCAGCTTAAGGTGGTTTGAAGCCCGCTCCTGTAAGCCGACTTCGAGGGACCTGCCCTCATCTCTTCTGTACTTTTACGTGGCACACGTTCACCTAACTACTCCTCGCACACGGACTTTTCGGGCGAGTGAAGAATACCGCGTGAAAGCGTGAGGAGCTATTTTTCCGAAACATGATACGTTTTTATCTTGACGCCGGGTAATGCGTAGTATAACATTAGCAAATAATCTGAAAAAGCCAAACCATCCGTAAGGGTGGGACGGAAAGCAATGGATCTCTGATAATTTTTCCTAAGCCTTTCACCAGTAGACAGCCAAGCCGCCAGATGAACTGAGTCCCGAAGGAGATTTCCTTTGGCAGGTGGGATTGCGGCGGCGGTATTTTTCTTTCTCGGCATGGCGCCGCCCTTTGGCTCGGCCCGTAGAGATTCGGTATACAGAGCCTACAGAAACTGTCGAGGCCCGGGGACGAAAAGCCGCGGGTCCCTGAGCATGCCTTCATAGGGGGAAACGATGAGAAGATTAGGGGCAGCCCCGCTACTGGTCCTTGGCTGTGCGTTCACCATCGCGTTGTGCTGCGTCACGGTGAAAAGCGCCGGGGCAGCGTCAACAATCCCGCCTGCCACCGTGGAACTGACATTCGATTACCAAAATTCCGCCATTACCACCCCTGGGTCGGTCACGAGCAACATCAGCGGAGCCACCTCGGGGGCATACGCTTACTGGTCAGGCAGCACTGCCTACGCGGGAGTGAGCGGCTCGAGTACCGGCAACGCCAATAACGGGGGTTATGACGTCAATACCGGAGCAAGCGTCATCTACTACCTTGAAGTCAGCGGCCCGACCGCCAATGGGGTGCCCATTATAGTGACCGCCACCGGGAGCGCATCGACGAGCGGCACCGCCCTATCGTATGCAAAAGTCCTTATCGCGCCGTACAATACATCGGAATGGGACATCCTATTCAGCGCTACAGCCCAGACGGGGGTAGGGACAGGGCCGGGGGAGTCTCCATCGGTCCCATCGGCCGGATTTTCCGGATCGAAAAGTGTGAGTATTGTTCCTGGCACTGTATACTACTTAAATACGACCACCTACATCAGCATCGGTGAATACGCCGGCTCGGGCGGCGCCTCGGTCGATCCCATGGTCGCTATCGACCCGACCTTTGCCAAGGCCAGCGACTACACCCTGACGCTCAGTCCTGATCTGTCGCCCGGGCCCCCTAAGCCTACGTCCGGCAGTATACACCTCTCCTCCGGGTGGAACCTCGTCTCCCTGCCCGCGCAGCCTTCGAACACGGCCATAGCTTCGGTGCTTTCGGGTATCAAGGGCACCTATGAGGTGGTCTGGGCCTATCCCAACCAGGCATGGCAGGTCTACGATCCCTACGACACGGTGGGGAGCACCCTTACGAAGATGCAGGCGGGAATGGGCTACTGGATAAAGATGTCCTCCGCAAAGACGCTCTCCGTCTCGGGGCTTACCCCGTCCCCTTCCATTTCCCTCGCTTCCGGGTGGAACCTCGTAGGGTACAACGGGGCATCATGCGCCACGGCCTCGACGGCCCTCTCCGGCCTGACGGGACTCCAGGTCTCGTGGGGCTATCCCTCCCAAGGCTGGCAGTTCTACGACCCGGCAAACTCGTCCGCGAGCGGCCTCACCCAGCTCTGCCCCGGCGCGGGCTACTGGGTCGACGTCAACGGGGCGGCGACGTGGAGCGGGTGGTAAGAAAGCACAGGAAGGATTGCCAGTCGAAACAATCAATTATCTCATGGAATTTGATAATCACCACTACAGGAAGCCGATAGGAGGGGCACCCGCTTGCGGGTTTCGCAAATGGGCCGATAATTTTTTTTGAGAAATCGCAAAATCACGGTTTTTGTGAGAACGTGTGAAAAAAATCGCCTTTTTGTCGTCACCCCGGCGAAAGCCGGGGTCCAGGCAGTTCGCAAGCAACGGAAAAGGGTCGCCAGTTAATTTTTTCACACGTTCTGACCCCTGGTTGTCACTTTGACAAAAGACCGCGACAGGGGGGAATATCTATTCAGGTGGGTCAGCTACGCGGTCTTCTTCCGCTCTTGGGCTATTCGCTCGCTCAGATAGATTTTTAGCAGACTCTGGTATGGTATGTCTTGCTTGTTGGCGAGAACTTTCAATTCATCAAGGAGCCATGCGGGTAACCGGAGAGAAATGGTCCTGGTGGATGGTTTCAGGTTCGGGAAAGAGACCCTTGCGGCCCTGGACCAATCCACATATTCCGTGGAATCGTGAGTTGACCAGAACTCAAATTCCTCTTCCTCATTCTTAAAGGTTGGCACTTTTTTAAGCTTCTTCATACGCTTTCCTCTCTTTCTTGTTTGCATCCCTTGCCGTAATCACCCGTATCTTGCCACCTCTCAGCACAAGGGATCTCTCGGGCGGCCCGCAAGGAATACCAACCGAAACCCGCGTAGCCCGTGAGTGGTGTTCAGGTTAGCGAGGAAACTATAGGCAAGAACCGGGTGAACCTCTAAGCGTGTCTTTTCTCCCCGGCGGCCCCCTGCTTTCGGCCGAAGGGAATGCCGAGCTTCTGCATGCGATACCTGAGCGTGGCGGGGTTCATGCCGAGGACCGTCGCCGCCCCGTGCTTTCCCTCTATCTTTCCGCCCGTCATCTCCATCACCTGCCTGATGTGGCGCGCCTCCATGTCGTCGAGCCTGAGACCGTCGAGCCGCTTTCCGGGGGCAGGCTCGGTATCGACGGCGAGTGCCGGGCCGTTCCGGGGGACGTCGGATGCGCCGCCTTCATTGCCCGCCCCGCCCGCCAATTCCTCGAAGGTAATCTGCTTCCCGTCCGACTGGATGAGGGCCCGCTCCACGACGTTAGCCACCTCCCGCACGTTGCCCGGCCAGTTGTATGTGAGGAGCCTGTCGATGGCGCCTTCCGCGAGAAAATGCTCGACCAGGGCCGGGATGTCGGCCCTGCGCTCCCTGAGCGGCGGGATGGCGATGGGGTAGACCTTGAGCCGGTAGTAGAGGTCATCCCTGAAGGCGCCCTCTGCCACGAGCTTCTCAAGGCTTCTGTGGGTGGCCGAGATGACCCTTATGTCCACCTTGATGGTATGGGAGCCGCCTACCCGCTCGATCTCCCTCTCCTGGAGGACCCTGAGGAGCCTTACCTGGGCCTGGAGGGGAAGCTCGCCCACCTCATCCAGGAAGATCGTGCCCTTGTCGGCCCTCTCGAAGCGTCCCCTCCTCTCGGTGAGGGCGCCCGTAAAGGCCCCCTTCTCGTGGCCGAAAAGCTCGCTGTCGATGAGGGATTCGGGAATGGCGCCGCAGTTCACGGTGATGAGGGGACCGCTACCCCGGGGCGAGAGGTTGTGGATGGCGTTCGCGATGATCTCCTTGCCGCTCCCTGTCTCGCCGACCAGCAGGACCGGGCTCGACAGGGGGGCTACCCGGTAGACCTGCTCCATCACGTCCTTGAGGCCGAAGTTGACCCCCACGACCTGGGCGCCTATACTCCTGCGCAGCTCGTTATGGAGGTAGCGGTTGTCATCGGCGAGGTTCTCCTTCAGCTTCAAAAGCTGGTAGTACTGCCGGCTGTTCGCCAGGGCGATCCCCACCGGCTCGTTGACGAGAGACCACAGCTCGCCGTGTTCCTCGGTGTACCTGCCCAACCCATTCGCCCGGACGATGAGAGAGCCGATAAACTTGTGCTGGATAATGAGGCGCGCGACGATTATCGAGCAGTCGGGCCATTTGAGCTTCAGGCCGACTTCCTTGATGATGGGGTCCTGCCACACGTCGTTCTTTATCCTGACCCGGCTGTACTGCTGCACGTGCTCCAGCTCGCTCCGGGAATGGGAGGGCATGGGGACCATCTCGGACCCCGTCATAAAGCCTTTCTCATCGGCCCTTGCGACGATCTCAAGCGACCCCTGGGCCGGGTCGTAAACCGTGAGCACCAGTTCGTCCGCGGGTATCAACCTGCGGATATAGAGAAGACAGTTCCAGAGCGCCTCGCCTATATTGAGGCTTCCGCAGATGCG
>JBEKJU010000401.1:0-4700 GCA_050011095.1 Syntrophorhabdales bacterium
CCTGTCTACTCCCGAGATCGCCGAGAAACGGTTGGCCCTTCCCGTCCTGGGCAGCATACAGAACAAGGGGTAAAGGTGAAAGGGGTTACAGGACATCCGCCTTGCGGTGTCCCAAAAATTGCAACACTATGGAGGAGGAGGAGCGAGCCATGAGCAAGATTTACGAAGCATTGGAACAGGCCCAGAAAGAGAGAAAGGGATTGGAACAAGTACCTCAGGTCCTGAAGGTCGAGCAGAAGCCGGTCCGTGCCGAGGAGAATGAGATCTATTCAGTCGAATTGGCGATGGAGGAGGAGATGCTCCACCTCTATCACACGGTCGAGTCTCTTTTGCCCAATCAGAAGAAGAGGGTCATACAGTTCATCGGATCGGGGGAAGGGGAGGGCACTTCTACCATAGCCCGTGAATTTGCGCGGATCGCGACTATGACGCTCGGTCAGGGCGTGCTCCTCCTCGACGCGGACCGGCACAACCCGACTCAGCACTTCTTTTGCAATGTTTCGCCCGAGTATTGTCTGGACGATATCGTGCAAAACGGCGAAAGCCCTGATAGGGCGCTGTATAGGGTGGGTGCATCGGGCCTTTATGTCAGTCTCATTTCCCGCAACTCGAACTCGGGTCAGAATGCTTTTGACTCTTCCACCTTCGATGAAATGTGGGATGTCCTGAAGGAGCGCTTCGATCTGATTCTCATCGATTCACCGCCGGCCACTGCTTCACCGGGTGGCTCCGTCATGTTCAAGAAGGCCGACGGCGTGGTGATCGTCGTGGAGGCAGACAAGACGAGGTGGCCGGTAGTGCAGAGCGTAAGAGAAAGGATCGAGCAGCACGGCGGCCACGTACTCGGTGTTGTTCTGAATAAACGAAGGTATTACATTCCGGAATTCATTTACAAGAGATTGTAAACGAAAGATTTCCCGCATCCTGTTTCGCAGAATGAATGCAGCCGTGTCGGTGTCGCGGCGGAAGCTTATTGTCGATCCCCAAAGGCCGTCCGTCCTCTTCGGGGGGCGAGCGGAAAGGCCGGAGGAATGCGACCAACCTAGTTTGCAGGCGGCAGCATCGACGAAGCCGCCCTGGCCCGCCCTTGCCAAGCAGTATCGAGGTGTTCCGCATGCTCAGGGGTCTCGGCAACATGCTCTGCGTGGTCCTTGCGCTCCGGGGTGTTTTCCCCTGACTCCGTGCCGACCTGTGGGAGAACCGAGGCGGCCGGCTCGTCGATCTATTCCTCTGTCCCTTCTTCCCGATAGAGCTTCATGAAGTGGCGGATATAGGCGGAGACGGCATCGGCTGGTTGGTAGATGCCCGAATGGCCGTCACATAGTATATCGGCCTTCAATGCCAGGAGGCTTTCCATGGAGCGGCGCCATGCAGCCGGGTCGCAGTCGAACCCCTTGAGCAGTGGGGCGCCGAGGTCCTGGCCGAAGAGAATTCTCTTGCCGCCACTGTCCGCATAGAGGGAGATTGAACCTGACGTGTGGCCGGGTGTGTGGAGAAAGGATATGTCCTGGCCATCGAAGGGAATCTCGCCCCGCTCGCCCGATAGCTTCACATCGATCGCGAGGGGCTGAAAGACGACCTCGAAGCAGAATGCGGCCGTCAATCTGTTGTCTCCCCGCTCGACGATCCCGGCGTCGATCTCGTGCATGACAAGGCGGCTGCCCAGTTCCTGCCGCAGGCGGAAGGCCGCGCCTATGTGGTCAATGTGGCAATGGGTGAGGACCGCCGTCGAGATCAGGGAGGGAGAAACGCCGGCATTTTCGATGTTCGCGAGCATCCTGTCGAAAGCCGCGCCGAACCCCGCATCGACCAACACCGCTTCCCGCCCCATATCGAGGAGGTACACGTTGCAATCCCGGTAGTCCGTGATGTCCGGGCCCGCTACCCGGTGGATTCCCTTCAGCATCTCCCGACACCTCCACATCTACGTTCTTTTGATAAAGCATGATAGAATTGCAGGTAGTCCAGTACCCTTATACCGAATTGCTTATCTTCGGCACCACCCACGCCTTTCGGCGCGCCGACCCGTTTCGCGGGTACCTGCCGTGGGTGACTTTGATGCGCCGACGCACGCGTCGGGGCGCCCAGAGCGCGGGTCGGTAGTACGTTGAGGAGGGCTTTGATGCTACGACAAAGATGTGACGAATAAGGCTACTCGGTATTAAGCATGCGCGGGGAACATGAGGATAAGCGAAAAGGCATTCGACAGGATCGTGAAGAGGGCCCTGGGACGCATCCCGGACGAGATACGAAGGCACCTGGATAACGTCATCGTAAGTGTCAGAAGAAGGCCCACGAGGGACATGCTGAGATCGGTGGGGATGGAGCAGGGCGACGAGATTCTGGGCCTCTTCCAGGGGGTTCCTCTCATCGAGCGGTCCATCACCTCTCCGCCGCTCTTCCCGGACACCATATTTCTCTTCCAGGGGCCCTTGGAAGAGATGTGTGAGACCGAATCGGAGCTGGCGGAGCAGATCGAAATAACGGTCGTCCATGAGATTGCCCACTACGTCGGCATGGACGAGGAGAGGCTCGCGGAGCTCGGGTACGCCTAGTACACCCACACTACCCCTTTTGGCGTGCTCTTTTTCATGCAAAATCGGCTTGGGAAGGCGTGGCGATACCGGCTTTGTGCGAGCGGGAGTGTCGGTGTCAGCCTGTGAGAAAAGAGGATTATTAAATATTTTTAACATTTAGCTTGACATGGAGTTTGTCAGTTATTTATCATTACGGTTAGTAGTATTAATCTCATTTTCTGAAAGGAGTTTGGTAGGATGCCAGTAGGTAAGGTGAAGTGGTTCAACGATTCAAAGGGGTATGGGTTCATTGAGCAGGAAAGCGGGGGGGACGTATTTGTGCATTATTCTGCGATCAAACAGAATGGTTTTAAGACCTTGAAGACGGGAGAGGCCGTAGAGTTTGAAGTTGTCAGCGGACCGAAGGGCCCGCAGGCAGCAAACGTCGTGAAGGTCGAATAGAAAAACAGGGGGATTCATTTCCCCCTTTTTTCCCGTTCCTTTATTTCATTCCAGAGGGCGTCCATGGCTTGAGGGCTGCCTTTTGCTAAATCGAGGTTCTGCTCTATATAACGGAACCTTTTGACGAATTTACCAATGGTGCGCCGGAGCGCGTTCTCGGGGTCGATCCCGTGGAAGCGAGCGATATTGGCGACCGTGAAAAGCAGATCGCCGATCTCCTCTTCGATCTCTTTACGGGTGGCAGACGCCTCCGCTTCTCTCAGCTCGCCGATTTCTTCGTCCATCTTTTCATGGACGTCCTCCAGTTTCTCCCAGTCGAACCCCGCCTTTGCAGCCCTTTTTGATACGACATAGGCGCGCAGAAGGGCAGGGAGAATCCGAGGTACGTGGGAGACGGGGGAATAATCCGCCTTCTCCTTGCTTTTTATCTCCTCCCACCTCTCTTCGATCGGTCTTTCATCACCGTCCCGCAGAAAAACGTGAGGATGCCTCCCGTACATCTTGTTGTAGGTGTCACGGATTACGTCCCTGATGTCGAACCGTTCCTTTTCCTTACAGATCTGGGATATGAAGACGATGTGAAAGAGGAGATCCCCGAGTTCCTCCCTCAATGTCTGATAATCCTCGTTCTCGATGGCCTCGATCAGCTCGTACACCTCTTCCAAAAGGAATGTCTTGAATGCCTGCTCGGTCTGTTTCTTGTCCCAGGGGCAACCATGTTCCCCCCGCAGGAATTCCATTAGTTCGACGAGTTTGCTGAATTCTTCCATATGGTCTCCAGTACGAGGCCCGTGGCCTTCTCCATGACGCCCTTTTGCATGTCGAGCACCAGCCGGCCTGCCTCGATAAGGCTCTTTCTCCGTCCCTCGTCGCGCAACACGAGACTGATCTTCGCGAGAAGCTCGGATGCGTCCTCCACCATGAAACCGGCCCGCTCCGCGATCACGTCCTGGGCGATCTCCCTGAAGTTTTCCACGTGGGGACCGAAAATCACAGGGGTACCGACAAACAGGGGCTCAAGGAGGTTCTGCCCGCCATAGGGGGCGAGGCTCCCCCCAACAAAGGCGACGAGGCTCCTCGCATATATGCCGACGAGATCGCCCACCGTGTCGACGAGCACGAGGGTGTGCCCGCCCGCTGCCGGATCGTGCCCTTCGCTGCCGGGTGGCGCGTCGTCGGGGCCGCGGGTGGACAGTCCGTCGGGGTCGCAGGCCCGATCCCGCTTCATGGCCGAATAACGCGTTACGACGAATTCCTCGGGAAGCTGCCGTTCTATAGCGGTGATGAGGGTCAGCTCCCTCGGCGCAATGTAGAGGCGGACGTGGGGAAAGTCATGGCTGAGCGCGCGTATGACGGGAATAAGGAGGGGAAGCTCTTTCTCCCGTATGCTGCCGAAGGTGACGATATTCTCCTTCGGGCACAAGGCGGGGAGATTTTTTGCCTCGCGGTAGTATTTGAGGTTTCCCGCGTTGACAACCTTGGATGCGGGCATGCCGAGAGACAGGAACCTCCGGGCCTGCGCCTCCGACTGGGCAAGGACGAGGTCGACGGATGCGAGGATGCCTTTCAGGAAGAAAGACAGGCGTCTATAGCGGCCGACCGTCTCGTCTGAAATTCTGCCGTTGATGATAATGACCGGTATCCCCCTCTGCTTCGCGGTCCATATGAGATTCGGCCAGATCTCGGTCTCAACTAGGAGGAGGGCAGAGAACGTGGATGCGC
>JBEKJU010000402.1:0-2933 GCA_050011095.1 Syntrophorhabdales bacterium
TTGTCCGCCCGCTTCGTTGCGAAAAGGTCATGTACATCCAGTACATTTGGCCTTTCCGCGCCTCGCCGATCGGCCAAAAATCCTTCGCCATCTGACTCATTTATTTCCTTCCGAGCCCTTACACGGAGGCTGATTGTTCCGGTTTTTCAGGTTCCTTTTCCTGCTCCTTCTCCTGGTCGCCCTCGCCGGTGCCGCTTATTATTCGGTCTACCCCGACATATCCCGGCTGAAGAGGCACAACCCCGACAAGACCGCCTTCATGGAGTACAGGGAGCGGGAATGGAAGAGCGCGGGCAGGAAGGTCAGGATTCGTCGAAAATGGGTCGGTTTTGCCCACATCTCGCCATATCTGGAAAAGGCGGTCATCATTGCGGAGGATGATAAGTTCTGGTTCCATCAGGGCTTTGATATGGATGCGATCGAAAAGGCCCTGGAAAGAGACCTGAAGGAGGGCAGGTTCAAGTTCGGGGGCAGCACGATCAGCCAGCAACTCGTCAAGAATCTCTACCTTTCGCCGTCGAAGAACCCGCTCAGGAAGCTCACCGAGGCCGTCATAACGTGGCGCATGGAGAGGACCCTGTCAAAAAGGAGGATCCTCGAGCTTTATCTGAACGTGGCGGAATGGGGGGATGCCATCTTCGGCGTCGAGGCCGCGTCCCTGCACTGCTACGGCAAGCCCTCATCGCTCCTTTCCCCCGAAGAGGCGGCCAGGCTCGCCGCCGTCCTCCCCAATCCCAGGAGGTATACGGTGAACGGCAATTCGCGCTACGCCCAAAGGCGGGCCCGCCTCATCTACACCATCATGCTGAGAAGGGGGATCGTCGTCAAGGACTATGAGGAGGCCTCACGGGAACCCGACCGGCCCCTGCCCCCTCCGGAAGGGGAGGAGCCCCAGCCGCGACAGCGGTAGGCGAGCCGTCCCGGTCCGCCATGACCTCGCGTGACGAGGAAGGCGGCGGCGTGGCGAGATACGCGACCGTGAAGGTGCCCGTCGCCAATCTGAGGGAAGGACCGGTAGAGGCGGCCCGCGGGCGGCGACACGATGATATCCAGAAGAGCCAGCTCCTCTTTCACGAGACCCTCCTCGTCACCGGCGAGGTCGCGGACTGGTTCAAAATAGAGGCCCTTGAACAGCAGAAGCGCACCGCTTGCGGGTGGCGGGGCTATCCCGGCTGGGTCCGCAGGAAGGACGTATCCCTCGTGGAGGGTCCCGCCCCATACGACGGGGTCGTGAGGAGCGCCTTTACCTTTGTTCGCTCCGCCCCGTCCGCCGATGGTCCGCCCGTCTTTCCCGTGTCCTTGGGCACAAGGCTCTCTTTCGTGGGAGAATCGGCGGACTTTTTCGAGATCGCCCTCGACGGGCAGAAGGCCGGATGGGTGCCGAAGAAGGAGATCGCACCAAAGACCACCGGGGGAGACACGCAGCAGGAACTGCTGAGGGTAGCCCGTCTCTTTCTCGGCGCGCCCTACCATTGGGGTGGAAGGAGCATGCCCATGCCCTGGCCTGGGCACATCGCCATGGGCGTCGACTGTTCGGGCCTCGTAAACCTCGTCTTCCGCGCCCTTCATGTCGATGTGCCCAGGGACGCCCATGACCAGTGGGTGAGCTCGAGTCCTCTTGCCGCGCGGGACCTGCGGCCGGGGGATCTCATCTTCCTTTCCTGCGATGGCGCGGCAGGCCCGATCAACCATGTCATGCTGTCGGTCGGGGGAGAGGCCTTCATCGAGGCGGCCGAGACAGGGGACACCGTGCGCGAAAAGACGTTCTCGGAGAAATTCGGCCTTGATCGGGGCGGACTCGAAAAGGCGCGTTTCACGGTGAAAGACAGGAGGCTATGCTTCGGAAGGATTACAAAAATAACATAGGAGGAGGTTTTTATGTCGGTCCTACTGGAATTAGCCATGTTCCCCACGGACAAGGGGGAGAGTGTGAGCGCCTATGTGGCGAGGATCATCGCCATGATCGACGGGCGAAACGTCGACTATCGGCTGACCCCGATGGGGACGGTCATCGAAACAGACGGCATCGAAGAGGGGCTCAAGGTGATCGCCGATGCCTACAGGGAGCTTGAGCCCGACTGCGGCAGGGTCTACGCAACGGTCAAGCTGGACATCAGGAAAGGGAAGGGCGGCAGGCTCGGCCAGAAGATCGAATCGGTAGAAAAGAGGCTCGGCAAAAAGCCGAAGACGTGATCAGGCGGGCGGCGTTGCTGTCCTTTTTCGCCTTCGGTCCTTCCGTTTTATGAAGGGGAGCGCCACCCGCAGGTGCAGGCCTTATCTCCCGTTTACGACTGTGAGGCTGCGCACTCCCCGGCAAGAACAGGTGGCACGAGAGGAGGGGGCGACGCTAGCCAACAGTCGCCTTTTTTCGCCTCCGCCCCTTCCTTTTTATGAGGGGGTGGCTCCGGTGGCAAAGCCACCGGAGGGGGCGACGCTAGCCCCATTAATGGCTCTTCAGCCGTATGCTGAACTTCTCCACCAGGTGGTCCGGATTGTAGGAGAGCTTCGCCTCCCTCAGACCCGGCTCTCCCAGGTCCTGCTCCCTGTTGACGAAGGGCGTATCCGACCACTGTCTCTCGCAGAACTGCTGGTTTATGGCCGCATAAAGCCCGCGGATCTCCGTGTTCGCCTTTTCGATATGGATCACCGCCGTCTTCTCGTTGAGGCGCTCACCCAGGGAAAAGGCCTCGACCTTGCCGTTGATGAGGATCACCCCTCCCTGGATCCCGAGCGACGTGAAGTGGTTGAGGGCCTCCCGCGTCGCATCCCACTCCCCTGTCAGGTTCAGGTCCTCCTCACAGCGGCGAAGGACGCACCAATTCTGCGCCAGGCCTAAACAGGCCTCGGTGTGGGCCTCGGTGATCGGCTCATAGGCCATGCGGAACGAGCGAAGGAGATAGTTGAGATGATTCCGTTTTGCCCGGTAGGCCTTA
>JBEKJU010000403.1:0-3651 GCA_050011095.1 Syntrophorhabdales bacterium
GTCCGCCCGCTTCGTTGCGAAAAGGTCATGTACATCCAGTACATTTGGCCTTTCCGCGCCTCGCCGATCGGCCAAAAATCCTTCGCCATCTGACTCATTTATTTCCTTCCGAGCCCTTATCCTGTCATCCGGATGGCAAGGTGGGGCGTCACACGAACAATATAACACAGTGACAGGTGAATTGCAGCCGCGTGAGGACGGAGCAAGACGGCAAAACGGGCCATCCGCGCACCCGGTGTCGGCGCGCGGTCTTTCGCATCTTGTGGCCTTGACTCACCATTCGCCGGGAATTACGTTTAATTACGTCAAAATGGAATCGTGTCCTTTAGCTTTTCGCTATTCTTACCCTATGAGTGAGGCGAGACGAAAATCGGCACCATAATTGGAACCATAGGTGTCATTCTTATTCTGGTTGTCCTCTGGGACGGCTTCGAGACCATTGTCCTTCCCCGCAGGGTCATGCGCCGCCTGAGGCTCGCCCGCCTCTTCTACCGATCCACCTGGCTCCCCTGGTCGTGGCTGGCGCGCACGGTCTTTTCCGGAAGACGGTTGGAGGCGATCCTCGGATTCTACGGACCCCTGTCCCTGCTCCTGCTCACCTGTGTATGGGCGACGGTGCTCGTTTTTGGTTTCGGCCTGCTCTACTGGGCACTCGGCTCAGGGTTTTCGGTCCTTGGCCAGACCCATGGCTTAACTACCGACCTCTATGTGAGCGGCACGACATTCTTCACGCTCGGCCTTGGGGATGTCAGGCCCATCACGAATGCCACGCTTCCTCGCCCTTGTGATCGCGTACCTGCCTGCCCTCAATCAGTCCTTTTCCCGCCGTGAAACGAATATTTCCATGCTCGACGCGCGGGCCGGCTCTCCACCTACCGCCGTCGGCATGCTCGCCGGCCATAACCGCGGGGGCGGCATGAATGAACTGAGGGAACAGTTATCGCTGTGGGAGCGCTGGTCGGCCGAGCTGTTAGAGAGCCATCTCTCTTACCCGGTTCTCGCCCACTACCGGTCCCAGCATGACAACCAGTCGTGGCTCGCGGCCCTGACAGCGGTGCTCGATACCGCCGCCATCGTTCTGGTAGGCGTGAGGGGTGTGTGCACGAGGCAGGCGGAGCTGACCTTTGCCATGGCGTGCCATGCCGTCATTGACCTGGCCGCGGTCTTCAATCAACCGCCCAAAAGACCCGAGAAGGACAGACTGGATCATGAGGGTTTTAGACAGCTCAAGTCCATGCTGGAGGGTGCGGGGTTGGAATTGACGGACGATCATGAGTATGAATACAGGCTTCAGCGAATCCGTGAATCCTATGAGCCCTATGTCCATGCCCTCGCCCGCTATTTCCAGCTTTCGGTTCCGCCATTGATACCAGAGGCGGGAAGGCATACCGACTGGCAGACAACTCCGTGGGGGCAGATGATCTCTTTCGCTGACGACAGTATCGGGGGTAGACGGGAGAATCGTCACGTTCGATAATAGGTCGCCTTCACCCTTCGTGATCTCTTGAGATAGAGATACCACGCGCCGGCGTAGGCGATCGTGAGGAGGGAGTTGAGGCAGCTGATAGCGAATGTTTCAGCGGACGAGTAAAGCCCTGCGCCCAGCAGACCGGGGATAAACGGTGTGACGAGCGCGTAGGCCGACACCGCCAGGAGATATTTACCTGCGATGGCGGGGGCCCCCGCAAGACACCTCCAAAGCGATATTCCGGCATACAGGCTGAAGACCGAGAATGCTATTCGTATTATGCCGTTTATCAAAATAAGCCGGAAAAATTCCGGGTGCCGGGCAAAATATGGTCGTGCCGCGTCGGTGACCACGAAAAGGTTCACAAGGACGGCGGATGGGTCAAAAATAGCTAGGCTGAGGCAGAGGAGCAGAAGCCATCCCTTTACCCCCTTCAGTTCCCCAACGGCACCGTTCATGACAACCCTTCCTTATCGTCAAAACTGACAATTCCCGCATTAATCTACAATGGTCGAGACTTAATTCCAAGACATTTATACCTGTCGACCTCAGTTGGCGCACCATATCGACCCGCGTTGCGGGTGCCCTCCGCCCGCATGGAAAATTATCATTTGTCTTGCAGACCAAGATTGGTTGTCTTGCCTGACGAGACGGGTCTCATCGAACAAGACGGACTGACGCGGGAGATTGAGCGGTCTTGCTATACATTTCCCGTGTAACTTAAGAGGAATATTATTCTGCCGATAAGAGGCATGATTCTTGTAATGTAGTTGGTTCGCGCGTCAGTGGGCGGAAAGGAAGATTGAAACGAGGACGTGAAAATCTCGGGAAGGACTACCTGAGAGGAGCGGCTTCATGGATGAAGTTTTCGATTATGGAACCGGGGTACCGTATACGCACGAAGACCTGGAGGTTCTCTTCAGGGGTAAGGTGACAAGGCGAAAAGAAGGGCCGACATGCTCTGACTGCAGCTGGTTCGACGCGGCCTCGTGTGAGCTTTGCCGGGGCCCGGCCACGTGCGTGAAATGGGCGGAATGCGGTAAGTGCTGCGCATTGACCGGAAGAACGTCCCTGGTGGAGTTTGAGAACTGTCCCCAGTTCAAGGTAGATCTTATCATGGCCCAGTAGGACCGCCCGTCTTTTTGGCCTGCACCTGTTGAGAGGAAATGCGGATTTTGGATCGCCTGCCCCGAAGAGGGGCAGTAAGGCACCCGGCAGCATGCGAAAAGAGGTTCGCCATGAGCGGAAGCGGAAAAGCATTACGACGTCTGGCACATAGAATTTTCTCCATCCTCATAGCAAGTTGCGTTCAAAGGCATCCACCCACGCCTTCGGCGCGGGTACCCGAGGCGGCTTTGACGCGCCGAGGGAGGCGCGGCGGGTACCCGCGAAACGGGTGTCGCGAAGCGGGTCGCTTGTGCGTAGAGGAAAGCCTTGATGCGACAGCAAAGATGTGGCGAAGAAGGCGACTTGGCATCGGGGCCGCCGGCGAGCCGAGAGACAAGCTCGAAATAAGCCAGCTTCTCACCTATCGGACGACACAGCTCGTCTCCTGTCTGCAACTGTTTGATCAGCAGTCGCTCACGCTGTCCGGCCCGGCCTCGCTATACACGTCGCTCGATTCTATTTTTGCGAATTAATCAGACAAGTTGCCTTAAATCAGTGAGAGTAAATATCGACTTAAATAGATAACCCCTCCCCTCTATTGCCTCTTTTCCGCCCTCCTGCCTGTCAAGAAGGGCGATGACGCCCTTGACGTCCAGGCCCTCCCGCTCGGTCACGTCTATGGCCTTCAGGGAAGAGCCGCCGGTTGTCACCACATCTTCGAGGATGAGCACCTTCATGCCCTTTCTCAGGTTTTTCCCCCCTTCGATCCAGACGTTCGTGCCATGGCCTTTTGCCTCTTTCCTTATGAAGAAGCCAGGAATAGGCGCCCGCAGGGCGTAGGAAGCGATCACGGTGGAACATACCAACGGATCACCGCCAATACTAACACCGCCTACAGCCTCTATCCCAGGCACCTGGAGCACGCGCTGGTACATCAGGTGACCGACGAGGTACATGCCTGCCGGATTAAGGGTAGTCTCCTTGCAGTCTATATAGAAGGTGCTTCTCTTTCCGCTCGCGAGAAGGAAATCCCCCTCCTCGTAAGACAGGTCCTTCAATATCCTGAGTAACCGTCT
>JBEKJU010000404.1:0-2921 GCA_050011095.1 Syntrophorhabdales bacterium
TTTGCCGAATACCTGCCACAAACAAACGTGCTCCGAACCCGTTTCCGTGCTTCCACAGGCGAAATGGAGCTTGTCGATTTCATGCCCGTTCCCGAGAGGACCGCGGAAGGGATTGAAATCGGGGAATATGCACTCTATCGCCGGCTGACCGTTACTGCCGGCAACCTGGAAGTAGGTATGGTATTCGAGCCTGCCTTCGACTATGCACGAGCGGCGACGACGGTGGAGCGGTATGGGAGAATGCTGGTAGCCAGGGGGGGTCGCGAGACCATGACCCTTGCCGTGTCGGAGGACATCCCGGAGGGCGACGACGGCCATACTGCCGTATGGTCCCTCGAAGCCGGACATGTCCTGTGGCTCAGTCTGAAATACAATGTCGAGGAGGCCTTCATCTGCCATGTTGAGACAGCGGAGAAGGCCTTGACAGCCACAGAGGAGTTCTGGCGCGGGTGGCTCGGGTCGAGGGAGACCGGACGGGCCGTGCACTTAGGCCACTACCAGGCCATGGTGGACCGTTCGACCCTTGTCCTCAAGCTGCTTCAGTTCGAAGAGACAGGCACGATCGCGGCGGCCGCTACCACAAGCCTCCCGGAAGAGGTCGGGGGCACTCGGAACTGGGACTACCGGTACACCTGGGTGCGCGATACATCCTTCACTCTGGAGGCTCTCTTCAACATGGGGCATCTCTCCGAGACCGAAGGCTACCTCCGGTGGGTGGAAAAGCTCCTCACCGAGGGCGGCGCAGAACGGTTGCGGATAATGTATGGCCTGAGAGGCGAAGAGGAGCTTCCCGAATACGAGCTCTCTCATCTCGAGGGCTACAAGGCCTCGCGTCCCGTACGGGTCGGAAACGACGCGGCAAAGCAGAGGCAACTCGACATATACGGAGAGATCATGGACTCGGCCCTCAAGCTCTCCGGCTATGCGGGGAAAGTCGACTTCAAGATGTGGCTTGTGCTCAGAGAAATCTGCAACTACGCGGTCCGCCACTGGGGTGAGCCGGACAGCGGGATCTGGGAGGTGCGAGGGGGGCTCCGCCAGTTCGTATACTCCAAAGTAATGTGCTGGGTAGCCCTCGACCGGGGCATTACCATTGCCAAGCGGTATGGCTTCCCGGCTGATCTGAGAATATGGGAAGAGACACGAACGGCTATCAAAGAGGAGGTCCTCGCAAAAGGATGGAGCCGGGAGAAGAAGTCCTTTGTCCAGCATTACGAGAGCGAAGCGCTCGATGCGAGCAGCCTTCTCATTCCTATCTTTGGATTCTTGCCCTTCGACGATCCCCGGGTGGTCTCCACCGTGGAGGCCATTGAAAGAGAACTGAACCACGACGAGTTCCTTTACCGCTATGTGAATGAGGACGGACTGTCTGGTCGGGAGGGCGCGTTCTTGCTCTGCTCCTTCTGGCTTGTGGACTGCCTGATCGGCCTGGGCCGACTCAACGATGCGGAATTCCTTCTTCGCAGGCTTGAATACACGGCAAACCATCTTGGACTCTTTTCCGAGATGTATGACGTGCGGTGGCAGGAGGCCCTCGGAAACCTTCCCCAGGCATTCACGCACATCGGCTACATCAACAGCGTTATCAGGCTTCTTGAAGCCAAGGGTGAGGCCAGAAAAGGAGAGGAGGAGCTAAGGAGGCTGTCTTTCATCGAGCGAATGGGCTTTTCCAAAATCATGCTCAATGACGGCACGTCCGAGAGAGGGCTTCCCTCGCGGGAGATTGCATCACGTCTCAAGAATACCATGAACATCCTCAGAGGCGCCTTCTTTGATACTGCGCGGAGCAGGGTCGCCTATGAGAGGATGAAGAGTTCAGACGTGTATAGGGAATACTTAAAGTTGAGCTATAGCTTAAAGGAGATGGACCTTCATGACCTGAAGACGTGGAACGAGAAACTTGCATTCTGGATAAACCTGTACAACGTCATTGTTATCCACGCCGTCATCGAACTCGGCATCCGCGACTCGGTGAGGGAGGTGAGGGATTTCTTCAGGCGGGTCTGCTTGCAGATCGATGGGGAACTCTTCACCCCGTACGACATCGAACACGGCATTCTTCGCGCCAATCACCGTCCTCCTCACGGGCTATCCCATGTCTTCAGCAAAGACGATCCACGCCGTGTCCATGCGATCGAGCCACTTGAGCCGAGGGTACACTTCGTCCTGGTCTGTGCGTCCTCGTCATGTCCTCCCATTGGTGTCTACACTGCAGAAAACCTGGAGAAAGAGTTGGATATATCAGGCCGAACCTTCCTTAACGCCGGTGGTATAGTGATCGACCGTGAACACGGTCGTGTCTCTCTGTCGCGAATCTTCAGGTGGTATGCAAATGACTTCGGGGGGAGCCAGGGCGAGAGGCTCAGGTTTGTCGCGCCCCTTCTTTACGATGACGAGGATGGGCGGTTTATTGAAGAAAATGCGGAAGTTCTCAACGTTTCTTATCAGGCATACGACTGGAGACTCAACAGATACTGAGGTTTTTCATTTTCGTGGCTGTCTGAGTGGCTGACACAAGATGCTCCTGGATAGCCACTTTCCAGGGCCCCCGCCATCTGGCTCGGTCAAATCCATAACGGGGCTTCTCGCATAGGACCGTTCCATAAGGTACTGACGGGTTTTGATGTCCCTCTTGGCCGAAGGAGTTGCTGCCGTCTTGCGTTGTAACTTTTGGCCAACTTGTAAAAATACTCCTGGAAGACGGCTCGATAAACGCCAAGGCGGCCCCACTCTTCTATATTGTCTGGATTATCTGGCGTCTTATATCGAGATAATTCACTTTGAACCAACGTCTCCGACGTTTTTGTGGTCTTGTAATCTCTGTTTGCACAAATTACATTCTGCTCAGGTTGAGGAAGGGGACGACCGTTTGATAAATACATGCAGCGGAAATCCATAACAGACGGAGGGTGTTCATGGAG
>JBEKJU010000405.1:0-2864 GCA_050011095.1 Syntrophorhabdales bacterium
CGAGGGAACGCATCCTCTTGCCGGTCACTATCACAGCAAGGCCGAGTTCCTCGTACATACCTTTGAAGAGCTGGCAAAGGTCCTACCGCAAGGCACGCAATTGCATGTGGAACATGCGCTCGTTAGTGGCGACTGGGCGGTGGTCGAGCTGCGTTCTGACGCCACCGCTAAGAATGGGCTCAGGTTCGACAACCGGTACTGCTGGGTATGTCGATTTGTAAATGGCACGGTAGTTGAGGTCCGAGCGTATCTCGATTCCGCCCTCGTTGCTCGTCTTTTCGACGAGAATCCGATTTAGCGGGAGTGTTGTATGAAGCTTGGCGCCCTCCTCCTCACCGAAGAGGGCTCGCACAACCCGCAGGGTTACGTTGCGAGGCGGCACGTCGGTCCGGAGAATCCGTGCAACAGGAGATGGGTCGGCGCGTCCTTCGGGCCGGCTTCTCTATAAAAGATGGAGAGCCCGTCTACCTGTATCGACCGATAAAAAGTCGGGTGTTCCACGGGACGCTCCTCTCCTTAAACTTGGTGCCAAGTCCTTGAACCTCTGCTCGGCGTAGGCCGGCTGAAGAGCCTTCACGGTTACCATTTGCCGGCGTGAGCACCACCGTCCACGTGAAGTACCTCCCCGGTTACTTGATCCGCGTGCGCCAGGTAGAGAACAGCGTCGGTAATGTCTTTTACGCTGGCGATTCTCCCCATTGGCTGCAACGTCTTAAGAAAGTCCTTGGGATCGTCCTTGTGGAGCGGCGTGTCCACGACGCCCGGGGCTACCGCGTTGAAGCGGATGCCTTCTTTTGCATACTCGATCGCGAGACTCGGTATCACCGTATTCAGGCCCCCCTTTGTCATCATCGAAACAGAGGCGTTTACGCCGGCGATCGGGTTATCTGCAAGCGACGCGGTGATGCTCACGACACTCCCCGATTTCTGCTTCAGCATCTGTTTCACCGTGAGCTGGGTGATGTAGATGAATCCCAGCAGGTTGACCGAGACCAGGGTATTGAAATCTTGAGTAGTAAAGTCCGTGAAAGGCTTGACGTAGTAGATTCCGGCGTTAGTCACCAAGACATCGATGGCTGCGAAGTGCTTGATTGCCGCTTCGACAACAATGGCTGCGGTCTCCTGCTTGCCGATATCGCCATCGACAAGAACCAGGCCGGGTGATGCAGTCAACGATCGGCTGGCATCGAGAGATGTTGCGACAACGTTATACCCCTCCTTCAGGAAGGCCTCGACCAGACCCGCGCCAATACCCCCGGATGCTCCAGTCACAATTGCTGTTTTCTTGTCTGACATACATCCTCCTTTTACCCCGCTACTTCGAAAATAACTTCCAGCTCGACCATGGGCCGACTCGAAGCGCGTGATTCCTGTACGCGGTGCACTTCTTCATGTTGTTCAGCCACGTTTCGAGACCTTCTCTCGACAGAGCCGACACGTAGTCTTTGCGGGCCTTCGTCCGCTTCATGTCCACCGTAACCCCGCCTTCGACTGCCACGCCGAAGTCCGCGGCTCGCCTTGCGAGATGGGCTGCGTGTGCCGATGCTATCAGTGTCTTTGTCGGTATGCATCCGGTATTGACACAGGTGCCCCCGAAGAGCTTGCGCTCGATAACGGCCACTTCCATCCCGCTCTCGGTGAGACGTCCGGCCAGCGGCGGTCCTGCCTGTCCGGTCCCGATGATGATCGCGTCGTATCTCTTCACGGCAGCACCTCGCTCATACATGTAACATGGCGAGAAGATTATCGGGTGTCAAGGGTCTCTACGGACCAGATCGTGCGCTATTTGCGTGGGCTGCCAAAGGGTGCGGAGGCAGGCGAAGGGCGGCCACATAAGGCCCGTCAGATAGGCCGCTTCAGCCTTAGCCCCTTCGGAACAACCACTATCTCCGCCATTTCAAAGACCCCCTGCACGAGAAGGGCAAGACACGCCGCGGGCACGGCTCCCTGCAGGATCAACCCGACGTCGTCGAGGCGGATGCCCGTGAGAATGGGCTGGCCGTACCCGCCCGCCCCGACGAGCGCCCCCAGGGTCGCCGTCCCGACGTTGATGACCGCCGATGTCTTGATGCCTGCCAGGATTTCTCTGGATGCCATGGGAAGCTCGACCAGTCTCAGCCTCGCCCAGGGAGAAAGCCCGAGTGCTTCAGCCGATTCGCGCACTGGAGGCGGTATGGCGCGGAGTCCTGTACAGGTATTACGCACGATAGGCAAAAGGCTGTAAAGAAAAAGGGCGGCAACGGCGGGAGGACCACCGATCCCGAAGAGGGGAATCATGAACACGAGGAGGGCCAGAGAGGGAATGGTCTGGATGATGCCGACGACGCTCAGGATGATCTGCCCTATCCCCGCTTTTTTTTGGGCGACGATGCCGAGAGGGATCGATATGAGGATCGCGGCGGCCAATGAGACCGAAACCAGCCGGAGATGCTCCTTGGTGCGTCGCCAGATAGTCCCCATGATTTTCTCGTGAACTGCTTGTCTGTCAAGGGAGAAGCGCTCGGCGAGAAAGTCGGAGGCCACCCTGGCTTCGGCCACCTTCTCGATTTTCGCACGCTCGTTCATCCTTATCATGTCGGCATCCGAGATCCGTCCCTCGAGCCTCTTGAATGCGGCGACGAGCGCCGGCGCCCTGTCCTCCAGATCAGCCCTGTAGAGGAGCACCGCGGTGTAGACAGGGAAGTAATGGCGGTCGTCGCTCAGCGTCCGTAAACCGTAATAGCCGATCTCGGCGTCCGTGCTGTAGAGGTCGATCACGTCAATTGAACCATCCTCCGACCCGCGGTAGGCCAGGTCGTGATCCATGCCGAAGACCTTCTTTTGAGGGAGCCGGTACCGGGCGCGCAGGCCCGGCCAGCCGTCCG
>JBEKJU010000406.1:0-5176 GCA_050011095.1 Syntrophorhabdales bacterium
GGGGGCATCGACCTCTTCATGGGAGGCTTTTCCTTTTTGAACGTGAATTACCTCGTGCAGAAATTTGAGAAGATTCTGCAGGCCGCCCCGGCCATGGCCTTCGACCTGGCCCTGAGCACGCTCTGCCAGCAGTGCTCTAACATTATGAAAGGCCTCGAGGCGCTCGCGAACGATCTCAACCACCTCCAGATGAACGAGTGCCACGACGCGAAGGTGCTCGCGGCGCAGATCGTCTCGCCCTTCACGGACAATCCGAAGATCGAGGCCGAGGCGCAGCAGAACTACTCCCTCGTGACGGGGATACAGAACATGTACACCGATATCCAGAAGCAGGTCCTTTCGAACAACGGGCAGCCCACTCTATCCAACGAATCGGGGATGTATAGCGGCTGCCCCGCCGATATCGTCAACCTCTTCATGACTCAGGGGCAGAGCGTCTTCTCCGCCGTGGCCGCGAATAGGGGAATACCCACAAGCCACGTCGAGCTTGTGAGGGGTCTTATTGGTGATCTCCAGTTCGATCCCATTACGGACTCGTCGGGCAACACGACCTTTCACTTGACGCAGGTGATCCCCTGCCAGGAGAATAGCGCCTATGGGCTCGACAGCCTATTGGACGGCAGCGCCTACGCGAGGCCCTTGTCGGCCCCGGACGCCACGTGCGTCCCCATTTCGGACACCAACGCCAACCTGACCCAGTGGGCCCAGAACCGCGTCGACAGCGTTTACCAGAACCTCCTCACCCAGGGGACGCTCTCAAGCGACGACCAGGCCTTCATCAACACGGTCCCCCTCGTCTATCACAACCTGCTTTACGCGGTCGCCACGAAGCAGGGGCCGGAGGTAGAGTTCGATCTCGCCCAGTTCGCGGCGAGGGCCTATGCCCTATCCCTCGTCAAAGACTTATATACGGAAGCGATGTACAACATCCGTCTCGCCCAGACGGCCCTGAAAAAACAGGCCAACAGCCCCAAGTCGGACTGCCAGATCTCGTCCATAACGCTCGATGCGGGGTATCTCAAGGATCTCGACAGCCGCATCAGGCAGATAGTCTCCATCCTTCAGGAGGACTACAAGAAGTACCTCGCGGAGCATGAGGCCCTCTTCGCGGTGAGCCAGCGCTACGCCGATTTCATGAGCTTGTCCCGGGACAAGCTCTCCAAGTCATACTCGAAGAGCTTCGTGAACCGCGTGCTCGGCAAGATGTAGCGATGAAGAGCGTACTTTTTCCGGATTCCGTGGTGACCCCGTGAAAAGACTTCTCGCCGTCCTTTGCTTCCTCACGGTTTCCCTGGCAGCCAAAGCGGCCTTCGCCCTGGATATGGAGTACTATACCTACGGCGGCTTCGAGCAGATCGTCGGCGCTTTCAGCAAGATAGCGCTCATCTTCTCGGACAGCGGGTTCAAGGCAGCCATCTTCGTCGCCATGGTGATAGGCATCCTCTTCGGAGGCATCGCTCTGGTCATGAGGGCGGTGGGAGGGAGGTTCTCGACTTTATCATGGGGGATCCCCCTCATGGCAGGCTATCTGGTCTACGCCGCCATGATCGTCCCCCAGGGGAATCTCTATATCTATGATCCCGTGGCCAACAGAAACCAGGCGGTGGGGGGCATACCGGACGGGATCGTCTTCGTCGCGGGCACGATGAATACTATCGAGCGGTTCGTGGTAGATACCATCTATACCACCTCGACCGACCCCATGTCGTACCAGAACGACGCGGGAGGCAGGGCATTCAACCTCATGTACGACATGGCCCAGGCAGGGGGGATCCAGGTGGACGCTGACATCGCGGCCTCCCTCAAGCAGTATACCAACGACTGTGTCCTCTTCGAGCTCCAGAGGCCCGGAACAACCCTCACCGTCAACAGCCTGGCAACGAGCACTGACTCCACGACGCAGTACTCCCTGGCGGCGAGCCCTTCCGTCTACACCGTGGAGTACCCGGGGGATACCACCGCCTCCTGCCAGGCCGCCTGGAACGTTCTCACTGCGCAGCTCATGGGCGGCACGATGTTCACCAATGCCATCAAGGACGCCTGTTCAAGCGCCGGCTATGACGCGACGAACGCCCAGGAGTTGACCCAGTGCACGGATACCCTCGCGGGGGTGGTCAACACCCTCGCCGGGGGGACAGGCTACGCCGCATCAGACGTCTTCAAGCAGATGCTCATCGGCCAGACCATGAACGAGGTGCTCCTCGACAATAGCCCCAGCCTCGCCATGAGGGTCCTCGCGAACAGGAACACGGGCTCGTCCCTGATAGGAGCGGGCATGGCCGCGAACGAATGGCTCCCCGTCTTCAAGGCGGTGATGACGGCCGTGGGCCTGACGCTCATCCCCTTTCTCGTGATCTTCCTTCCTACCCCGTTGGCAAAGAAGGCGCTCTATCTCATATGCGGGATCTTCGTCTATATCACCGCATGGGGCGTGATCGACGCGATTATCCACTCCATGGCCATGGACTACCACCCTTTCCGGCATCATCACCCAGGGCCAGCTCGGCATGCTCAGCCTCAACTTCTTCTCCACGGGCCCTGCCCAGGTGCTTGCCGTGATGGGCGGCATGCGCTGGGGTGGAATGATGCTAGCCGGGGCCGTCTCGGCGGCATTTGTCGGCGCGGGAGGCTCAGCCTTGGGGCACATGATGGGTTCGGCGACCGGCATTGCCCAGCACGCGGGAAACGCCGCGGGCATGACCGTGGGGACCCCGGAGGGGCTTGCAAGGCAGCTCAACGCTACGGAGACGGCGCCCGTGACGATCGCGAACGCAGCCAAGTTCCGCTATGAGGACAGGGTCAACGCGGGTATGGCGCAGAAGTTCGGCACCACGGAATCGGGCATGGAAATGGTCGGCGCGTTCGGGGCCGGAGGCGCAACAGCCGTCTACCGACAGATGAACACGGGCAAGGCCGTGAGGTTCGGCGCAGGAGGCGCGGCGGCGGAGAACATGGGCCTGACCTCGGCGTATTCTGCGAATACCTTCGGGGCAGGCGCGCAACTCGATGAGGCGTCGAACCTGCAGACCATGTTCGGCGGCGACGCGCACTCTCTCGCGAACACGAGGACGGCACCGCAACAGGCTTTCAACGACACAGCCGCGGCGAGGGGAATGAAGCCGGAGGATCTCGCCCATTCAATCGCCACCAAGGATGTCGTGGCGAACGCCGATACGATCATGAAATATGCCCAGGCCCGGGGCGGCATCAGTCCCCATCAGGCAGCGGGGGAGCTCGGGGAGATAGCAGCGAGTCAGAATTATGTCAATGCGGCGTCTTACGATAAGGCAAGAGGACTTACCGGCGAAGAGGGACAGATCAGGACGAGGACCAACGAGAACCTCAATGAAGCGGCTAAGTTCGCGGTGTTCTCGAAGTTCGCGCAGGGCCTGGGACTCGCCAAGGACGATAACGACTTCAAGTCCATGTACGATTACCACAAGATGCACCACGGCGAGGATTCTCTTACGCTGAGCAATCAGGGGGCTGTTAATCTGCTGAATCAGCGCATGAAGGACATGGGTTATTCCACGCGTTTCAAAGCAGGCGACAGGATCAGGATGAATTTCGATGAGCAGGGGAACGTGGTATCTGCCTTTGCGGTCAGAGGCGCGAGCAGGGAAAGCAGCGACATCACCTCCGAGATAAAGGGATACGAATCGAATTACCTGAACGTGAGCCGGCAGACCACGGGCTTCAGGGGCGAGCACGGATTTATGGATAACTCATACAACTACAAGAGGACGATGGGCACGGGCTCGGTCGAGATGGGCAGAGATAAGGAAGGGAAGCCCATTTACGGTGCTGGCTTCAGGGAGGCCTATTTCGACAAGAAAACCGGAGAGCTTGCGGCAGAGACCTGGACAAACAAGAGGACGGGGCAATTCACCGGAGTCGAGTACATAGACACCGGGAGAAAGGACCCCGAGACCGGCAGGTCGATCAAAGCACCTCAATGGGTCACCGGCACGATGGAGCTGGACAAGGGCGGGTCCTATGTCGTCAAGGATTTTAGGTCCCTGAGCAACCAGGAAGTGGTGAGAGGTGATGGAAAGTTCGCCTCGGAAATGAAAGTCGATGCGGGCAGCGGCCTCAGGCTCTATGAAGTAGGCAGGGGAGGCCAGGACATGGCGAAGGTGAATAAGCTCGTGCTGGACGAGCAGTCCGAGGCGAGGTTCACGATTGCTGGCGGCGTTCTTACTGATGACAAATCGCAGGTTACTGCTAATCAGGAAAGAATTCTCTGGGCAGGAGCAGGACTGGAGAAGGGTGTAGACATGGCCGCGCAAGCCAGACAATTTCGATCGGTGTTCCAGAGTTCGGGAAGCACTGAACCGGCTCTCGGAGGAAGTCCTAGCTCCAAGGATATGAAAGAATTTGACGAGTACTTCAGGAGGATGAACGAAGTGCGGAATCAAAAGACGGCTCATAGCGCAGGGAACTACGGGGCGACGCTACCATCGCCGGCAAAACCGAAGGTCGCTCTGAGGCCAAAGTCCGTAGAAACAAGATATCCGGATTGAAGAAGCAAATAAAGGAGATCGGATGGAACTTGTTCATAATTGCCTCAGAGTGGAGGGCGGCATCGTTGTCCCCATATACAATGTGGAGTCGGAAACTGTGAAACGGTTGTCAGGAAGCAGTGTGCTTATTTCTGTAAAGAGCTACGGGCTCGAGGTGCGCGTCGATGACATCGTTGTTCCCATCCCGGAGTTCATGCTGGAGTTTATAATCGACAATAACACCATTACCCTTTACAGGGCGAACAATCAAGAATACTTGTGGGAGCCGCTTCTCTCGATCGAGGTCCCTAGAGATGATCTCATAGAAGCGAGGGGCGCCTACAAGTTCGTTCAAAGCGCGAATTCAGGGTAAAATAAAGCGGTGGAGACGGCGGTCCAAGAGTGAGAACCGGACTATTCGCCCGTTTCTCGGTGCCAGACGTTGCATTTTAGGCGTCTCCAGGCCGGGTTCGTTACTATATTCATCGACGCATCATCGTGATAACGGCCTTCCAGTTCGCCAGAAACCCGCAACACCACAACGAGCTCGCCCGTAAACAACAAGCTCAAGATTCCAAAGACGGCACCCAGATTTATCGAAAAAAGGTTCTCCATGTTGTATCGAAGGAGAAGAACCATTACGATGCTGAGAAGAACAACAGTCACCAAAAACG
>JBEKJU010000407.1:0-2836 GCA_050011095.1 Syntrophorhabdales bacterium
TACCCAAAGGTTTTTTCCCGCAGGAGGACACGGGGGCAATCGTCGGTGGCGTGCAGGGGCCGCAGGATTCATCCTTCCCGGCCATGGACAGCGCCATTCAGCAGATCGGGGGTGTGATCAAGAACGACCCCGCCGTCGAGAATGCGGTTGCCTTTACCGGCGGCGGTGGGGCCACGAATACCGGCTTCATCTTCGTTGCGCTCAAGCCGCTGGCAACGCGCAAGGTCAGCGCCGCCCGGATCATCGACCGCCTGCGCCCCCAATTGAACCGTCTGCCGGTGGCCTCCGCGTTCCTCCAGGCCGTGCAGGACCTGCGCATCGGCGGCCGTGCGAGTAACGCCCTGTACCAGTATACGATCCAATCCGACAACGTGCGGGACCTTTCCAAGTGGGGACCGGTCCTGCTGGGTCAGATGAAGCGCCTGCCAGGTCTGCGGGACGTGAACTCGGACCAGCAAAACGGCGGCCTTGTCGAACTGCTGAACTATGATCGCGTCACCGCGGCGAAGCTCGGCCTCACCGTACAGTCGCTGGACTCGACATTGTACAACGCCTTCGGCCAATCGGAGGTATCCATCATCTACACGCAATTAAACCAGTATTACGTGGTGCTGGAAGTTGCTCCCCGGTATTGGCAAAGCCCGGAAGGATTGAAAGACATCTATCTTCATACGTCCGGCAGCAGAGGTACTATTCCGCTCCTTGCGGTGGCCAGGGGTCAAACCAACACCACGCCGCTGGCCATCAACCATACGGGCCTGTTCCCCTCGGTCACCGTCTCCTTTAACCTCGCGTCGAACGTATCTTTGAGCGATGCCACGTCGAAAATAATCCAGATGCAACGGCGGCTCGGCACGCCTTCCACGCTGCAAGGCTTTTTTGCCGGCACGCTGCTCGCCTACCAGGCATCTCTCAGCACCGAGCCCATGCTTATTCTGACCGCGCTGCTGGCGGTGTACATCGTTCTCGGTATCTTGTATGAAAGCCTGGTCCATCCGCTGACGATCATCTCCACCCTGCCGTCGGCGAGCATAGGCGCGATGCTCGCGTTGCTGCTCTTTAAAGAGGATCTGAACATCATCTCCATCATCGGCATTGTGCTGCTGATCGGAATCGTAAAAAAGAACGCCATCATGATGATCGATTTCGCCCTTCAGGCAGAGCGCCAGGAGGGGAAGAGCACGACCGACGCGATTTTTGAGGCGTGCATGTTGCGCTTCCGTCCGATCACGATGACGACAATGGCTGCGCTATTGGGCGCTCTGCCGTTGGCGCTGGGGACGGGCACGGGGTATGAACTCCGCCGGCCCCTCGGCATCACGATTGTGGGAGGATTGCTCATGAGCCAGTTGCTCACGCTCTATACAACGCCGGTCGTCTATCTGGCGTTCGACCGGCTGCGGCTGCGGCTAAGGATGCGGGGAAAGCAGCACGACATCCATTACCACGGGACCAGACCGGCCCCCGGCGACGCAGGTTAGCGGAAGACCGCTTTTTCTCGCCTCCGGTCCTTCCTTTTTATGAAGGGGAGGCTCCACCGGCAATGCCTGTGGAGGGGGCGACCGGGTACCCACGGAGTGGGTGTCCCAATATATAGGGACCATCATGGGGTGCAGAAGATTATGACGCCTTTCCATCTCAGAGCCTTCATATGTCTCGCCGTGGCATCCTGCATCCTCGCAGGGTGCATGGTCGGCCCAACGTACCACACACCGCCCGCGGAAACTCCTGCGGCATACAAGGAACTCACGCCCGCCGATTTCAAAAATACGGAAGGCTGGAAGGTGGCGCAGCCCAAGGACGATGCGCTTCGCGGTAAATGGTGGGAGATTTTCAACGATCCTCGGTTAAATGCACTGGAAGAGAAGGTCGATGTGTCAAACCAAAACATCGCGGCTGCCGCGGCAAGCTTTTTTGCTGCGCGCGCCCTGGTCAAGGAGGCGCGGTCACAGCTTTTCCCCACGGTGACGACCAACCCGGCCATTACCAGACAACGGTCGCCATCCACATTATCGAACGGCACAGCGAGAGCTTCCTCTTCCCCGGCGGTTACATTTAATGAGTACACCTTCCCGTTTGATGCGACCTGGCAGCCGGACTTGTTCGGCCGCATCCGGAACACCGTCAGATCGGCTGCCTACGGGGCGCAGGCCAGCGCGGCGGACCTCGAAAATACCCGCCTCACTATACAGGCCGATGTTGCCGCGGATTACTTTCAGCTTCGCGGACAGGATGCCTTGAAGCAGTTGCTGGATGCTACCGTGGTCGCTTATCGACAGTCTCTCGATCTGACGAGGGCTCTATACGAGACGGGCATCGACTCGGACGAAGCCGTGGCGCAAGCCGAGACCCAGCTCGAAGCCACGCAGGCACAGGATGTCGCTCTCGGCATCCAACGGGCGCAGTTCGAGCATGCCATAGCAATGCTGACCGGACAGGCGGCGTCGACGTTTTCAATTCCGGTCGAACCGCTCAAATCAAGCCCTCCGGCGATACCTTTCGGCGTCCCGTCCCGGCTCCTTGAGCGGCGTCCCGACATCAGTGCGGCAGAGCGCCTGGTCGCTCAGGCCAACGCGCAGATCGGCATTGCGAAGGCAGCATATTTTCCGACGGTTACATTGAGCGCGGCCGCGGGATTCGAAAGCACGTCGACCGCGACCTGGTTCACATGGCCCGCCCGCTTTTTCTCGATTGGTCCGGCGGCAGCGGAAACCATTTTTGACGCGGGGCTGCGCCGGGCCACGGTCGAGCAATACAGGGCCCAGTACGACCAGACAGTGGCCAACTACAGGCAGACGGTGCTCGCGGCTTTTCAACAGGTTGAAGACAACCTCGC
>JBEKJU010000408.1:0-2813 GCA_050011095.1 Syntrophorhabdales bacterium
GGCGCAGGTGAAGGCGCCCCGTGAAGTCCCGATGGCGTCCCCCGGCTTCACGCCGAGGCGGGAGGCGGTCTTGTGGTCCAGAAGGACGGCATTGGCATCGAGGAGGAAGGAGAGCGTCCGCCTCACGTCTTCCCCTGGGGCGGCCGGCCTCTCGTCCGCGAATTGGAGCATCCCCGGCCTTATGGTCCTGTCGAGGAAGGGGTCGATTCCCAAAAGGCGCACGGGCTCTCCGTTCGCGAGGCGGAGCCTCCGGTCGATGACGGGCGAGAAGGAACGGACGGACGGGTCATCCGCCAGGTCCCGGAGCACGTGTTCGTCGAGCGGCCCCGCGACCCTTTCGAGCGAGTGGGTCGCCTCCCCGTTCAAGAACTCGATGGCCCTGGAAAAGCTGACGAGGGCTGCCCTGGCGGAGAAGACCATGCCGATCACCGCGGCGACGCCGCATGCGATGCCGAGGACCTGGAGGAGGCTCAGGCTCCGCCTCCTCGGCAGATACCGGAGGAATGCCTTTGTCACGATCTTCAACGGAAAATGCCCTCGCCCCTGACCTCTTCCACCACGGCCCCGTCGACCATCCGGAGCGTACGGTCCGCATATCGGCCGGTGAGCGGGCTGTGGCTGGCCATTAGAAGGGTTGTCGCCGTTTCCCGGCATCGCCTGTGGAGGAGGTCGAGGATCTGTTCTCCTGTCCTGTTGTCGAGGTTGCCCGTCGGCTCGTCGGCGAGGATAATGGCCGGCCTCTTGACGACGGCCCGCGCGATGGCCACCCTCTGCTGCTCCCCCCCTGAAAGCTCGTAGGGATAACGGCCCTCCTTGCCCGCGAGCCCCACCTCGGCGAGGGCCTCGACGGCGCGGCCGCCATCGGGCGCGCCCATAAGTTCGAGGGAGAGAAAGACATTCTCGAAGGCGGTCAGCGTGGGCAGCAGGTTGAAGAACTGAAAGACGAACCCCAGCCGGAGGCGTCGCAGATGGGTGAGGCCCTTCTCCCCGAGAAGGCGAAGGTCCCGGCCGTCCACCTCTATTGTGCCTTTCGTCGGGTGATCGAGCCCCGCGAGCAGGTTGAGGAGCGTCGTCTTTCCACAGCCGCTCTTGCCGAAAAGGGCGATGATCTCACCGGGGGCGATCTCCATGGTCGCGCCCCGCAGGGCGGACATCTCCTCCCGTCCGTCCTGGGTGTACCGCTTCCACACGTCGATGACCCGGATCATGGGCCTCATGCGCGACCCGGCCCTTCACACGCCCCCAGGGTGCGATGTTTCACTGCGAATTCTCTTGACACGGCAGGGATAGTATATGTTTTTTTGCGAAGGCCGTAAAGCGGACGACGGCAGGCGGTTACTCTTCTTCGCGGCTATCCGGCGGCGTCACCTTCCCTGGACCTGGCCGGATTGGTTCATGCCCGTCCCTGCGATACCACCGAATTGCCTTGTCCCCGTGTAAACTTCCTGGGCCTCGCCGGCCGGTGCGTCAGGCCGTTCCTGGGCCTGGTTCCCGGTTGGCCTCTCGGTGGCGGTGTAACCCTCCTGGGACATGGGGGACCCGGGTGTCTCAGGGGCGAGCCGTTCAGGCCGTCCCGTCCCCCAGGTGTCGGGATTTCCCGCAGGATAGGGGTAATCGTCCTGAGCCTTCAACGGGCCGGCGCAGAAAAGGAACAATGCGGTGAAAAGCAGGACCAGGACCAGTGGCACGGACAATCTCGTAGTCGCCATCTCTCCCTCCATGTATTATATTTACTAATAAAGTAATAAGAAGCGGACGACCACATGTCAAGACGGGGGGTGAGGCAGGGAGATAACAAAACAGGGCGGACCGCGAAACGGCCGGACAGGAGAAGAGGGGGCGTAAAGACGTTGTTCACCTCCCGAGGATTGGGAGGGGTGAATATCCTGCGGACGGACGAGGTGTAAAGGGGAGATGAACGAGAGGTGTAAAACAAACGTGACGGGAACGCGCCGGGCGCACATGGTTCCCTTCGGAGTACCGGTGCGCAAAACTGCTTATGGCAAGATTGTTGATAATATGGTATATGTTTTGCAAAGTGATATGTAATATAACGGGGAGGTAAAGGGCCATGAAGAAAGAGGTCACTATATGCTTCCGCACGAGCGAAGAACTGCGCGCCGCCCTCGATGTAGTGGCGCATGAGGACCACCGCTCGCTCTCTTCCGCAATCGAGCTAATACTCACGGACTATCTGAGCAAGAACAGTGAATTTCCGCAGCATCAGGAACGGAGGCGCTATGTGCGCAAGCAGGTATCCATACCGGCCCGCATAAAGGCGGCCGATTCGGAAGGGAAGGTGCACGAGGCGGTCATTCTCGATATATCCCTGAGCGGACTTCGCATCTCGCTGCCGAAGGAGTCCATGACGGAGATTTATGACGAGGTGGAGAACCCGCAGTTCGAGACATCTTTTGTGCTGCCGCAGGAAGGGAAGAGCGTTCGGATCGTCTGCAGGACCAAGAGGGTCGTCCCTGTCAACGGTGACATCCAGATAGGCGCCAGTTTTGTCGATACGGAGTTCGTCAGCTACCAGGAGCTCCAGCAGTATCTCATGTAGATCATGCAGCACCGGGCCATTGGAAGCACAATCGATCCCGCGTCCTGACGGGCCATAGGCCAACAGGCCGCACGCTGGACGTATGCCTTCATGCCGGTCTTCCACTATCTGACTAGCTGATCTCGGCTATGGGGGCCTGATCGCAAACGGAGAAAAACCGTCCTTTGCCGTCATTCCCGCGAACGCGGGAATCCAGTGTTTTAGTAGGTTTACGCGCTCCTGGACCCCCGTTTCCACGGGGGTGACGATGAAA
>JBEKJU010000409.1:0-2813 GCA_050011095.1 Syntrophorhabdales bacterium
AAACAGAACCGATATGGCGGTGCCGATCCCGATGCGAAGGGCCGTGAAGCTGTGAGGGAGGGCGGCGGGAAAGGCAATTTCCCTGAGCATGAGACGGTCATTGGCGCCGAGGGAGCGAAGGGAATCGTAGTATTTCCCGTCGATGCCCCTGACGCCGTCTCTCGTGGCCACGAGGACCTGAAAGAACACGATGCTCGTGATGAGGAAAATCTTGGAAAGATCGCCTATGCCGAAGAGCAGAAGGACCAAGGGGAGCAGGACGATCTTCGGCACCGGGTAGGTAATGAACACCAGCGGGGCGAAGATATGGTCCATCCGTCTTCCATACCCCATGGCGACGCCGATAGGGAAGGCAACGAGCCAGCCCAGAACGATCCCCGCTACCACCCTGTATGCGCTGATAAGGAAATGACCCCAGAACACGGTCGTCCTGCATGCCTGAAAAAAATTGAGAAGCACCGCTTCGGGAGGAAGCAGGAAGGGTGACTGAAGGGCGGAGGCGGCCATCTTCCACAGGAGGACGAGGATTCCCAGACAGAGGGCGTAATTCACGCCGGAAGCGAGCGCGCCCGAGCCTGCACTTTCTTCTTTGCCCGCTGCCTTTTTCATGAGCCCTCGAAAGCCCTCCGCACCTGCTTGCAGGTCTCGTAAAAGGCGCCTTCCTCACGAAAACCGGCGGCGCCCGCGTGCTGATTATCGACCACTGCCCTGATCGATCCGGGCCGCGTGCCCAGCACCATCACGGACCGTCCCAGAAAAACCGCTTCCTCGATGCTGTGGGTCACCAGAATCACGGTCAGCCCCCTCTTGATCGATATATCGAGCAGCGTGTTCTGGAGGTTTTCCCTGGTGATGGCATCGAGAGAGGAGAAGGGCTCATCCATGAGGAGGAGATCGGGGTCCGTTGCGAGGGCGCGACCGATGGCGATGCGCTGCTTCTCCCCACCGCTCAGGCTATCCGGAAAACGGTCCCGATGGGGAAGGAGCCCAAGCTCTTCCAGGAGACCCGCGGCCCTTTGCTCCCGCCTCGGCCTGTTCATACCCTGGATCTTCATGCCCAGACAGACATTTTCCCAGACCGTGCGCCATGGGAGGAGCCCGAAATCCTGCAGGATGAAGCCGGTCTTGCCCGGCGACCGCCCTGCCTTCCCGTCGTCGATCCGCACGGAACCGGCGCTCGGAGCCAGAAGACCGGCCAGTATATAGAGAAGCGTGGTCTTTCCGCAACCGGAGGGGCCGACAATCGCAAGGGTTTCTGCCCGTCCGACCGAGAAATTGATATCCCGGAGGACGGGCACATCTTTTTCAAAGCTCTTATAAAGTCCCTCTACGTGAACCACGCATTACTCCGGACAGGGCGGCCTTGCTAGGGCGCCATCATCGCTTCATAGGGCATCGTCTTTGAGATCAGCCCCCTCTCCAAGAGCCACGCCTCGATGGATAGGACATCCTGTTTCCGAGGCTTCCCCGGAGGGGGAAAGACGGGTACCTTATACCGGCCCTTGAGGGACGCGGGAAACTGCGTGCGCTCCACGAGCAGGTCCATGTAGGCGCCGGGGTTGGCCTCTATCGTCTGAACCGCCTTGCCGTAGGCGGCGACAAAGCGCGTTGAAAGGCTCGGGAATCGGCGCACAAGCTCGCTTCTGAGCGCCACCACGGTGAGGGTTTCGTTGAGTGTCCCGTCATCGGCGAGCGCCCTTGCCCCCTCGGATTCCGCCTTGCTCGCAAGGGGCTCGGGAAGGAGGGCGGCATGCACCTGACCCGTCATGAGCATCTGAAAACGGAGGGGAATCGACCTCACCTCCATCTTTCCGATCCTGTCGGACCTCACGGCGGACCGGGCCACCATCCTGTCGAGTATATATTCGATAACGGAGGCCTTCGAGATGGCCACGGACTCGCCTTCAAGGTGCTTCATATCGGCGATCCCCGATCGAGGTGAGACGAGCAAGGCGAACATCCTTTGCCTTGGGTCGGTCCTCACGACGACGGTGACAATCGAGAGATGTTGGCCCGCGTTCATCAGGAGGAGTGTATTGAGGAGGTCTCCAAAATAGGCGTTGAGCTTCCCGCTCTGTAATGCCACGTCCCTCTCAAGGGCGCTGGAGAAGGAGAAGAGCTTGACGTTGATCCCCTGCTGTGCAAAGAAGCCCTTCTCCGCCGCAACGATGAGGGGAAGGGTGTCGATTACGGGGAGCAGCCCCAGGGTGATCGAAACGCCCTGATCGGCCGGCTGCGAAGGGCCGGCAGCGAAGCAAAGGAGGGCGAATATCACCGGTAATAACAACGCGCGCTTTGTCATGAGAAATACTTGTAGTGTACCAGCCTATCACAGAGAAAACCCAAAAAACAAGCTGAAGCCGCCGGGAAAAAAGGGCGTGCGATAATTGCCCGATCCAATGATGTATCAGGAAACGTCTTTCGTGATCCTCAGCGCCTTGATGGCCTCTTCCACGGGGATAAAATAGTTAAGCCCCAGTGTGTAGGGACCGAAGGTAATCCCGGACACACAGACGCCTATCACGCCCTTGTTCAAGGAGACGAGAGGACCGCCGCTGTTGCCTGGATGGATGTTCACGTCGCTCTGAACATACTTCACATCCTCCTTCACCCGGAAGCTGCTCACAATCCCCTTCGTGACGGTTTGGGACAGGTCTTCGGAGAGGGGCGTCCCTATGGAGAAGACCTCTTCCCCTACATTGACCATAGCCGTGTTCCCGAGCAACAGGTATGGATAAACATCCCTCTCCAGCTTCACGAGGGCCACGTCCCTCACCTTGTTGACGCGCACCACCTGGCCGGTCACTTCCTTT
>JBEKJU010000410.1:0-2810 GCA_050011095.1 Syntrophorhabdales bacterium
ACGTCGGGGGCACGATCAACGTCATGCAGGCGGCGCTGGAGACAGGCGTCGCAAAGGTGGTCTATACGAGCACCGTGGGCGTGCTCGCCCCCGCGAGGAACGGCGAACCGGGCAATGAGGAGGCCCACGCCCGGTTAGAGGACATGGCGGGACACTACAAGAAATCGAAATTTGTCGCCGAGCAGGAGGTTCGGAGGTTTGTGGGCAAAGGGCTCCAGGCGGTGACCGTCAATCCGACCGCTCCCATAGGCACGATGGACAGGAAGCCCACACCCACGGGAAAGATCATTGTCGACTTTCTCAATGGAAAGATGCCGGCTTACCTGGATACGGGACTTAATTTCGTGGATGTCGAGGACGTGGCCGAGGCACACGTGAGGGCGTCGGAGTCCGGCGTGGCGGGGGAGAGGTACATACTGGGAAACGTCAACTTGACCCTGAAGCAGTTCCTGGAGGTCCTCGCGCGATTGAGTGGAAAGACGCCGCCCCGGTGGAAACTGCCCTATAGGCCGGTGCTCTGGCTTGCATTCATCGATGAGGGTATTTCGAGGCTTGCCAGGGGGCGGACACCGGCAATCCCCGTGGATGGCGTCCGTATGGCGCGGCACCTCATGTTCTTCGACTGCTCGAAAGCCGTGCGACATCTGGGGATGGCGCAAAATCCGATTGAAATAGCGGCCCGCAAGGCAATAGACTGGTATAGGGAGAATGCGTACGTACGGGCCGGGCACCCGCTTGCGGGTCGCGGAGGGGAACGCCATGACTGAGAAAGAGGTCGAAACCAAGCCGAATGCGAGAGACCGAAGGCTCGGGGACGAGTGGCTCGACTGGAATGGGTCGACAAACCCGAGAGAAGTTGAGATCGATGAGAAGGTGAGCACCTTCCTCACGCTCGCGGCAGGGGCCGTACTCATTTTTCTCGCATGCCTCCAACTGGGCTGGTACTTGACCAAACCGAGGATCGAGCAGCTGAGCCCCCTTCTTTCGAGCCTCATCGGGTGGGCGGCCTTTGTGCTGGCGACCATCGTCATCATCCTGATCGCCCTGGAGACCACGCTCCTTCTGAAATTCAGACGGTCCCTTCTTCCTTATGTCCTGGCGGAAAAGCTCCTGCTTTCCCTTCTCTCGAAGACCATATGGCTCGGACAGAAGCTCGGCATCAGCAGGGACAGGGTAGGCAATTCCTTCATCAAGGCCCATAACCTGATGGTGAAAAGCCACGCGCGGGAGCTGAACACGGAGACGCTTCTCATCCTTCTGCCCCGGTGCCTCGACAAAGAGATGAGGCGGCAGGCCGTCGAGAGGGCGAACGGGAGGGCGGTTCAGGTCGTCACCGCCGGGGGAGGTGAAGAGGCCCGAAAGGCGATCAGGCAGTATAAACCCTCTCTCATCCTCGCCATCGCGTGCGAGAGGGACCTCATCAGCGGCATCAGGGACGTGGCCGAGCGGATACCTGTGCTCGCCATTCCGAACAAGAGGCCCGAAGGGCCCTGCAAAAATACCCATGTACAGCTCGATGCCCTCGACGACGCGCTCAAGTTCATCACGGCCAAGACAGGCAAATCGGACAGCGCGTAGCGTGTGACGTTCGCCCGGCGGCAGCCCATGAAACCAAAGGAAGCGGCGTCGATGCGCCGTCGAATGCAGGCTCGGGTCTTGGGAGAAGCGGCCGGGCCGCACATGTCGTAACAAAGGATTGCGGAGCCGAAAAAAGGATTAGAAAAATGCGATTCTCGCCCGGTCTTTCAGCCGCGCTCACGGGCCATTTTTTTAGGAACACCGTGAGGGGGCGGAAGAGATTTCCCCTTGTGCTCATGCTCGAGCCGACGCACCGGTGCAACCTCTCGTGCGCCGGCTGCGACAGGATAAGGCTTTACGCCGTGGGCCGCTCGCCGGACCTCACGCTTCGGGAGTGTCTCCAGGCCGCACTCGATTCACGCGCCCCGGTGGTGACGGTAACGGGAGGGGAACCGCTCCTTTACGGCGACTTGAAGGGGCTGCTCACAGGGCTGATCCGCATGAAGAGGCATATCTACCTCTGCACGAACGGACTCCTCACCGGCTCCTTTGTGGATGCGTATGCGCCCCACCCGCGATTGACCCTGAGCTTTCACGTCGACGGTCTGGAAGGGACACACGACCGTCTGACTGGAAGACCGGGGTCATTCAGAACGGGCATCGACGGGATTAGGCAGGCCAAGCAGAAGGGGTTCCGCGTCTGGACGAACACCTCTGTCTATAAATGGACAGACACGGACGAGTTGATCGAACTCTTCACCCTCTTGAAGCAGCTCGGCGTTGATGGTATCCTCGTCTCCCCTGCCTTCGGCTACCAGAGCGTCTCGGATGACATTTTCCTGAGCAGGGAGGAGGCAGGGGAAAAGTTCAGGCAGATCCGCGCCGCCTTTCGAGGCCTTCCCATGACGGGCACCCCCCTCTATCTCGATTTCCTCGAAGGAAAGGGCCGGATGGCGTGTACTCCCTGGGGGAGCCCCACCCGTAACCCCCTCGGCTGGAAGGCGCCCTGCTACCTTATTACCGACACCTACTACCCGTCGTTTTCCGAGCTTATGGAGCGGACGCCGTGGGATGAATACGGGCCGGGCAAAGACGGCCGGTGCAGGGACTGCATGGTCCACAGCGGGTTTGAGCCGACCGTCATGCGGGAGTGCTTCACCGATCCCCGAAAAATGCTCCGTCTCCTTCTCTGGAACCTGAAGCGTCCGTGATGGAAACCATCCTGAACCAGATTCTCGGCACAATATTGCTGAGGCCTTATTTTGCCACCTTCTTGCTTGCCTATTTTCTGG
>JBEKJU010000411.1:0-2801 GCA_050011095.1 Syntrophorhabdales bacterium
CCGGGGCCGACATGTTCCGGTTTCACCAGGCGATCAAGAACGAGAGGCCCGACCTCATCTTCGGCAATACGTACGCGAAGTATATCGCCAGGGACGAGGACATTCCTCTCATCAGGGTCGGTTTCCCCATTTACGACCGCGTGGGTCACCAGTATTTTCCGATTACCGGCTACCGGGGCGCCCTGCGCCTGCTCGAAAAGATTCTCAATGCGGTGCTCGACCGCCAGGACCGGGATGCGCCCGAGGAGGCCTTCGAACTGGTGATGTAGCGTGCCCGAGAGAGAAAGAAACAAAGCGGGAGGGGAACATGATAAACATCCTCGATGAACGAAAAGGCCAAGTCTACACGAAAGGCGCGGAGGCCTTCGACCTCGCCTGCGACAAGGCGAGTCTCGCGGGCTCGGTCAGCCAGCGGGCCTGCGTGTTCTGCGGCTCCAGGGTGGTCCTTTACCCGATAGCCGACGCCGTCCATCTCGTCCACGGACCGATTGGATGCGCTGCCTATACCTGGGATATCCGCGGATCACTCTCATCGGGCCCGGAACTGCATCGGCTGAGCTTTTCCACTGATTTGAGAGAGAAAGAGGTCATCTACGGCGGGGAGAAGAAGCTTTATGCGTCTCTCACCGAGCTTATCGCGGCGTACCGGCCAAAGGCGGCCTTCGTCTACGCAACCTGCATCATAGGCCTCATAGGCGACGACGTGCAGGCGGTCTGCAAGAAGGTCGGGCAGGAACAGGGCATTCCGGTGATACCGGTTCATTCCGAGGGCTTCAAGGGGACGAAGAAGGATGGCTACCAAGCGGCGTGCGAGGCCCTCTACCGCCTTGTAGGCAAGGATGATTCTACACGCGTCTCCGCCCATGCCATCAATATCCTCGGCGACTTCAACGTGGCGGGAGAAAGCTGGATAATCAAGGAGTACTACCGGGAGATGGGGATAGAGGTGGTCTCGTGCATGACCGGCGACGGCAGGGTGGACGAGATCAGGCGATCCCACCGGGCCGCCCTCAACGTGGTCCAGTGCTCGGGCTCCATGACCTATCTCGCGAAAATGATGGAAGAGGACTTCGCCATCCCGTTCAAGCGGGTCTCCTACTTCGGCATCGAGGATACGTCGGAGGCCCTCTACACGGTGGCGCGACACGTCGGAGACCCCGAGGTCATGAGAAAAACGGAGGCCCTGGTCCGTCGCGAGGTGAACCGGATTTATCCAACCCTCAAGCAGTACCGCCGGGACCTCCAGGGCAAGAACGCGGCCATCTACGTCGGCGGCTCCTTCAAGGCCTTTTCCCTCGTCAAGGCGCTGCGCCATCTGGGCATAGATACCGTCATCGTCGGTTCCCAGACGGGAAACCGCGAGGATTACGCGTATCTGAGAGATATCTGTGATGAGGGGACGATCATCGTTGACGACACGAACCCGCTCGAACTCTCGAAGTTCATGATGGAGAAGGATGTGGACCTCCTTATCGGGGGGGTCAAGGAACGGCCCATTGCCTATAAGATGGGCATCGGATTCTGCGACCACAACCACGAGCGCAAGCTGCCGCTTGCGGGGTTTGAAGGGATGCTCAACTTCTCCCGTGAGGTCTACGCGTCGATAATGAGCCCCGTTTGGAGGTTTTCCCCTGCCCGGCAAAGGCAGGCCAATATGAGGAAGGTGAATCATGAGACAAGCAGAAGAATCGCTCTCTGACGAAAATGTGCTCACCCACTCCGCCTCCACGAGAAATGCGTGCAAGGTGTGCGCGCCCCTCGGCGCAAGCATCGCGTTCCGCGGCATCGAGAACTGCGTTCCCCTGATCCACGGCTCCCAGGGCTGTCCAACCTACATCCGCCGTTACGTGATCAGCCATTTCAGGGAGCCCATCGACATCGCCTCGTCCAACTTCAACGAGTCGGCGGCGATCTTCGGCGGCGGAGACAACCTGAAGAAGGCCCTCGACAACGTGACGCGCCAGTATCACCCCTCGGCCATCGGCATCGCCACGACCTGTCTTTCCGAGACGATCGGGGACGATGTCCGCCTCTACCTCGATGAATATCGCAAGGCCGCGAAGGATGCGGGATCGCTGCCGGCGATCATCCACGCGTCGACGCCCGCCTACAGCGGCACCCACATGGAAGGGTACCATGCGGCCCTGCGGGCGACCGTTGAAACCCTCTCGGCGGATGGTCCGGATAATGGCACGGTCAACATTGTTCCGGGCTTTATCTCTCCCGAGGACATAAGGCATCTCAAGGAGATCGTCTCGGCCTTCGGCGCGGGCTTTACCATGTTCCCCGACTATTCGGAGACCCTGGACGGGGAATCATGGCCTGAATACCAGAGGCTCCCGCAAGGCGGCACGCCCATAGACGCGATAAGGGGCATGGGGCGGGCCCGGGCGACGATAGAGCTGGGTAGAAGCCTCGAAGGGCAAAAGACGGCGGCCGGTTTTCTCGAAGAACGTTTCGGCGTTCGGAGGATAACGTGCGGCCTGCCCATCGGCGTCAGGGAAACGGACCGCTTCTTCGACGCCCTTTCCGGCCTGTTCGGTGTCGAGACACCCCTGGAATACCGGAAAGAGAGAGGCCGTCTCGTTGATGCATACATCGACGGCCACAAATATGTCTTCGGCAAGCGGGCGGTCGTCTACGGCGAGGTCGATTTTGTCGCCGCCATGGCCTCTTTCCTTGACGAGATCGGGATAGTGCCCGCCCTTTGCGCCACCGGGGCCTGTACGGGCAGATTCAAATCAATTGTCCGGTCGGGCATCGAGCATGCAAGCGAAGAGATGATGATTGCGGAAGACAGC
>JBEKJU010000412.1:0-2778 GCA_050011095.1 Syntrophorhabdales bacterium
GAAGCTGACCCGGGGCCTCGGGGCAGGGGCGAACCCCGAGGTCGGAAGACAGGCAGCCCTTGAAGACGCGGAGCAGATCGCGGAGCACCTGAAGGGGGCCGACATGGTCTTCATCACGTGCGGTCTCGGCGGCGGCACCGGTACAGGGGCCTCCCCCGTTCTCGCCGAGGTATCGAAAGAATTGGGCGCCCTCACCGTCGCGGTCGTGACGAAGCCCTTTGGCTTCGAAGGGAAGATGCGGAATTTCCAGGCGGACGACGGCCTTTTGAAGCTGAAGAGCCAGGTCGATACGCTTATTACCATTCCGAACCAGAGGCTTCTCTCGGTGGGTGGGAAGCACATGACGATAAAGGACGCCTTTGTGAAGGCCGACGAGGTCCTCCTCCATGCGGTGAGGAGCATATCCGACCTCATCATATCGGACGGCTACGTGAATGTCGACTTCAAGGACGTCCAGACCGTGATGCGGGAAAAGGGGCTGGCCATCATGGGGGTCGGCATGTCGTCGGGCGACAGAAGGGCCGTCGAGGCCGCGCAGAAGGCGATATCGAGCCCCCTCCTCGAAGATATATCGATCCACGGCGCGAGGGGCGTGCTCATCAATGTGACGGGAAGCTCGAGCATGACGCTGCACGAGGTGAACGAGGCATCGATGCTCATCCAGGAGCAGGCCCATGAGGAGGCCCACGTCATCTGGGGTCTGGTCTTCGACGAGTCCATGGATGAATCGCTGAGGATCACGGTGATCGCGACGGGTTTTGAGGAACAGGCGGTGGTGCAGGAGGAGAGGCCGGAAAGGCGGACGGAAAAACTCTTCGACGACAGAAGCGCGCCCACGTTCCTGAAAAGGAACGTGAAGGTCGAGACGCGGGATGTGAGGCCGAAGCCCGTGAGTGTCGATCTCGATGACGATCGCTATGATATCCCGACGTTCTTGAGGAAACAGGCGGATTGATTTTCCTTCCTTCTCCCGAAAAGGGGATCGGGTGAGCGTGCGTGGTCCTAAGGCGGAAGGACCGCACGAAATGGGGGGAAGACGAGGCCCGCGGACCGGACGACGGATGAGGCCCTCCCCATGGTAAGAAGGGAGCTTCTTGACCGTGAGCGTGGGACTGTCCTCAAGAAGTGGACAAACAGGGTCGCCGTATGCGTCGCCTTCCCGAATACCTACTATATCGGCATGTCGAACCTGGCGGTCCACCTCCTCTACCGGGCGCTCAACAGCCGGCCTGAGATCGTGTGCGAGCGCGTCTTCCTCGACGCCGGCGGAAAATCCCTTTCCGTGGAGAGCGGCCGGCCCTTAAGCTCCTTCGAGATCGTCTTTTTTACCCTCTCTTTCGAAATGGACTATCCGAATATCGTCGCCATGCTGCAGGGAAGCGCCATCCCCCTGGCCGCGAGGGAGCGGGGTGCGAAGGGGCCTCTCATCGTGGGCGGGGGCATCTGCGCAATGGCCAACCCCGAGCCTATTTCCCCTTTCTTCGACCTCTTCATCATGGGCGATGTGGAATCGTGTATCCCTCCCTTCATCGAGGGCTATCTCGCCTCAAGGGGGAAAACGAGGACCGGGGTGATAGAGGAGCTTTCCGCGTGGTCCTGGGTCTACAACCCCGCCCGTCTCGACGTTGACTACCGGGACGACGGCACGGTCGACAGGTTCGCGCCCCCCTCCTTTCACGTGGGGATCGAGCGATACAAGGGACGGGGCCTCGCCACATCGGCCATCGTGACGGACAGTACCGAGTTTGCCGACATGCTCCTCGTCGAAGGCACGAGGGGCTGCCCGTCACGTTGCGCCTTCTGCCTTGCCGGCAACATCTATCCCTTCATATCGGACAGACTCGATCAGGTGGGCGATGATGTCAAAGAGGTGGGCATTATCGGCGGGGGCGTCTCCTTTCATCCACGACTTCCCGACATTATACGAAGATTCCGGGAGATGGGCGTGCGGGTCCACCTCCCCTCGCTCCGGCTCGACGAGGTGCCCCTAGAGGTCATAGACATGATCAAGGAGACGATCAAGACGCTCACCTTCGGCATCGAGGCCGGAACCGAGGAACTCCGCGGGCGCATTGGCAAGCCTTTGACGGACGCGGATATCGCCGGGCGGGTCGAGGCCATCGCCGACATGAAATCCTTCAACTTCAAGTTCTACTTCATGGTCGGTCTTCCCGGCGAGCGCCGGGAGGACGTCGATGCGATCGTGGAACTCGTGAAACACATCCTTCACCTCCTCGTCAAGAAGGGCAGCAAAAAGGGCCGGATCGGCACTGTCACGGTTCACGCGAGCCCCTTCGTGCCAAAGGCCGCCACCCCTTTCCAGTGGCTCGCCATGGATGAGATGCGGGAACTGAAGGAGAAGATAGCCATCCTCAAGAGGGGCCTCGGCAAGGTGGCGAACACGCAGTTTACCCACGAATCGGTCAAATACAGCTTTCTTCAGGGCGTATTCGCCAGGGGGGACAGAAGGCTGAAGGACGTGATCGAGCGCCTCGCCAAAGGGGAGACCTTTGCCCGGATCGCGCGGGAAAGCCCGATCAACCTCAATTTCTACGCAACGAGGGAAAGGCGGAAGGACGAGCTTTTTCCATGGGATTTCATTGGCGGAGAGACGGAAAAGGAGACGCTCCGCCGGAGGCTCCGCTCATGCCTCGGGGACGGCCTGCCGGATGGGCGCACCATGTAAGCGCATCATGTGAGCAGGGCAACTTGACGCCACGACAAAGAAGTGGTTCATTCGGTTTTAGGGTACTTCCTGAAATGGCGAAGCCGATGCCT
>JBEKJU010000413.1:0-4169 GCA_050011095.1 Syntrophorhabdales bacterium
GTTGACATTGTCTCCGGGGAGCCTCTCTTTAGTTCGCTTGACAAGTTCGAATCCGGCACAGGCTGGCCAAGTTTTACAAGGCCTCTACAACCGGATAACATCGTGGAGAAGGAAGACAGGAGTTTCTTCACGAGGCGCACCGAGGTGCGGAGCAAGCACGCGGATTCGCATCTCGGCCACGTCTTTCCTGACGGGCCGAAACCTACGGGCCTCAGGTATTGCATGAATTCCGCCGCCCTGCGGTTCATCCCCAAGGAGGATCTGGAAAAAGAGGGCTACGGGGAATATCTCAAGCTCTTTACCGCGCACTAATGCCGATGTGTCTTCAGAAGATGCCGCAGCCCAATGTGCCGCATGGCCGGTTGCACCGAGGAGGGCTATGATGGAACTGAACGGTTTTGAAGCCAGAATCGCCGACACGGACGGCACCGGACTGTTCGGCCGGGGGATCGACACGCTCCAGGTGAACCTCGGACTGCGGTGCAACCAGCACTGCGCCCATTGTCATCTCGACGCCGGTCCGCAACGAAGGCAGATGATGGACTGGCCCGTCATGGAAATGGTCCTGGAGGCAGTCTCTCGAGCCCGCCCCCGACTGGTCGATCTCACTGGAGGCGCCCCTGAACTGGCCCCTCATTTTCGTCGTTTTGTGGAAAGCCTTTGTCAGGAAGGCCTTGCTGTTCAGGTGCGAACTAATCTGACTGTGCTGCTGGAGCCGGGGATGGATGATCTGCCGGAGTTTTTTCGTCGGCACCGGGTTCGGCTCTTCGGCTCCTTGCCCTGTTATATGGAGGAAAACGTGGGCGCCCAGCGGGGGAAAGGGGTCTATGAGAAGAGCATCGCAACCATCAAGAAACTGAACGCCCTTGGGTACGGCTCCGTGCCCCGGCTGCCCCTGAATCTCGTGTACAATCCAGGGGGGGCGTTCTTGCCTCCGCCCCAGGCGGTCCTGGAAGAGGACTACCGGCGCGAGCTGGGCCGGCGTTTTGGGATTACGTTTACCCACCTCCTGACCATCACCAATATGGTCCTGGGGCGCTTCAAGGAGGAACTTGCCCGGCAACGCCAGGAGGAGGCCTATTCGCGGCTCCTCCGGGAGTCCTTTAATCCCGGGACCGTCCCGGGATTGATGTGCCGACATCAGCTCAGCGTCGGCTGGGATGGAACCCTTTATGATTGCGATTTCAATCTGGCCCTCGGTCTTCCGGTAAATCATGGCGCGCCGGACCACGTCAGCCTGTTCAAACCTGCTACCTTACGGAAACGAAGGATCGTGACCGGCGAGCACTGCTTCGGGTGCGCCGCGGGCGCCGGTTCATCCTGCGGTGGCTCCATCGTTCCCTAAGGGCTCGGAAGGAAATAAATGAGTCAGATGGCGAAGGATTTTTGGCCGATCGGCGAGGCGCGGAAAGGCCAAATGTACTGGATGTACATGACCTTTTCGCAACGAAGCGGGCGGACACGAAGCGGGCGGACAAAAAGACGAGCCAGATGGCCCATTTATTTTCTGACGAGCCCTAAGAGGGTGACCAGCCTCGTCTTCGCCACCTTCCCGAGCGAAGGTGAGCGCCGGCTCAGGAACTTGGGAGGGGGAGTCTCTGCGGGCTTTGCCCGCAGAGGGGGTGCCGGGTAGTGCGCTTGCGGGTGCCCCAATGATTGAAGGGCTCGCGCCTTGCCAAATATGGAAGGGGCTGTAGGTGAGCAGGGGTCTCATCGTAAAGTTACTTCTTGTCGCGGTCATCGTCGGACTGGTTCTCGCTTTTTGGGCATTCAACCTGGGGCATTACTTTACGCTCTCTTACCTGAAGGGTTCGGCGGACAGGCTGAAGGGTGTCTATGCCGGGCACAGGGCCCTGGTGATCCTGGTCTATTTCCTCGTGTACGTTCTCACAACGTCTTTGTCGCTGCCGGGCGCTGCGGTGCTGACTCTAGCCGGGGGGGCCCCTCTTCGGCCTTCTGGTCGGCACACTGGTCGTCTCATTCGCGAGTACTCTGGGCGCGACTCTAGCCTGTCTCGTTTCACGGTTCGTTTTTAGAGACTGGGTACAGGGCAAGTTCGGTGATAAAATTGTAAAGGTCAGCGAGGGGATCCAGAAAGAAGGGGCGTTTTATCTTTTTACGCTGCGCTTGGTCCCCGTGTTCCCTTTCTGGATGATCAATCTCGTCATGGGCCTCACGAGTATTCCGCTCAGGAAGTTCTACTGGGTATCGCAGCTTGGGATGCTCGCGGGCACTGTTGTCTTTGTCAATGCAGGAAGGGAGCTTGCAAAGGTGCAGTCCTTGAGAGGGATTCTCTCGCCGGGTCTGGTCGTCTCCTTTGCGCTTATCGGGATATTCCCCATAACCGCGAAGAAACTGGTCTCCCTCTACAGGAGCAGGGGGGGCAGGGCCGGCAGCCGATAATTATCGCAGGGGGTGCGGCATGACGCACCATGATTTCGATATAGGTATTATGGGTGGAGGTCCTGCCAGGGACAAAGGGCATGACAGGGAGATAAAAAATCATTACTGCTGACGGTCAACTGATTGTCTTCGTGAAACTCCCCGTCAAGGGCAATGTGAAGACAAGGCTTGCGGAAACGATCGGCGATGCGGCGGCCCTTGCCCTCTACCGCTGCTTCGTCTCCGACACCCTTGCCGCAGTCCGCCGGACGGGTTACCCCACACTGGTATTCTTTCATCCGCCGGACGCCCAACGAGCCGTCACTGACTGGCTCGGCGACGACATAACCTTCCTGCCTCAAGAGGGCGCCGACCTCGGAGAAAGGATGTCGGCAGCGTTTCAGAAGGCATTTCTACGTTGCCCCCGGGCCGTTCTTGTGGGCAGCGATATCCCCGATCTTCCCCCGGCCTCACTCCACGAAGCATTCGAGGTCCTGAAGACCCGCGACGCGGTCATTGGACCGGCCCGCGACGGTGGATACTACCTCATAGGATTCTCCTCAGCCGGCATCGTGCCGGCAGCTTTCGAGGGCATTGAATGGGGTGGTCCGAGGGTGTTTGAAGAGACCTTGGCGATCCTCCGGAAGCACGGCCTGAATGTTCACGTTCTGCCGACCTGGGACGACATCGATGACTGTCACGACCTCAAGGCGCTCTGTGACCGGCAAAAAGGCTTGCCGCGCGGCAGACTCTCGACAATCGATTTCCTGCGTGACCATTTCCGTTGGTGACATGACCATCTCCGTCGTTATTCCCGTTTTCCGTGAAGAGGCCCTGATAAATGACGCGATCAGCCGCCTTGAGGGCATGGCATCGAAGGAGGTAATTGAGATCATCGTGGTGGACGGGGATACAGAGGCGGAGACGCTCAAGGCCATGATCAGCAGTAGCGCGAAAGGCATTATCTCGGGCAAAGGGCGGGGGAAACAAATGAACAAGGGTGCCGTGGCGGCCCGGGGCGACGTTCTCGTATTCCTTCACCTTGATACGGAACTCCCCGCAGACGGCTTTGGAAGAATCGCCTCCGTGATGCAAGGAGAACAGTTTGTGGGCGGGGCGTTCGACCTCGGGATAGCAGACAGAGGGCCTGCATTCCGGATCATCGAATGGGTCGCATCCCTTAGGTCCCATCTGACCAGGATACCCTACGGCGATCAGGCAATCTTCATCGAACGCGACTACTTCCTCCGGTTAGGCGGCTACAAGGAGTTACCTCTTATGGAGGACGTAGATCTGATGAGACGGGTAAGAAAGAAGGGCGGAAGGATCTGCCTCATCGACGAAAAGGTCAAGACCTCCGCCCGCCGTTGGAGGAAGGAAGGGATAGTCGCATGCACGCTCCGGAACTGGACGATCATGCTGCTCTACCTGCTCCGCGTCGCCCCCGAAAGGCTCGCAAAATGGTATCCCTGAGATTGGATGCTCTTCGCAAGCCGGTCTTCGTCAGCCATCCTACCCGGCAGGCCTGTCGCTTCCTTTGAAGCAATAAACTTCCCCCTGCTTTCCTATTTTGCTTTTTCCAGGGGGTAACCGGATTCGCCTGCTCGTCGTACCACACGCCGAATTCCTCCCTTGTCACCGGGTGCCGTTCGTATCCGGTTCTTTTCGTCGGGTAGCCAGGCAGTGTCGCCACTGCCCAGCCCCCTAAGAACCGTACGTGAGATTTTCACCTCATACGGCTCAAGCCTATCAAAACCGCCGCCTTCTCCGGCGGCGACCGGTTCCAC
>JBEKJU010000414.1:0-6306 GCA_050011095.1 Syntrophorhabdales bacterium
GGCCGAGCCGCCATGCCCTCAGTCTCTCTTATGGGTCAGGGCAATGCTGCAAGGAGGAAAGATTTTCTATTGGAGGGGGGCCACTGCGCCATAATTGGCATCTTTTTCAGCGCCGCCAACATACTGCATTGCGAGAAGGGCTTCAGGAGGGTCAATCGCTTCGCCAAGCTTGTCAAGGGTCCCCAAAGCAATTCAGCAACGGGCGGACCCGCATGCGGGGTGGCGTGGGCAGGGACAGCTAAAAAACATCCCTTACCCGATTATCCCTTCTTTCGCCAGTGATAGCCATATGCCAAGTTGAGCGGCAACGCCCACCCTGATTGAGCCGATGACCGTGATAACCGTTTTGCTATGCTAGGAAGAGAATAAAAGCGCTCATTCGCGTACCGAAAGCCGGCGAGCAGTTCCGCCGCGCTTATCCGCTTGGGTTGATAAACTACCTCGTCACGACCGTTATACTTGCGCCAGTCGCGCGTCAATATCCGCCCCTCGGCTTCCATCTTGCGAAACAGCGGGGTACCGGGAAAGGGCGTCAGAATGTTGAAGGTTGCATTCTGGACCCCCGCTTTTTCCAAAAAATCAATAGTGTCCTTGAATATCTCCGGCGTGTCATGATCAAACCCAAAAACAATTCCCGCTTGCACGGCAATCCCATGCGAATGGATACGTTCAATAACCTGAGAATACTCGTCCACCTGATTGAACCCCTTTTTCACTTCGGCCATGCTTTGCTGGGAGATGGACTCTAGCCCCAAAAACAACTGCTTACATCCGCTCTGAGCCGCAGCCTCCAGGAATTCTTCGTCCCTGCCCGCATGAATACTCGCCTGACTACTCCACCACTTCCCATAGGGAGCGATAGTGCGAAATAGTCCCTTCGCATACTCCATATCCCCGGCAATGTTATCATCCCAGAAGATAATGACTTTCCCCTTGAAAGAGGCATATTCCGCCGCAACCTCGGCTATCGGCCGCTTGCGCAGTTTATGACGATACATCACGGCAATGGTACAGAACTCACACTGGCCGGGACATCCCCTGGTCGCGAATAGAACGCCATTGGTATGGTCGTGCCTGTGAAATAATTCCTTGCGAGCCATGGGAATATCTTCAAGAGACGGGAGGCCGGTTTGTTGATATACCCGAAGATAAGATCCCGCTTCGAAGCTGTTCAAAAATTCTTCCCATACACCTTCCGCCTCTCCAATGAATATCGCATCCGCGTATTGACTGGCCTCTTCAGGCAACAACGTTACATGCGGACCACCCATCACTACACACTTTCCTATCGACCTGAAACGCGTGGCAATGTCATAGGCGTGAAAAGCACTCGGCGTATGAAATGTAATTCCAACCACATCTGCGTCAGTGTTCCAGTCAATTTCTTCAACTTCTTCATCAACGTGAATCGCGCCCCAGCTTGGAGGAACTCTGGCGGCCAGATAAGGCATGGTAATCTGTTGAAAGTTGAGAACCCGCCCCCTTCTCGCTCTCCGAATCTCCGGCGAAGAGACAGTTATCAACATAAGTTTAGGCATAACTATTTTAGAACTCCAATTCCAATTTAGAGCCGGCCAACGTTTTTTTTAAGCACATTACATGTTTGGTTTCAGATTATGTCCGCTGTTTCGCCATGAAGGGGCACTCATTACTCTTATCGGCTGCCACCTTCATAACATAAGGCAACTGATGCCCCTTTGGAGCGACAATTGTTGTATCAAAGATACCTGAGATGAAAAAACATTCTGAACCTTTTAACAATTTATGTTAAGAAGTTGAGGATATCTTGTGGATAGGTTCTCATAACCTACCGGTATCATAAAGGCTTCAGCATTTTGCCTAGCTTGTGAGCAGTTGACATTTGGCAGCAAAATCAAGATGATAGCAAATCGAGCCCATCTTGCCCTTCGATTCCTCACGGGACGGTAATACACAGTAAAATAAGGTAATCTCAACAAGTTACCAGTGATGTCTTTTGCGACACCCCACAAGGCCCGCCGAACGGGCATTCGCAGCCGACGAAAAAGATCCTCGGTTTCTGCCTGATTCGGGAGGGGCATCACGGGCGGCAGGGACTTTCACCATGGTATAAGCGATTTTTGATAGCGGCATATCCAGGGTCAAACGATATGGGCCTCTGCGCCAAAGTCGAAAATGGTAGTCTTATTAGCATGGTAGGCCGTGCGCGGAGGAGACGGGAACCGGAGACTGACAAGCTCCCCGGCAATACCCCTTGATTGGCCGCGTTATAATGGTAATGGTTGCGGAAGCCGGGAAACACGGAGTTCGCGACCTGTAGAACGGTTGGCGCATTCCGCCGACCCCATAGAGCCCCTTATATTTACAATATGAGGACTTGTCCGCACTGCGCGGAGGAGGTCAAGGATGAAGCCATAAAATGTGGCGAGGGGCTGTCAGAATCGGCAATCCATCCGGCGGGCTTGCACTTACTCCCGTATTCGTCAGGTTCGGCGATCCAAAAGGAGCTTTCAATGAAAAAGGTGACAATGTATTCCCTCAGCACCTGTTTGTGGTGCAGGAAAGCCAAGAGATACTTTGAGGAACAGGACGTGGCCTACGAGTACATCGAATACGACCGGGCCGATGATAAAACGCGGCAGAACATTGATAGGGACATGCGTGATATCGAAGCAGGGGGTTTTCCCGTAGTGAAGATAGGGAGGGATGTTGTAACCGGCTATCACCCGGACACGTACAAAGAACTCCTCGGCTAAAGGAGTGCTCAATAAGAATCTTAGACCCTTATTTCCATATGCCTCCGTTTAAGGCCATGGGTAATACAGTTGCAACGATATCGACCGGCGGTGGGTGCTTGAGAGGGGGCGACCGCGGCGGGTAGTGCGCGAAGCGGGTGTCACGCAGTGGGTCGCGCTTGCGGGCGTCCCAATAGTTGTACGTCGAGGAAAGCGCATCCGCTCCTTCCTTTTTATGGGGGGAAAGCTCGGGGCACCCGCGCGAAGCGGGTCGCGCTTTGCCGATGAAGGGGGCGACCGGGTACCCGCGCAAGCGGGTGTCCCAATAGTTGCGCGATAACAAAAGTGTGGCGAAGATAAGCAACTCGGTATGAAGAATGGGTAGCTGAGTTTCGAAGTGACCGTCTCTGAGTTGAAAGCGATTCCTTCAGGCGTTGCCGGCAGGCCTTTAGAAAGACTGTGGCCGTTTGAACGGGATACCCAGTTTTCTCATCCTGCTTCTCAATGTGGTCGGGTTTACACCGAGTAACTCGGCTGCGCCTCCCGGACCATGTATCTTCCCGTTCGTCAGAACAAGGGTACGGCGAATACGGTCCGAGATAGCTTCGTCGAGGGTCTGATGCTGTTCCCCGTGAGAAGATATACCGGCGTCAACCTGTTCGCGCCGGTCAGACGATAAGACCCGGTCCAACGTCAAAGGCCCGCCCTTGTTAAGGATCAACGCACGCTCCACCACGTTTTCCAGCTCGCGGATGTTCCCCGGCCAGTCATACGAGGTAAGCTGATCGATCGCCCCGGAAGCGAGCCGCACGGGCGCAGAAAGCCTCAGCTCCTTCGATTTCCTCCGGATAAAATGATCGGCCAGCGCGGGGATGTCCGTTTTTCTCTCCCTCAGGGGTGGAATCACGATCGGGAAGACATTGAGCCGGAACCATAGATCCTCCCTGAACCGTCCCGCCCTGACCATCTCTTCCAGGTTCCGGTGGGTGGCGGCGATAATCCTTATATCGACCGGGATGGAGGTGGCCCCTCCCACCCGCTGGACCTCTTTATACTGGATGACCCGAAGCATCCTGACCTGCGCGGCAATCGGCAGCTCGCCGATCTCGTCGAGAAATATCGTCCCCTGGTGCGCCCTCTCGAAGAAGCCCCGCTTTTGTGCCGCGGCGCCGGTAAACGCGCCCTTCTCGTGACCGAATAGCTCGCTGTCGACAAGGGTCTCGGGAATGGCGCCGCAATTCACCTTGATGAACGGACCATCCTTGCGGGGTGACGCATAATGGATCAGGCTCGCGATGACGTCCTTCCCGACACCCGTCTCCCCAAGAAGGAGCACGGGACTGTCAAGGGGGCTTATCTGTCTCACCATCTCCATCACGTCCTTCAACCCCGACCTTGCGCCCACAACCTCCTCCTCGGCGGTCAGGCTAAACAGCTCCTTCCGCAGGTAGAGGTTGTCTTCAGCCAGTATCTCCTTGAGCTTCCGGACCTGCTCGTGCTCCAGGACGTTTGCGAGGGCGATGGCGAAGGGCTCGTGCACGAGGGCGAGCAGCCGGGCATGCCCTTCGGTATACCTGTCCTGACCCTCCGCCGTCACCCCCAGGTTTCCCAATATCTCGCCGTCCATCCTGAGACTCATGGACAGGAACGATGAGTCGAGCGATGAGCCGAGCTGTGCAAGAACGGGTTCTTCCAGGGCAGGGTTAAACCTGCGATTGACAATCCGCACCACCACAGGATCGAGGCCGGGCCTCGTGACGATCAGGGTGTCTGAAGGGTCGAATTTTTCTATCCTCTCCCTCATCTCGGCCGGAAGGGGGGTGAGGATATCGACCGCGCCGCCCTCTTTATGGTTTGTAAGGAGAATTGTCCGCATCGCGCCGAGACCTTTGTCATAGAGGTAGATCCTCAGGCGGTCCACGGGCATGACCTGCTCAATGACCGGGAGGCACCGGCGCAGGCCCATCGCCATATCGAGGCTGCCGCAGATCTGGAGCGTCACGTTTCGAAACAGCTCGTTTTCATCCACCGCGCGATCTCCTTCACGGAACCGGCTTCGCGGGCCGGCACCGCACATTAGGATATTTAGCATTTTACCAGAAACTTATGAAATATAGCAACAGTTTTTACGATATGCAACAATATATAAACCCTGGGTGGATATGTACCAGATATTGCAGCCATTCCTGAGATGGCACTGGTTTTGCTTACATATCAAACCATTAACACTGGTTTTGCTTACATATCAAACCATTAAGATAAGATTAAAAAATATTAATGCAAGGAGGTGAGGTAATTTTGCGGGACAGCGAGGTAACATGCGTAAAGGAGAGGAACGATCACGAGGAGAGTAGCTCGAACAGGAGGTCCGGGTGTATGCGTGAGCGCTGTGTTGTTGCTTTAAAGCAAAAATTCCGAAATCTCGAAAAGGGGGAAAATTTATAATGGGCAAGAGATATCTTTTTCTGGCATTTGTTCTACTGGCCTTTTGCGCGACCGTCGGTTTCCTGGCTGTTCCACAGGTCTATGCGGGTGAGGGCTACGGCAACCATTACGCCGGCGGCAATGAGGACTTCAACGCAGGTAACCTGCCTCCCGCGGGGACAAACGTATTCATTAACTATCTGGTCGACTATAACGTCAACACCCTTGAGGACAACGCCGGCCGCCACGCGACCGCAGGCCCGGCCGGCCCCGGTTATTCCAGGACCAACTTCACCCTGAACACCCTCGTCGATGCCCTGCGCTATATCAAGGTAACGAAGATCAAGGTGCTGGGCGGCGACCTCATATGGCACGTGATCGTCCCGGTAGGCTATCAGCACGTGAGCTTGAGCGCATTCGGAGAATATGGCCCGGGCTCTCCCAGTTCAAAGACGGGACTGGGTGATATTGAGCCCGGTATGGGTATTGCCTGGCACTGCCCGACCTTCAGCAACGTCTTCGCAATCGACATAGTGGCGCCGACAGGCGCTTATGGCAGCGCCTCTGGGAGCGGCAACAGCGGCCGCACGTACATCGCGGACCCGGCAAACCTCGGCAGGAACTACTGGTCCATCGATCCCCTCTGGGCCTTCACGTATCTAGGCGACAAGACCTCCCCTATTCCCGGACTTGAATTGTCCGCGAAGCTCATGTACTGGATCAATACGGTCAACACCGCGACGAGCTACGTCTCCGGCCAGGAATTCGATGCCGATTACCTGGTCGCCTACCACTTTGGCAAGAACTGGGCCTTAGGCGCGAACGGCTACATCCTCTATCAGACCACGAAAGACACGCAGTTCGGCCACACGGCTTTCGATCCGCTGACCGGTCTTCAGACGGGCGTGATGGGCAAGGAATTCTCCGTCGGCCCGGCGATCAACTACGACTTCGGGAAGGGCTGCGTGACCTTTAAGTACCAGCGCGATGTGTACGAACAGAACAGGCCGGAGGGCGACAAGTTCTGGCTCAAGTTCGTCTGGGCTTTCTAGCCGGCGAAAAATCTCTCTTTGACGTCTCCATCCCCCGTTCGGGGGGTGGAGACGTCTATTTCCGTGATCCCCATCTCCCCCCGATCCCCCATCCGCTCTCAAGGATATGGCCTTTT
>JBEKJU010000415.1:0-2722 GCA_050011095.1 Syntrophorhabdales bacterium
CCATGGGCGGGCACGGTCACGTCGAGGTATTCGGGGTCGGTGACGACATCGGTGACAGGTCCTTTCGTGCCCATGATCTCGCCGCAGACGATCCTGACCGTCACGCCGCCGCCGAGGGCGACTTCCGGTATATCGTCCTTTGTCAGCCCGCGATAGCGGGGGTCCATCATCTTGTGCGACGCCGGGAGGTTCGCCCAGAGCTGGAAGCCGCCCATGTGTCCCGACTCATCGCCCTTCGGCATCTCCTGATGGATTATGCCGCTGCCCGCCGTCATCCACTGAACGTCCCCACCCGCGATGACGCCTTTATTCCCCATGCTGTCCCCGTGCTCCACCCTGCCCTCAAGCACGTAGGTGATGGTTTCGATGCCCCGGTGGGGATGCCAGGGAAAACCCTTTAGGTAGTACCGGGGATCGTCCGAGCGAAAGTCGTCGAGAAGCAGGAATGGATCGAACCGGGGGGCTTCGCCTCCGCCAAAGGCCCGCCTCAGGTGAACCCCCGCCCCCTCGATAGTGGGCTTGCTCCTCATCACCTTCCGGATTTTTCTATTGGTCGCCATACGCCCTCCCTTCAGCCTCTGATCGGTGGTCCCTTACAAGGGCCTTGATCGGCATCGGAACCTTCCGACGCCTCGACCCTGTCCCGCTATTTTCCCGCCGCCATGGTAAGCCGCAACGCCGGCCCTCGCCTCGACCGGCCTCCAATCCCCAATATAAGCCCCCCGCCCATGGATGGGCAATGGCGATCCCCCCCTTCCGCGGGAGAGCCCTGCAGGCCTTGCGGATGAGGCCTCCCCCATAATTTTCGGTACTCTTCCATGCCCTCCCGGTGCGACCCGGGTTGGGCGAGTGGGAGACCATGTTCTTTTTTTCTTGCTAATGACCCCTTATATCTGGTACTGCATATGTCGAAATGTTGCCAGCGGGTCTGCCGGTCCTGATGAGACGATCTTCCTTTGCCCTCGCCTTCCTTATGCTCATGCTCCCGTGTGTCGCTGAGGCGGACATGATTATAGGCGGGAAAAGTGTCCTCGCCGTCCGCAAGGGAGACTGCCTTTCACTGATCGGAGCGAGATCCGGGGTTGACTGGCAGCTCGTCGTGCGGGAGAACGGGCTCAACCCGAGAAATATGTGCCGGGTGGGCCAGCAGGTCACCGTCAACAACCAGCGCATTGTGCCGAAGGTCATTTCCGGCGGCATAATCGTCAACATCCCCGACCGGATGCTCTATTTCTTCAAGGAAGGCAGGCTCAGCGCCGCGTTCCCCGTCGGTCTCGGCCTGCCGGAGAAGCAATGGCGCACCCCGATCGGGACGTTTCTCATTGTGCGCAAGGAGAATAATCCCATCTGGTTCGTGCCGAAGTCGATTCAAAGGGAGATGGCGAAGAAAGGCAAGCCGGTGAAGACGATTGTGAGCCCCGGACCGGACAACCCCCTCGGCCGGTACGCCCTCCACACGTCTATTCCGGGCGTATTGATCCACGAGACGATCTGGCCCACCACGGTCTACCAGTGGCGGAGTCACGGCTGCATCAGGGTCAGCCCCGAGGCCATGGAAGGGTTCTTCGAAGAAGTCGCGGAAGGCACGGCGGGGGAGATCATCTACCAGCCGGTGAGCGTCGCCGTGCGCGAAGGCAGGGTCTTCCTGCAGGTGGACAGGGATATCTACGGAAGAATCTCATCCTTGGACGCGGAAGTGAAGACGCGGATCGAAGAACGGGGTCTGACGGACAGCGTGGACTGGCTCAAGGTGGCGAACGTGATCAAGCAAAGAACAGGTATTGCGGAGGATGTCACACGATGATGACAAGGCGGCATTTTCTCAAGAGCGCGGCGGCGGTTGCGGGCGCTTGCCAGTTGGGCGGGATAATCAGCGGAAAACATGTCTTTGCCTTCGCCGGGCCGGAGGGGACCCCCGAGAAGGTCCTCAGCCTTTACAACATTCACACCGGCGAGCGGCTCCACACGCGCTACTGTGTCGACGGATGCAACGATCAGAGCGAGATAGAGCGTATCTGGCATCTCCTCAGGTGTCATTATTCGAACGTGGTGAAGCCCATCGACATCAGGGTAATCGACCTCCTCTGCAAGGTGAAAGACCGGTTTGGCCGTGAAAAGGAGATAAGCATTGTCTCGGGGTATCGCTCCCCGGAGTACAACGAATACCTGAGAGGCCTTGGAAGGCACGTTGCGGCGGGCAGCCTCCATATGGCCGGCCTAGCCATCGATTTCACCCTTCCCGGAGTGGGGACAAAGGAGCTGTCAAAGACAGCCAGGCAGTTTGCAGCAGGCGGCGTCGGCTTATACCCCGACTTTGTTCACATCGACGTCGGCCGGGTCAGGTACTGGTAGGTCCGTAACGCCAACGCGAGGAAGAATAAGGGTTTGTTCGTTGTTATTAACCGTCTCCTAGCGCTGCCCGGACCAAAAATGGGTGCAGTGTTTCATGGCCTCCGTGATAGTCACGAAAAAACGGTCGGCTGTACGCCTCCTCGTGATGCTAATGAAGGCCGCAGTCGCCGCCTTGATGGCCGCCACACTCGTGCCGCAGGGTTAGCCTGTCAATAGTGTCAAGGAGACATTATCGGAAGCCCCAGGGTGCAGGGCAAACGCATTTGGAACCTACGGCCCTCTTTCTCTCCGGGAAAGACTACTTTCGTCTCCAGCGCCGGGAACATTGCCTTGCGTCGCGCGCTTTGTCCGCTTCCCGCCCCGTCTCGGA
>JBEKJU010000416.1:0-2721 GCA_050011095.1 Syntrophorhabdales bacterium
TGATAAAATCCGTAATGCGGTTTCCCTTCGGAAGCTCTGCAACAGTTCGCGCCATCTTTGCTCCTCACTTGGATAGGATGGCACATTTTATCACAAAGACTACGTTAAGTGAACAGTATTGCACTTAGACGCCTTTCTCTTTGATCTGTTTGGCATACCAATCCACGCCGTTTTTCCAGCCCGGTATCGTGATGCCCATCTCTTGGGAGAGCTTCGCGTTCGAGAGGGCGGAAAAACGGGGACGCTCCGCGGGTGAGGGGAAATAATCCGAGGCGACAGGTATCACGCCATTCGTCATCCCGAGCCTTTCAAACAGGTATCTCACCACCTCGTAGCGCGAGGCGAAGCCGCTCGCCGTCATATGGTAGATGCCGCTCAACCCTTTATCCATCGCAAGCAGGGTGAGCCGCACGATCTCCTCCGTTGAGGTCGGTATCGAGACCTGATCGTCAACGACCCTGAGTTCCCTGTTCTTGCCCGCAACCTGGAGCATCTTATAGAGGAAGTTCTGCTCCCCCTCCCCGAAGACCCAGCTTAGGCGTAGAAGGAGGAATCGGCATGACGTTTCCTCAAGAAGGGTCTCCCCGGCGCGTTTGCTCTTCCCGTAGACGTTGATCGGGTCCGGCTCTTCCTCCTCTGTGTAGGGCGCGCCTTTCTGCCCGTTGAAGACGTAATCTGTACTGTAGTGAACGAGAAAAGAGCCCGTTTCCTCACAGGCAACGGCGAGGTGTCGCACCCCCTCCGCGTTGACCCGGAAGGCTGTCGCCGGATCGCGCTCAGCATCGTCAACCAGATTATAGGCCGCGCAATTCAGGACGACATCCGGCCTGATGCGGCCGATGAAGGCCATGACCGCGTCGCCGTTCGTTATATCGAAGTTTTCCTCATGCGGCGCCTCCACCTCGAATTCGGGCGTGCGGAGCCGCCTCGCGAACTCCCGCGCGAGCTGGCCCCTCTGTCCTGCAATGAGGATCTTCATAGGATCGGACCCGCCCCGATGCCCCTCAACTCTCTTCTCCCCGCTTGTCCACGAGGCCGCAGAGGTACCGGCCGTAACCATTCTTCCCGAAGGGCTCGGCGAGGGAAATCAACTGTTTTTCGTCTATATACCCGAGGGCGTACGCGATCTCCTCTATGCAGGCCACCTTCAGACCCTGCCGCTTCTCTATGGTCGATATAAACTCCGCCGCCTCCAAAAGGGTTTCGTGGGTGCCCGTGTCGAGCCAAGCGTAGCCCCTGCCGAGAAGCTCGACCCGGAGTTTCCCCCTGTCGAGATACGCCTTGTTCACGTCCGTAATCTCAAGCTCCCCCCGCGCCGAAGGGGTGACGTTCCTCGCGATCTCGACGACGTCGTTGTCGTAGAAATAGAGGCCGGTTACGGCGTAATTCGATTTGGATTTTTTCGGCTTTTCCTCTATGGATAGAATGTTTCGGTTTTCATCGAACTCGACGATCCCATATCGTTCGGGATCGCTCACATAGTAGCCGAAAACGGTTGCTCCACCCCGCGCGTCTATGTCAGAGACCGTCCTCTTCAAGAGGTCGGTCAGTCCGTGTCCGTAAAATATGTTGTCCCCCAGTATCAGGCAGACATTGTCGCGGCCCACGAAATCTGCCCCGATGATGAATGCCTCCGCAAGACCGTTCGGCTGAGGCTGCGCCTTATAGGAGAAATTGAGCCCCAGATGCGAGCCGTCTTTGAAGATGCCCTCGAAGCGGCCGAGGTCCTGGGGGGTGGAAATGATGAGGATGTCCCTGATACCGGCGAGCATGAGCGCCGATAAGGGGAAATAGATCATTGGTTTGTCGTAGACGGGTATCAGTTGTTTGCATACACCGAGGGTGACCGGAAAGAGCCTTGTGCCGCTGCCTCCTGCCAATATGATGCCTTTCATCGTGTTTGGGTCCTCCTCACCCGCTCAATCCTGATCTACATACCATTCATACGCCTTTCTCGCGACCCGGCGATAGCCCGCATGGAAAAGGGCCCTGATAACCGCAGAGCCCCCATGCCGGCCCCGCCGGCGACGAAGATCCTGGATAACAGGTCCATTCCCTTCTAACGGCCCTCCCCGATCGTCTCATGAAGAGGAAAATCGTGTTTGGTGTAACCGAAGCCCTTGGACCGGCAGATGGTCATACCCTCTCCCAAGGGGACGAGACCCGCTGCCATAGAGGGCGCGTCGACGCGCAATCGAGGCACGCTACCGCCCCGGATGCCCGCTTGTCATCCCTCTCGCCCACCACAATCACCGCCGCCCCGGGAACATCCTTTATCACCGGCACATTCTATACTGGAAACCTATCTTACATGAAATCGGCGAACTGTTCAACGTGAAATATGCCCCATGCGGGCGCTTGTGTCATGAACGGCCGGAACGTTGATGACACAAGGGGGGGTTCTCCGCCAGGGCCTGCACAGTCAGGGCCTTTCAGTTCCGAAGGCGGCGAAAAGACGGGAGCGACCTCGCCCGGTGGGCTCTTTCGCTCCCGGGAAGCGGCGTGCGGACGTGTCTTTCAGTTGGCCCCTAAAGCTAATACTGTTCATTTAAGTATCTTGATACGTTTTTCGAAGTCAACCCGCTCGTTGCAGGGGACGGTGGTAGGGTAAACTCTTCTGTGTGAATTGAAAAAGGAGTGAAAAAAGGGCGTACCTCCTATAAAATGACGTGTCACGACCAAATGATACGGATCTTATGAGGAGGCACACCGATGAAGCTG
>JBEKJU010000417.1:0-3302 GCA_050011095.1 Syntrophorhabdales bacterium
ATTCAAGTGGAGGAGACGATGTACAGATCAATCCTGGCAGTCCTGTCGATAGCTCTGCTCGCCGCATGTTCCACGGCGGGGAACGCGATCAACCCCTATAAGTCCAATTTCAACTGTCCTTACAAAGAATCGGGCAAATGCATCAGCATGACCGGGGCCTACAACGAGTCCCGAGCGGGGAAGATACAGCCGATGAACCCATCCAAGGGCGCAGTATTCCCGACGACCAGTGAAGCGGCCTATCAGGAGAGCGTGTACAAGAAGCTCGCGGGTCTCCTCGAGGAGCCGAAAACCCCTCTCATCGCGCCGCCGAAGGTGATGCGCGTCCTGCTACTCCCGTACAAGAACGACAGAGACCTCTATATGTACCGCTACGCCTATTTCGTGGTCGACGACTTCCGGTGGGTCCTCGACGGCAACCCCGCAGCGGAGGGAAAGTGAGATGGCGCTCACGAGCAATCTCCTCAAAAAAGTGCTCGGCGTCGAGGGGCTCACCTTCCAGGACCTGAAGGACGAGACCTACAGGAAACGGTTCTCCCACTATCTCCCCTGGGTCACCTACGATCCGGAGACCAAGGTGTACGGGTGCTCGGACGATTCGGTGGGGTTCATTTTCGAATGCTCGCCGTTGGCCTTCGCGGGGGAGCAGACCATGGAGACCTTGGAAGGCCTCGTACGGCTTAGCGTGCCCTCCGGGTCGGTCATTCAGTTCACCCTTCTCGCGGACCCCTATATCGAGCCCTACCTGAGCGCGTACAAGGCGCTGAAGACCCGGGACTCAGACCTCACAAAAACGTCAGCCGAGCGGTTCACGCAGTTCCTCGCGGAAGGGAAGGAAGGCCTTACGAAGCTCAACAACATCCCGGTGCGTGATTTTCGCCTGATCGTTTCCGCGAAATTCCCCTCCGGTGGCTCCGACGTCGACCTGAACGACACGAGGAACACGATCTTCGAGATCCTCAGCGGAGCGAACCTCTTCCCCGCCCCCATGGCCGCCGAAGACCTCATCCGGTGGATGCGCCGCCTTTTCAACGGTGAGGACTACGGGGAAGAACCCTGCCGCTATGACGACTCCCAGCCGATCGGGGAGCAGATCATCTTCGCGGAAACGCCTATTGTGAAGTCCATGAAAGAGATGTGGATAGGAGGCAGGTGTTTCCGCTGCGCCACGCCCAAGGAAGTGCCTCCGGAAGTGAATGCGGTCCAGACGAACCAGATCTTCGGGGGAATATGGGGCATCCAGCAAGACGTGAACCAGTACCGGACCCCGTTCCTTTATGCGTTGAACATCATCTACTCCGACCTCAGGGCCTGGCTCCACACGAAGTGCAACGCCATGCTCCAGCAGAAAGGGGTCGGGTCGTTCGCCCGCCAGCACGAGGCGCGCAAGGAAGAGCACATGTGGGCGGCGGGCGAGCTCGAGTCGGGAAAGCGGTTCGTGAAGGTCATGCCCATCCTCTGGGTCTATGGAGCAAGCAGGGACGCGGTGAGCGAGTCCTTGGTCAGGGCGAAGAGGCTCTGGGAGGACTGCGGCTACCGGATGCAGGAAGACCGGGGAATACTGCCCATCATGTTCATCTCATCGCTGCCCCTTGGTCTCTATAACGTCGGCAGGAACGTGGACAACTTGGAGAGGAGCTTCGTCGCTCCGGCAAGCACAGTGGCGGTCATCCTTCCCGTGCAGGCCGACTTCGCGGGAGGGGGAGCGCCATACCTCCTCCTCGCGGGGAGAAAAGGACAGCTCTGCACGCTCGACCTGTTCGACGAGCGCGTGAATAATCACAATGCCTTCGTCGCCGCCTCGACGGGCTCGGGCAAATCCTTCTTCGTGAACTGCCTGACCTACAACTACTTCGGGTCGGGGGCCAAGATCCGGATCATCGACATAGGCGGCAGCTACAAGAAGATGACGCGAGTGTGCAACGCCCGCTACCTGGATTTTACGGACGGCATGTCCATCAACCCCTTCACACACATCGTCGACGCCCAGTTCGACTTACCCGTCATCGCCCAGGTGGCCGCCCAGATGTGCTACTCCACTTCCGAGAAGCCGGCGCCGACCGAGATAGAGATGCGCCTCCTGATGGACGCGGTAACATGGGCGCATAGGACCTATGAGGAGGACGCCGAGTATCACCACGTCTATGAGTTCCTGAGCACCTATCCGGCCAAAGTGGGTACGCCCTCGGGGAACGCGACGTTCACCAGCGAGTTGGAGGTGACGGCCCACCGCCTCGCCTTCGCCATGGCGGAGTTCTCCAGGGACGGGAGACATGGCCAGTACTTCAACGGTCCCTCCCGGTTCAACATCCACGACGACGAGTTCGTCGTTTTGGAATTGGGCCATCTCGAACAGCAGAAGCAGCTCTTCAACGTGGCGGTGCTCCAGGTGATCAACGCGGTCACGAGCGATTTCTACCGTTCCCGGAAGGACGAGAAGAAGCTCGTCGCCTTTGACGAAGGATGGCAGCTCATCCGTGACAACGTAATACTCGGCAAGATCATCGAGGACGGCTACAGGAAGGCGCGGAAGCACTCGGGGAGTTTTAACGTCATTACCCAGTCGGCGACCGACCTTGCCCTGTTCGGAAGGGTTGGGAAAGTGATCGACGCTAATTCTGCCTTCAAGTTCTTCCTCCAAGCCGACGACATCGAGAAGGTGATGCGGGACGGCGTGCTCGAATACGGCGAATTCGAGGCGGCCGATTACCGGGAAGCCATCGAGATGATCCTCGACCAGGGGAAACGATAGGAGGTTTTATGGGCGCCCGCTCACGGTTCAGGCCGTATCTCCTCTTCCTATGCATGTGCTTCGCATTCCTTGCCGCCCCCAGGGAAGGCTTCTCCCAGAGCGCGAGCGATCTCGGGGCAGCCCAGGGAAACAGCGTCCTGAGTATTTACGGGTCAAAGAGCGGGGTCACGAACAACGTCTCAAATCCCCTGACCTCAAACAATACCCCCATGACGATGGTAGACGGCACGGTCTCTTTTTCCGGACAGCTCCAGTGTCCGAACTCGCAGCGGTTCATGGAGGTCCTCATCCAGCCCGGTGCGACGGGCGATATCGACACCTTCATCGTGAGCCAGGACACCAATTTCGACGGCAGCCTCGACTATACCTACCAGGTTCCCTTTCCGGTATCGGGGCTCTGCGCAAACGGGGTCATCACGTGCAGCCCCGGAACGTGGACCAACTGCCAGACCTACCAGTGGACGTCCGACACGTCGGGGAGAGTCTCCCTTCAAGTGGTCCCCCTCACGGCCCTCGGCGGCTGCTTCTGCATCAACAACTCGTGCGGAAC
>JBEKJU010000418.1:0-2692 GCA_050011095.1 Syntrophorhabdales bacterium
CCGCAACCCCCGGGGGGTCAAGCGGAAGATGAGCAACTATCATCTGCGGCCGAGGACCGTCCCCTGCAACGAGCGGGTTGACTTCGAAAAACGTATCAAGATACTTAAATGAACAGTATTACGTCTAAGTGTGTAATGACAAAAAATATAGTCATAGTTTGGTATTTCGCCAGAAATCTTTACAAAATCCGTTTCATGCTCAAGGCCATGGCGCTACGGGAGCTGAAAGCAACCTATGTGGGCAGTTTTTTCGGTTTCTCCTGGGCCGTCCTCAACCCCCTTTGCCAGATCGCCATATATGGCGTGGTCTTCGGGTTTTTTCTCAAGGGAACCCCGCCTCCGCAGTACGGAACGAAGAGTTTCTTTCTCTACCTGGTGACAGGGCTCATACCCTGGCAGTTTTTCGCCCAGACCGTAGGCGCCTCAAGCACGGTGCTGCTGTCGTACAATAACCTTGTCAAGAGGGCGGTGGGCTTCCCGTGCGAGGTGCTCCCGATCGTCAGCGTAATAAGCAACCTGGTGAGTCAGTTGGTGAGCATCGGCCTGTTGTTCGCGATAGTCATCGCTTTCACCCACAGGGTTTCTCCCTATATGTCGCTTGTGTTCGTGTACCTCTTTTTTGCTGTTATCATTTGCGTGGGCATCGGCTGGATGCTCTCGTCGCTTACGGTCTTCCTGCGCGACATACCTCAAGTAATCGGCCTGATACTCACAGGCATGTTCTTTTTTACCCCGATCTGTTACTCACCTTCAATGGTCCCCGCCAAGGTCCTTTTCGTGATGAAACTCAATCCCTTCTATCACGTGATCGAAGGATACAGGTTCGCCTGTCTGGCAGGGAGACCTCTGCCCATGCTCGACATGGCCTACCTGGGAATATCTTCCGTTTTGATAGCCGGTATAGGCGGTATGTTTTTCAGGAAACTCAAACCGGAATTCGCGGAGGTCATGTAAGAGAGAAGGATGGCGAGGATAATGATACGCGTAAAAGACCTGAGTAAACAGTTCGGCATGTACTCCAGCCCGGCCGGAAGGCTGAAGGAGATCCTTTGCCCTTTCGGAAGGACGAGTCAGAAGTTCTGGGCGCTGAAAAATGTCTCCTTTCAGGTGAACGAGGGGGAGGCTCTTGGTATAATAGGCCGCAACGGAAGCGGCAAATCGACTCTTTTGCAGGTGCTTTGCGGAGTGCTCCGCGAGACGTCCGGCGAGGTAGCGGTGAACGGAAGGGTCTCCGCCCTTCTCGAACTCGGCGCCGGCTTTCATCCCGAATTCAAAGGCCGGGATAACGTGTATATGAATGGGGCCATCATGGGCCTGTCGCGCAAGGAGATGGATGCCCGCTTTCAGGCCATCGTGGAGTTCGCTGAAATCGGCGACTTCATGGAACAACCGACAAAGACTTATTCCAGCGGGATGTTTGTGAGGCTTGCCTTCGCCTGTGCAATCAGTGTCGCCCCGGATATCCTCGTTGTCGACGAGGCGCTTGCCGTGGGAGATGCGTATTTCCAGCAGAAATGTATGCGCAAGATCATGGAGTTTCGAAATAACGGGGGGTCCATGTTATTTGCCTCGCATGACATGAAGGCCGTGAAGACATTGTGCGATTCCGCCATCCTCTTGCATAAGGGAACCGTTATCGAGAGCGGTGACCCGGCCAGGGTGGCGGATGCCTATCAGAGCCTGAACGCATAAGAGAAGACCTTAAAGCCACTAGGGCAATCAGCATAAATCACCTTTTCACCAATGCGTGATATCAATCTCCGGGAAACCGGGCCGTTCTCTTGTCGTATTTTCCGTTAAGCCTCACGGGATAAAGGAGAATTTCGAGATCGATCACCCGGTTGATCGCCCGTCGAGGGGGACCGATACGTCGATGGAGTATTGGCCTCGTACGTCGCGCTCGCGAAGGCGCCGCTGCAAGATGCGGTTGATCTCGGAGAGGCACGACTGGAAACGGCTCTGCTGAAGCAGCGGACGCAATATCGCACCGCAGTGAACAGGGTCCATCTCACGCAACAAAACCCGACGTGGTTGTCATTGCCCATCTTTTGCTAATAATCGTAATTCTGGAGGCGTTGTTTGGTATGTTCAGGTTAAACAGCAAAACAAAGAATAATATTCTTCATGGGTTAGGTCCGCTTTATCATAACTATTCGTTTTTTGGGGTTGATAATGATCAGCTGCCGGGCATCTATGAATTAAATCAAAAAGCAAAAGCGCCTATTATTTCGGCGTATATTGCTTATGCCATTGCTAAGTCTAAAAGAAATACATCAGATATTGTTTCTTTTACGGAATTGTTTTGTGCGGATGGCTTTTACGCAATGGTTGCATCACGACTTGGATGCAATAGAAGTATTGGTATAGATAACGATCGGGATAAGCACTTTACAATGACTACCCCGCCGCAAGCAGCGGGGTATCAAAAGACATCGCAAGCGGCTGCCTTGTCGCCCCAAGGGGCGGGGAATACAACCCGAAGAGATTTAAAAAAGGGCATGTTGCAGGAATGAGATATTTGACAACGGGACTATATATGCATAACAAGCCTAAAGAAAATACTCTCCTCCCTCTTCAAATACTGGCCTTGGCCACTTTTGTTGTCGTCACGATTTTCATGTGGCAGGGCAATAAGGGGTTCAATCTATGGGATGAGGGTTTTCTTTGGTATGGCGCTCAGCGTGTGATGCAT
>JBEKJU010000419.1:0-2692 GCA_050011095.1 Syntrophorhabdales bacterium
TGTCCGCCCGCTTCGTTGCGAAAAGGTCATGTACATCCAGTACATTTGGCCTTTCCGCGCCTCGCCGATCGGCCAAAAATCCTTCGCCATCTGACTCATTTATTTCCTTCCGAGCCCTTAGTCACCGCTTGCGCCCTGGAGGATCGGGGTCGCAGGGAAGATCAATAACACAAAGCCGCCCTATTTTCAATGGACCAAGGCCCGCGTCCCACTTCGGCCTTGCATTACCCCCGTCGAATCATTACTGTTAGACAGCGGATGGGACGACGTGTATATTCTTATTGTTGACTTACCCGTCCGGAGGTGGTAAATGTTCTGCGAATTTGTGCTTGACCGATTCATCCCGCCTTCCCCTTCGGCGCCCGGCGGATCGCCACGGCGGCCGGATATCGGATAGGGATGGCGGAACCTCTGGCGGTCGGGGATCTCTGCACCGCACTCACGCTCTTTCAGGAGGTCATCTTATGGGGAAGCTATTCGGTACCGACGGCATAAGAGGCGAAGCGAACCGCTATCCTATGAGGTCGGAGATCGCCTTCGGGGTTGGACAGGCGGTCGCCTGCCGCATGAGGAAGGAGCACCACCGGACGAGGATCATCATAGGCAAGGATACGCGCATCTCCGGCTATATGCTCGAAAGCTCCCTGGAGGCGGGTATCACGTCCATGGGTGGCCATCCCTACCTGGTCGGCGTCCTGCCTACACCGGGGATAGCCTATATCACGCAGAGCATGCGGGCCGACGCGGGGATCGTGATCTCCGCCTCCCACAACCCCTACGAGGATAACGGGATCAAGATTTTCAACGGGAGCGGCTTCAAGCTGTCCGATGAGGAGGAGGAGACCATAGAACACCTCATCCTCAGCGGCGAACTCGAAAACCTCCTGCCGCCCGCCCACGAGATGGGGCAGGCGATCCGGCTTGAAGATGCGAACGGCCGCTACATCGTTTTCCTGAAGAACACCTTTCCCCGGGACCTCTCCATGGAGGGAATGAAGATAGTCCTCGACGTCGCGAACGGCGCCACCTATAAGATCGCGCCCGTTACCTTTACGGAGCTGGGCGCCCAGGTGGAGGTCATCCATAATGCGCCGAACGGCCTCAACATCAATGACGGATGCGGCTCCCAATATACCGGGGAGCTGAGAAAAAGGGTTCTGGAGACGGAAGCGGCCCTGGGCCTCGCCTTTGACGGCGACGGGGACCGGCTGATCGCCGTGGACGAAAAGGGGAATGAGGTGACGGGCGATCAGGTTCTCCTTTTGTCCGCCATCGTCCTGAAGGAACAGGGCCGGCTGAAGAACAACCTCCTCGTGTGCACGATCATGAGCAATCTGGGTCTGAGGGTCGCGTGCAGGAGGTACGGCATCACGCATCACGCCTCCAACGTGGGAGACCGGTACGTGCTCGAGGACATGATCCGCCTGGGCAGCATCCTCGGCGGCGAGGAGTCGGGCCACACGATCTTCCTCGATCATCACAGCACGGGCGACGGCATCATTACGGCCATGCAGGTGATCGCCGCCATGGCGCGGACAGGAAAGCCCCTGTCCGAGCTCGCCCGGATGATGGACGTCTTTCCGCAGAAGTTGATCAACGTCGATGTCAAAAGAAAACCGAAGCTCGACGAGGTGCCCGACATCGGCCGCGCCATCAGGCAGGTGGAGCAGGAACTTGGCGAAGACGGCCGTGTTCTCGTCCGCTACTCAGGCACGCAAAATATGTGTCGCGTCATGGTCGAGGGGCCCTCCACCGCCGTGACGGAAACGTATTGCAGCCAGTTGGCCGAGGTGGTCAGGCGTTCGCTCGGATGAGGGCCTCGGGCGGAGGGGCCCTTGAGGGAGGCCTTTTCTCCCCGCACATGTCCGGTCATGAAAACATTTCTCACTCCTTGACAGGGATGGCGGCGCTGCTATACTGGAGATAGCGACACAACAAAGGGGTGCGCATCATGGATCCGTTGCTGGATGTGAAACTCGCGGACGGAAGCTCGGTGAGATTCAGGATCTTGACCACGGGGGACCTCGATGCGGTGACCGACATCGACAAGAGACTCCTCGGGAAGGAAAGGAGGCCTTACTGGGACGCCAAGCTCGAGCGCATCGAGAAGATGTCGGGCGTCCCGTCGCTCGCCGCCGAGGTGAACGGGAAGGTGGTCGGCTTCATCCTCGGCACCGCGAGCGGCTGGGAGTACGGAATCCCTGAAAACGTCGGGTGGATAGACACGTTGGGCATCCTTCCGGAGTACCAGAACAAGGGCATCGCCTCCGCCATGTTCCGGGAGATGATAACCATGTTCAAGAAGGTGGGGGTTGATACGATCTACACGTTCGTCAACTGGAAAGACTGGAATCTCCTTAACTTCTTCGACAAAATGGGCATGGGCCGCGGTGATATGGTAAACCTGGAGCTTAGGCTCGAATAACCCCGATTCGCCCGCCTCATGAGAGGGGCTCCCCGGCGCCTCGCGGGAATGGGCCGCCGTGTATCAGGGCCGCCCTTACGCGGAACCTTTCCGGCCATCCTGAAAACCCGCGTCACGCCGGCGATATGGCGGCGCGATCTCCATGTCAACTTGCGGATTCCCTGCAGCTTGCTGCAGGGAGAATCTTTTTCCGCTTCGCTCCGCCGGCAATTATTGGGACACCCACTTCGCGCGACCCACTGTGTGGGTACCCCGCGGTCGCCCCCT
>JBEKJU010000420.1:0-2664 GCA_050011095.1 Syntrophorhabdales bacterium
CAGCGCTTCCGGGAATTGCGGGAGAAGACGGGAAAAGACGTCTACCTGGTCAACTACTTCATAAGCTCTCACCCCGGAGCCACGCTCAGGGACGAAGAGGACCTTGCCTCATACCTCAAGCGGCGACACATGCGACCCGAGCAGGTGCAGGACTTTACCCCCTTACCCTTGACCCTCTCGGCGTGCATGTACTATACCGAGGAGCATCCCGTCACCGGGGAAAAGATGCGCGTAGCCAAGTCTTTTCAGGAACGCAAGATGCACCGGGCCCTCAATGACTACCCCGCCGCAAGCAGCGGGGTATCAAAAGACATCGCAAGCGGCTGCCTTGTCGCCCCAAGGGGCGGGGAATACAACCCGAAGAGATTCAATACGCGAAGCCGGCACATGATGAGCGTGCCGAAACCCAGAGGAAGAAAGGTCTTTGCCAAAAGCCACGCAAAAAACCGAGGCCATAAGCAAACGCAAAGGGGTCATCATTGGGACTCCCGGAGGAAACGTCGGTGGCGGATGAAGGAGGGGCTATCCCATGTCAATGTTACCGTCCCTCGGCCATCTCGAGCGTCCGGCTTCGCATGTATAGCTTCCTACTGAAACACTCGGCCATCCGACTTACCAATAAGCTGAAGATTATGGTTGGTATTTCCACGGGTTTCGACTTCAGGGCGTGGTAGGGAAGAGCCTGTGCGAACCGTCCGTTCTGTTAAATGCCAGCGTGTGCCATTTCTTGGGCTCGAAAAAACAATGGCTATTTCCAAAGCGCTTTACGCCTTGACCGGCCAGGGCTTGATGATTACCTAGCCCTTTATGGGTTATCGATGGCGAAGACAAAGGCCGCGTTGGCCAGGCAATAAAAAGTTTCTCCATATTTCTCACAGAGCAAGGGAGGCCATATCATGACCACGATCACGACCAAAGACGGGACGCAGATTTATTACAAGGACTGGGGCAGCGGACAGCCCGTGGTTTTCAGCCACGGCTGGCCGCTCTGCGCGGATGCCTTTGAAGACCAGATGTTCTTTCTGGCCGCCCGCGGATATCGATGCATCGCGCATGACCGCCGCGGCCATGGCCGCTCGGGCCAGCCGTGGATCGGCAATGACCTGGACACGTACGCCGATGACCTCGCGGCGCTCGTCGAATCGCTTGACTTGAAGAACGTCATCCACGTCGGCCATTCCACTGGCGGCGGCGAAGTCGCGCGCTACATAGGCCGCCACGGCACGAAGCGTGTGGCCAGGGCCGTGCTGATCGGCGCCATCCCGCCGCTGATGCTGAAGACACCGGCCAATCCGGGCGGCTTGCCGATAGAGGTGTTCGATCAGCTTCGCGCCAGTGTCGTCGCCGACCGCTCGCAGTTCTGGAAGGACCTCACCATGCCGTTCTACGGATACAACAGGCCGGGCGCAAAAATCTCGGAAGGAGTGCGCGAGTCATTCTGGCTCCAGGGGATGATGGCCGGCATACCTGCCTCGTATTTTTCCATCAAGGCCTTTTCCGAGACGGACCTCACCGAGGATCTCAAGAAAATCGACGTGCCGACCCTGATCCTGCACGGCGACGACGACCAGATAGTGCCGGTCGGCGCCTCGGCCCTGCCCTCGTCCAGGATCGTCAGGGGCTCCACGCTGAAAATCTATCCGGGCGCCCCGCACGGCATGTGCACGACCCTCAAGGATCAGGTCAACGCGGACCTGCTCGCGTTCTTCACGGCGTAGGCGATCAAGCATCAAGGTCACGAGAAACGTCCATATAGGCTCTTTGCAAAGAGAGGCGGCAAGATGTACAGGGGCACCCGAAACAAGCCGGGAAGAAAAACAGCGAGTTCGACAGATGATGTTCGTTCACGCTATACAGGGCGTGGCTTCCTGAGGACTTCACTCGGCTGTATTAATGGCTGATTCCGGAAAGGAGCGGGAAAATGTCGACATCAACCGGGAGTGGAGTCATGAATCTGGCGAGTCCGTATTCTGTCGACGACACGACGCAGCGACTCGTGCGAGTGCTCGAGCACGCAGGGATGACGATCTTCGCGCGTATCGACCAGAAGGGCGCGGCACGCCGCCACGTTGCCTCCCACCCATCCTCGGTATAAGGAGACAACGTTATGACCAAGTCGAACAATATTCCCGGTGGGACGACTGCAACCACCCCCTTCGCCGAACGCTTCGCCGAGAGTCGCGAGCGCACCTACTTCGAGCATTTCTGGAACGACTTCGCGGCCGATCCACATCACTCGATACCCGCGGCCGATCGCCGCATCTACGCAAAGGCCTACGCGCAGCCCGGAGGCATGGCTGCTGGCTTCGAATACTTCCGCAACTTCGAGCGTGACGCTCAGGACTTCGCCCAGTTTGCCACGACCCGCCTAGCGATGCCGGTGCTGGTTCTCACCGGCGAGAAGGCCGGCGGCAATTTCCTCATAGATCAAGCCAGGTTGGTGGCATCCGTCGTCCGCGGTCAGGTCGTCACGGGCTCGGGGCATTGGCTGATGGAAGAAGCACCCCAGACGGTGATTCCCGCGATCATCGACTTCGTCAAGTGATGCCCACTAAGTGGTCCATCTCGAAAGTTCGGTGACGTATTCGGCGTTCACAACTATCGTCATTCCGGGCAAGCGGAGCGCGACCCGGAATCCAGAAAGAAACATGGATTCCGGCTTCC
>JBEKJU010000421.1:0-4652 GCA_050011095.1 Syntrophorhabdales bacterium
GGAGGGCCCGATTCGGTGGATCACGAGCCTCGACAGGCTCGGGGCCGTCGACGGTTTCACGTTCGTTGTGGCGAACGAGTTTTTTGACGCCCTTCCCTTTCACCGGGTGATCAGACAAAAAGGCAGGATCGAGGAGATCTATGTGGGCTGCGGGGACGGGTTTTTCGACCGGACGGGTCCCCTTAGCACCGACGTCGCGTCGTTCATACGGAAATACCCCATATTTTTGCAGGAAAATCAGGTGTCGGAGGTGACGACCGCGGCGGAGCCCCTTATCGGGGCGATCTCGGGCCTCGTCGAGCGGGGTTGCCTTCTCATTTTCGACTATGGATACCACCAGGCCGATATCGCGGCGGGCAGGTTTTTTCACGGCAGCATGGTCGGCTACAAGGAGAGGGTGATGCGGGAGGACGTGTTCGATTCCCTCGGGCAGATGGATATCACCCATCACGTCAACTTCGATCACCTCTCGGCGCTGCTCGGCGAAAAGGGATGGCGGAAGGACGGGGAGATCGAGCAGTATCGTTTCCTCTGCAACGCGGGGATGCTGGAGGCCCTCGCCGGCCTCGGCCAGGGGGAGAGGATATCGGCGAAGTGGCTCATAAATCCGGAGGGCCTCGGCTCGATGATCTCGGTCCTCGGGTTCTCAAGGAATCTGCCTCAAACGCTACCCGGCTTCAGGCGGGCAGGCTGAAACGGTTAATACCGAGTCGCGTGGAGGGGCCGACCGGGTACCCGCCTGCGGGTGTCCCCAATAATTGCCCATCCCTCCCTTTACAGAACGGTTTTCCGGGTTTATAATTTAGTCAATCCTGTAACTAACCGAGTATGGAGGGACCGATGAAAGAAAAAGTGGAAAAGGTGATTGGTAAGCTCAGACCAATGCTTCAGCGGGATGGGGGCGATATAGAGCTCGTCGATGTGACCGACGGTGTTGTGAAGGTGAGGCTTACTGGGGCCTGCGGGAGTTGTCCCATGAGCATGATGACGCTGAAGATGGGTGTGGAAAACGCACTGAAGAAGGAAATTCCGGAAGTCAAAGAGGTAGTCTCCGCATAATTCTCATATTATTGTTGACAATAAAAACCAGTTTACTTAATATGGTTTTTGAAAGGGGGTGGTGAGAATGACATGCGGAGTGAAAGGCTGCGGGGCAAAAAAAGCGACGTCAAAAAAGAAAGAGGCGCCAAAAAAGGAAAAGAAGGGTAAGAAGTAGCCGGGGGGACTTTCCCCCCGTTCTCCTTTTATGGACAAACGAAAACGGCTTCTTATCGTTACCAGGGATGGGGCGCTGGGCGAATGGCTTGAGGAGTTTTTCCGGCGCCACGACGATCTGGAGGGCGATATCCTTCATGACGCATACGATGTAGCGCAGCGGATAGTCCGGACACGGCCCGATGCGCTACTTCTCGACGTCCCCTCCGCCGGGGGTTTCGACGTCACCATTTATCAAACAATAAGAGAGCTTGAGCCCTATCTGCCCATCATTACGGTGACGGAGGCGGGAGGCGCGAAAGAGAGGCTGGCGTCGCTGCAATACGGGGCCTATTCGAGCCTCCCGAAGCCCCTACCCGCAAGCGAGGAGGTCTACTGCATCGTGAGGAACGCCATCGTGAGCTACAGGGAAAGGCAGGAGTCGGCCGTGGCCGCGTCGGAGATGAAGAACAGGTGCGAGGCGGACAGGCTGAACCTGCTGGAGCTGGAACTGGTGAAGGGCCTCCAGCACATGATAGGCGAAACAGAAGAGCCCGCGTCGATCCTCAAGCACTCCTTTTCCCTGATAAGGAATTACCTCTCCTTCGAGGTGTTTGCCGCCCTCATTCCCGGAAAGGATGAGGTGGAGATCTACGTCTACCCCAATGTCACGCTGAGCGAGGACGTCGGGGAGGCGGTAACCGGCACGCTTATCAAGAAGATGGCGCGGCTGGCCGCACAGGAGAAAAAGGTGAGGGTGGTGATCCAGGGAAAGGCGGCCGTAGCATCTTCTTCCGATTCCGATGACCTGACATCCATCATCGTCCCCCTTATCACGAGCAGCAGGACCTACGGCTACGCGGGTATCTACCGGGGCACGCCGTTCGGCTACGAGGAGGAATCGGTATTCAAGAGGTTCTGCGCCCACATGGCGACCGCCCTCGAAAAGATCCGCCTCTTCGAGGAGATAAAGTCCCTATCGGTCTGCGACGGCCTTACGGGCCTTTACAATCACCTCTTTATCGTCTCGAAGCTCGAGCGGGAGGCGCAGCGGTCCGAGCGGTACGGCTCTCCCCTCTCCGTGATCATGTTCGACATCGATAATTTCAAGGAGATCAATGACACCTTTGGTCATCTCGCAGGCGACGCCGTCCTCGTGGAAACGGCGCGGGTAATCAAGAACGGGGTCAGGGGCATCGACAGCGTGGGGCGTTATGGAGGGGAGGAGTTCCTGGTCATCCTGCCGGAGACGGACGGATCGGCGGCGGCGGTGATAGGGGACCGCTTGAGGCAGAAGGTGGAGGAGAACGTCTTTTCCCGCGAGGGGCGGGTCATCTCCGTCTCTTTAAGCGGCGGCGTGGCGAGCTTTCGTGAGGGCAGGGATGCGGGCACGCTCATAGGGATCGCCGACGAGAACCTGTATGAGGCAAAAAGCGAGGGGAAAAACATGGTGCACTATGACTCCAGTTCCTCGAAGGTCTTCTGAAGAAGGAGGGCCTGGAGACGGAGATATTCCTGCCCCGGCCCCGACGGGCGAATATCCTTGCGCGGCTGAAAGGGAAGAAGGCGGGCAGCCCCGTGGTGCTCCTCGGTCACCTAGACGTCGTGCCCGCCCATGACGAGGGATGGGACGCGCCGCCCTTCAGCGGCGCGGTGAAAGACGGGTTCGTCTACGGCAGGGGCGCCATAGACATGAAATCCCAGGTCATCTGCCACCTCCTGGCGTTCGTGGAGCTTGCCCGGAAAGGCATCACGCCAGAGAGGGATATGGTCTTTCTCGCTACGGCGGACGAAGAGGCGAGCGGCCAATGGGGCGCCGAATACATGCTGGAGAAGGTGGAGGAACTGCGTCACGCCTCGTTCGTGCTGAGCGAGGGCGGATGGATCCTCGAAGAGGCGGGGCTCCGGCACGGCCAGGTATCGGTGGCCGAGAAGAAGGTCTGCCAGTTCATGCTGAGGGCGAGAGGGACGGGAGGCCACGGCTCGATGCCCCACGGGGATAATGCCAACGATAAGATCCTCCGGGCGGCCGGCAGGATCGTGTCGGCCCGTTCACCCTTCAGGCCCACGACCCTGGTCACGCGGTACCTGAACGGCCTCCTGAAGGGCCGCAAGATCGGGGGCCTGCGGTTCTCGAATCTAAAGGACGCCCTCCGCAACAGGAGATTCCGCGCATTCGTGGAGAACGACCCCCTTTTCAACGCCCTTTTGCGGAACACGGCCACCGTGACCATGCTGAAGGCCGGCGAGAAGGTCAACGTGATCCCCACCGAGTCAACCGCCCAGTTTGACGCGCGGATACTGCCCAATACAACGCATGAGGGATTTCTCGACCAGATGAAAAAGATTGCGGGGCCGGAGGTTGAGGTGGTGCTGACGGGCAGAACGGATTCGGCGGCCTCGCCTTACAGGACGCCCTATTTTCGTGATATTGCCGCGGCGGTGCGCGAGATCAAGGGCGACATCCCCGTCCTGCCTTTTCTCACGACAGGCGCTACGGACCTCCGCCATTTTCGGAACCTCGGCATCCCGGCCTATGGGTTTTTCCCCATCACGCTCCCGAGGGAAGAGGAACTCAGGATGCACGGGTTGAACGAGAGACTTTCCGTGGCCAATCTGATAGAGGGCCTCCGGGGAACCGAGCTGATCGTGGAGGCCCTCGCATCATACGCCCCTTTGGGGTGAGGCGCGCTCAAAGGCGGGCGAATTCAACTCCGGTGTTTCCGGTGTTCCGGAATTATCCATAGGTTTACGATATAGAGGCGTGCCCGAGGGGGGGTGGAGCGGGTCCTTTCGGCCGGCGCATGGGGGAAGGGAGGAGTGCTAAGGCGATGAAGGTCATAGGATTGGACAATGGGCTTACCTGTATCCTCGAAAAGAGGAAAGGGACCGGTGTTGTGGCGATACAGGTGTGGGTAAAGGTGGGGAGCCGCAACGAGGCCGACCGGGTTGCGGGCATCACGCACTTTATCGAACATCTCATATTCAAGGGCACGGACAAGGGCGGGGGCTACGAGATCGCGCCGAGGATCGAGGCCATGGGCGGGAGCATCAACGCCTTCACGTCCTATGACAATACGGTCTATCATATCGTCATACCGGCACCGGCCTTCGGGACGGGCCTCCAGCTCCTGACCGACTCGGTCAGGCGGCCGGCCTTTCCTGAAAAGGAACTGGAGAAGGAGAAGAGGGTCATTATCGAGGAGATAAAGATGGGGGAGGACGACCCCCAGCGGAAGCTCTTCAACGAGCTTTTCCTGGCGAGCTACCCCGGCCATCCCTATGGCAGGCCGATCATAGGATACCGGGAATCGGTCTCGGCAATCGGCCGCGCCGATATCCTCTCGTATTTCAGGGAGCACTACACGCCCCGGAACATGGTGCTCGTCGTGGCAGGCGATTTCGACGACAGGACCGCGCGGGACCTGCTCGAACGGGAGTTTTCCGGGCAGGCGGAA
>JBEKJU010000422.1:0-5015 GCA_050011095.1 Syntrophorhabdales bacterium
GCCGAGTAGCCCGGGGGGATTTCACCCCCAGGCCCTCACAGGTAGGGTCGAGGATTGGCGCGCCGGCTTAGGTTGAGGCTTTCTTTGCCCGTTTGCTCGCGTTTTCGCTTCGCGAGTGCCCCATTGTCTCAACCATGCCACGTTTCCAACCCCCGCCACGTCAAACCGGACGTGCGGATTTGCCGCATCCGGCTTTCCTCTTGCCTTCACGCAAGGGTTTATGATGCCTATCGGCTGGCAGCGCTTTCGGGACGGTATGGCCGAACCTTGTAATCGTTGTAAAGGCCAAGGTTCTTGTACAGCCATTCCCTACTCCACCTGTTCCAGCCGAAACCCCGCCGGCTCCGCGCCCTCATAAGATGTCGCCGTACCTTCTTCTCTACCCAATCTTTGACATAGGTGAAACAGCGACTCGCCTGTCCGACACGGAAGTAGTTCGCCCAGCCCCTGAGCTTAGGGTTGATAAGGTCGACGACCCGGCCAACAGGTTGCGACACGAACCGCCGGAAGATGTCCTTGAGGTCCTGTAGGAGCTTTGTCCTCGCCTTCATCCTCGGCGTCATGTGTACGCCCCACTTGCCACTCCGGGTCTTTCCCCTCCGAAAGTCAAAGCCGAGGAAGCTGAACGTCTCTCCCTTCGTCATGTCTACCAGTCGCGTCTTATCCGTATTCACCTTCACGTCGATGCGCACCAATTCCTCTCGAAGCTTTCCATAGGTTTCATTGAAGAGCCACTCCCACTTCCCGCCGTACCCATCAACCAATGCCACTATATCGTCCGCGTATCGGGCATATTCTATATAGGTGTAGCCCGACATGCTGGTCTTTGCTTTCTGTCTCTCCAGCAGTGCGTCGACCTCATTCAGGTAGATGTTCGCGAGTAGTGGAGAAGCGACTCCCCCCTGAGGAACTCCCCTTTTGCCATTCATGGTAAGCATTACCTTGAGGAGCCTCAGTATCTTGTCATCCGCCACTCTTCGGGCCACTTTCGTAAGCAAGATGTCGTGTCTGAGGTTGTCGAAAAAGGCCTTTAGATCAAGGTCAATAACGCTGGTCTTGTTGCGAACCACTGCGTTCGCCACACGATCAACTGCCTCGTGGGCTTTCTTCCCCGGGCGATACCCATAGGAGCCTTCGTGGAAATCAGCTTCAAAGATCGGTTCGAGTAGCAGCTTCAGCGCTCCCTCCACCACGCGGTCCCGGATACAAGGGATACCCAAGACTCTCGTCTTTCCGTTGCTGGGTATCTCCTTTCTCCGATTTCTCATGGGCAGATACGTCTCTGAGAGCAACTCCTCCTGTATGTGTGTAAGGAACGGCTCAACGCCGGCTTCCTCGATCATCTCAAAGGTGATGCCGTCTATCCCCGGAGCGCCGTTGTTCTGTCGCGCCCGACGATAGGCTTCCTTGAGCGTCTCCTCCTTGCAGAGGTGCACGTACAGGCCCCAGAATCGATGATGCTTGTCGGCTTTCGCCGTTGCGTAAATCCTCTTTCTCAGATCCTGCAGACTGACGGGCGCCTTTATCATCTCACCCCTGCCTCAGCTTTTTGAAAGAGAAGTACCAAGAGCAGGGCCGCTTCGCTCCGCGGGCATTGCCCCGCATCGGCGCTACTACCGGCCCCTCCGCCACCCTGCCGCCTTCGGCCCCCTTCCCGTTGGTGCGGTTATAGGGCCTACCTTGCTCCGGTGATTTCTCAACCGGGGCGACAAGGGCTTCTCCAGTTGCATGGTGCGTCCTTGCTCTCATGCCGTCGCTCCCACCCCGCCGAAGTGGACTACCCGCATCAGCCAGTATTCGGGTATCCATGCTGCCTTCGCCCTACGGACGTGTGCTCGGCCTTCGGGGCTTGTCACTTTCGGGGCCACCTCTGCGTTCACTCTCGTTACGGCCTGATGAGCTCGCCGTTACCCTTTCGGTAACGCTGTCGATGGGCTTCAAGGTGTTGGTTTCCCGTCACCCTGCCATCCCGAGCTATATGGCTTCTGGCTCTTACCATAGTAGGACTGACTCCTACTGAACACACCTGCCTTTTCTGGACACACATCCGTACGTGACAGTCTCCCGTCATACGGCTCGTGCCATCCTTACCGCCTTATGACGGCTTGGCCCTATCCTCCGGCTCCTCCCATCGCTGGTTGGCCAAAGAATACAACCAGATGACCCAACCCCTTCGCTCCATCCCCATTACCGGGACTTCAACGCTACTGCGGGTTAGTCCGCCCCCGTGCCCCGCATTGGTACTCTCGCCCTCGTGGGTGCTTCCCACTTGGGCTTCTCCCTTCGCATCGGGACGACAGGTTCCCACGTTCCACACAAGAGCCTGGTTTCAGGTTCACGCCACCTGCATGCCGGACGCCGTCCAGACAGTAAGCAGGTTCCCTCTGGACCTTATCCTGGGATAGTGAAGGGACCCCAGTTTCGACGTCACCTTTTTGTTTTCGACACCTCGTAGGTGGTTCGCTTGCGCTCGTCTCCCTGAACCTTACTTGACACGATCATGCCGTGTCTTTTCCTCCAACGCTCACCACCATGGCTCTTTACCACAGCAGCTTGGGGTAGTTTGAAGCCTGCCCCTGCAGGCCGGCTCCGAGGGGCCTCCCCTCATCTCTTGTGCAACTTCGTGGCGCAACTCCACCTCCACCTACATGTCCCACACCCAGTACATGTCCCTGTGGCGCGTACTTTTCCAGGCGGTGCTCCAGGGGTTCTGGGCGAAGTTCCTTGCCTCGTTCGCCCTCTTCCTTGCCTTCTTCCTCGGCGTCTACAGGCAGAGGATCGTGGCGGGGGTCCTCCTCTTCTTCCTCTCCGTCGCGATAGCCTACGGCGGGTGCATGCTGAAATTCGTGCTGGGCCTATGAGCCAGAAAGATGGCGACAAGTCGAACGACATCACGCCGATAGGGATCGGCGGCTCCATCCGGCCGAAGAGCTTCATCGACGTGGTTTCCATCGTGCAGAACTACTTCCTCGCGGAGAAGCACGGGAACGACCTACCGGAGAACCTTCTCACCCTCAAGGGCAAGATCGTGATCTCGGAGGTGGGGTTCAAGGGCGCCTTCATCTCCGGCCTTGTCAGCATCCTTCTGACGCCCTTTTTTGTCGGCGTCATCGAAAGGTGCGTCCCCATCTTCGGCTCCTACGAGTTCACCCTGTTTGACCAGGCTTTCGCCGTGGCCTTAGCGCTCAGCTTCGCCATGGGCTACAGCCTCATCCTTGCCTCCATTGGCAGGTACTACATAGGGAAGCTCTCGAAAAGGGCCATCAACTGGCTCATGGCCGGGTTGACGGTCGCCGGCGTCCTCAAGATCGTCATCGCCTTCGTCTTCTACAACACCATCTACGCCTCGGTGCTCGACGAGGGGCGCGTCGCCCGCTTTCTCTTGTGGTTCTACCCACAGGTAAGCTACCGGAGCCTCAACAGGATTTACCGTTTTCTCATGGGCGTGAAGCCGGTGCTTCTCACGTCAGCGAGCTTCGTGGTCCTCACCACGTTCCTCATGATCACGATCCCCTGGCTTTTCATCTTCACGGCGTCGAGGAAGACGCGGAGGATGATCGAGCGGGAGAGGATCTGGAGGTGAAGGTAATATAATCCATAGGTTGTTCCGACATTATCGGTTATCAGGTACGGAAAATGGTTCTCTTGTTCCAATAATCATGAGTAAGGAGGAACCCCATGGTGATTGATTGCATAGGGATCGATATCGGGTACGGCTTCGTGCGACACGAGGTTGCCTGACTGATTTGTTGATCCTCGGGGAGACCTGAGAATCAACCCTGTATTCCGCTACAGGTGGCCTACCGGTACATGCGAAGGCGGTAACGCCTTGGTGTGAAGCTACCGGGACAACGTAGCCCTGCCGAAAGGCGCAGAACAAACCGCGAGGGACGTTCAATGACCGCCAGCGTCAGGCGGTCGAGGCTGGGGTGGGTATGGCTAACACATGTGAACTGCTGCTAAACGCCTTAAAACCGAAAGGGCCAAAAGACGCCGATAGGCCCCTAGCCAAAATGGCAAGCCGCCGGGATATTCCCTTGTATCCTGGGAATACGCGGACAGAAGCGCGGCAGGCGAATAGGCAGAGCCTAACCCACTCATATCGTCAGTCAGGCGGAACGGAGTAACCCCCATATGCTCCCCCGAAGGGGAAAGCGGACCGCAAGGGACGCCGACGGGCATGCGGGGACGGGAGGATGGAAGAAGCGAATGCCGGCCTGTAGCGGGCCGGATAGGGATTGAGGCTAAGGCCGACATCATCCCACGCGAAAGCGTAGCAGACGTCCATCTGGTCTATCGTTACGAGAGAGCAGGGAGAACCTTTGAAGGAGGGAAAGCAAATGAGGGTATCGCAAGATGCTTGTGCGTCCTCCGGCACGACGGTCGACTGGAACCGAATCGAATGGCGAAAAGTCTACCAAACTACCAGGAGGCTCCAGGCGCGTATCGTAAAGGCTACGCAGGAAGGCAGATGGGGCAAGGTGAAAGTCCTGCAACATCTGCTGACCCACTCGTTTAGCGGCAAGGCACTCGCCGTCAGACGGGTAACAGAGAACCAAGGCAAAAGAACACCGGGTGTGGACGGCATAAAATGGTCCACACCGGAAGCCAAGTCGAAGGCCGTGTTGTCGTTACAGCAGAGGGGCTATTGTACAAAGCCGCTCAGACGTATATACGTCCCCAAATCCAAGGGAGGGAGACGCCCGTTAAGCATTCCTTCCATGACGGACAGGGCGATACAGGCGCTCTATCTGCTCGCCTTGCAGCCGGTCGCGGAGACAACGGCGGATAGTCACTCCTACGGGTTCCGAACAGCAAGGAGCACCGCGGACGCAATGGTAGGTTGTTTTCACCAGCTCAGCGGACCCGCATCCGCGCAATGGATTTTAGAAGCAATACTGTTCACGTAACGTAGTCTTTGTGATAAAATGTGCCATCCTATCCAAGTGAGGAGCAAAGATGGCGCGAACTGTTGCAGAGCTTCCGAAGGGAAACCGCATTACGGATTTTATCAG
>JBEKJU010000423.1:0-4746 GCA_050011095.1 Syntrophorhabdales bacterium
AACCATCCCAGACGCCCTTGGGCACCTCTCTTTTAGCGAACGATTCGTTCGGGTCAATCTTGGGAGGAAAGGGATCTTCATCTAGTCCGTATGCATCGAACGGGTCGAAATATGATCCCTTTTCTCGAAAACGGCCAAGATGACCGGGCCGAGAATACCTTATTGCTGAATCAAGCACGCATAGCCACTGTGCAGGAGGCGGATCGACTGCTGCAGAGAACTTTCTCGCTCCGTAGAGAGTCGAAATGACATGGGCGACCTGCCCTCTTTCATGGGGCGGCAATGCCTCTGGTCCCCTATGGGCCATCCCAATGACACGCTCGTACCACGTGTCAGGGTTTCGGGCCCTGACAGCCCATGCTTCCAGTGTATCCCATAGCGCCCGATGGTCTTCTGCTTCATCGTAGACGATCGGAATAACGCCTTTGTGCGCCCACCGGGCCTGTGCGTCATCCGCTGGCCCGGCCTGAAATGCGTATACTTCCCTTAGCGACGTCGGGTCGAAATTAAGGGCTTCAAGCAAGTATTGTACGGGGGGATCATCGGCAGTATAACCGACGAAGACAACGGCGTATCGATTAAGAATCGACTTCATGAACAACGTAGCCCATGCTTCCGATAGATAGGCTCGACCAAATTCCGAACTGGAGAGAACGAAACCATCCCCAGCCGCCCCTGTGTAGTCGCTATTCACATGACCATGCAGATGAATGACACCTTGAAATTCCTCCAGCCGCCGCGGATCGGGCAATCGAGGTGGTTTCCAACAGGCCAACGAAGTGTTGCACGACTCGAAAAGGGTATCGAAATTCGTCGTTACTAATCTGACTCTTCCATCTGGGCCCGTGGCCAAGTCGAGCATAATCCGATGGGCGGAAAGGTCCACATCGGGAGAGGGCTTCAACGCCTTCCCGACGGCTGTCTCGATGTCCTTGGCTACGAAGCCACGCTCCAGAAGGCCGAATACCCTATCGGCGGGAATGAGACCGCCGATCCCCGTACGGCGCTCTGTCTCCTTCGCCTCCTCGATGATCCTTCTGGATGGTTCCTCCGGAACGACCCCCAGGATTTCAGTGACCTTTCGCGCTAATCCGAAGAAATCCGAGAGGCCGGCGCGCGCACGGGAGACGCCAGCCCCACAGAAAAAAACAACCCGCCCCTCGTCTCTGGCGACAAGAAGTTCAGTTGGAATGGACGGACCGTTAGCCAGAAATCTCACTGATCGTTTTCCATCCTATCGTTTTCTTCTTTGACAGTGACGGGAACAGTTTAGTATGGCTTGTCGTCGAATTACCAGTCGAAAGAGGAACGAGGCTTGGGAGTAAGCAAAGCGTTTCTTTCTCAGGCAAGGAAGGGCACAACACCAATAATTCTACTTGTTTCCATGAAAGGCCGGATCATTTCTTTGAAGTGACGAGCGTCCCGATTGTTTCATGAGCGATGGTATCCGCAGCGTACTTGAGGGCTCCCTTGATGTCTTCTTCCTGCATCTCTGGGTAAGCAGCCAACAATTCCCATTCGTTTGCTCCTTCGCCCATCTTCCTAAGGACAAGTTCGATGGGTATCCTCGTGCCCCGGATGACGGGCTTGCCCATCATGATTTTCGGGTTTATTTCGACACGATCAGCAATTTTCACGATGCTCTTCTCTTAAGGTTATCCGTAACACTCTTAGCTTCGATGCGCCGCTCCTATATTCTGCCTTCGCTTTCCCTGATGAATCTCTCTATTTCTTCTTTTCGAATGAATGCCTTTCGTTCCGAATAGCGCACGACGGATAGTTTGCCCTGCTTGATGTAGCGCCATAGGGTGGCTTTTGACACCTTCAGGATTGCAGGGACTTCCTTGAGCGGTATGAGGTCTGCCGTATCCACGCACATAGTCTAATAAGGATCGTAACCGTGCACAAGACTTATTTTGTCTCACTATCTACTTGACACGATACTAATGAAACTATATGATACTTATATTACCTATGAAACGTAATTGAGGGGAAAAAATGCGTGAACGGGCGGGCGGTAACCGCAGACAAGAACAGGATGTATGGAAGCGTTCCGCAAACGATCAAAACCCTTAGGAGCCCAGAGGTAAGATGACAGAGGACAGAAAGTCACTTGACCAATTGACCAAGGAAGACTACCAAAAAGCCCTCAGCGAGATCCAGGGGGCGTTGGCAGCGTGTGTGGGCGAGCTCATCATTCTCGGAGGCTTTCTCGATTCGGACCATTCGCTCGATCCTGAGAACACACATTACGTGTTGATAGCGGCAAAGGACATTGTACAGGTCGCCTGCCAGTCTGTGAAGATGGCGCTGAGCTACACGTATCCGATGGTATAGAACGGGGCGATACTCCAAGGGAGGGTGAAATGAGAACGAACCTTCTCTCCGCATATTGCCCCGAATGCGGCTACCGGAACAGCTACCTCACCGACAGAAAGTTCCGGAAGAGGATTCGGACGGAAAGCTGGCCGGTCCTCTCGTGGCAATGCGAGAGCTGCGGCGCGGAGTTCGAGTCGGAGGTCAAGTGGACCAGAATCAGATTTGAAGATTTGGTGCGCTTTCTGGCTCTATCAGTAGAGTAGACTACGGGCGCCGCGTGGCCTCTCGGCCGCTGGTTTCCCGTAGCCCCTCTCCGAGCATGCGCCTTTCGTTACGCACTCGGCTCTCCAGAGATCGTCGCGTAATCGGGTTGTCGCATCCACCTAAATCTGTACGATTCGACCTTCAGCCGCCCCATGAGAAACAACTCTTCCTTCCCTTCACGCCAATTTCGTCGCCCTCTGATACGTTCGCAGGATCGCATGATTTCCCGGGCTCTTGCTTGCGGGTGTTTATTTGCCATCCACCGCCTGATCCTACCCCCGACGTACCAATCAAGGCCGGCAAGGATAGGCTTCGCCCCAGGACAGAACCGATAGAAGTTGGCCCAGCCGCGGAGGATTGGATTGAGCTTCCGGATGAGCTTCGCGAGCGACCACGTGGTAGTGTTTCTTGCGGTCAACTGCTTGATCCGGTAGCGGATGTCCAATACCTTCTGCTTCGGAACTTCAATCCGCGGACTGAAGCCGCGTCGATCGTCCCACTTCACACGGACTCTATGCCCGAGAAACTCGAACCCCTTCTCGATTGGAGTAATGCGGGTTTTCTCAACCGAGAGGTCGAGCTTTGCGGCGTCTTTCAGATACCGGGCAAGCGCCTCTTTTTCCTTAAGCGCGTCGTCATACGTCCCTGACACGAGGATAACAAAATCATCGGCGTATCGGATCGGGAAGAATGCGGCTCTCCCTGCTCTCCTGTCTCTTGCACGGGCATTCCGGGCCGCCAACCTCCCATCGCCTTTGGATGCGTGCTGATACACCCACCGCTCGTACCTTTCCTCGATAATGCTGAGCGCCACGTTGGCGAGGAGCGGTGAAAGTATGCCTCCCTGCGGGGTCCCGGCGTCAGTGCGGATAAACTGATCCTCCGCGAGGACTCCTGCCTTCAAAAACAGAAGAAGCAACCTGTTCACCTTCCTGTCTCCGCAGCGGCGGCGGATTCTCTCCATCACCTGATGATGGTCGATGTGGTCGAAACAGCCTTTGATGTCGCCCTCGATCACCCATGGGCAGGGGAAGCTGCGCCATTTTCCGTCCGTCTTTTTCCTCGATTTCGTTGCCACTCGGATATGCTCCAGTGCTCCATGGCAACTCCGTCCAGGCCTGAAGCCATATGATACATGATGGAATCTGGCTTCAAAGAGCGGCTCCATAATCTGTTTTACGGCGCAGGCAACTATTCGGTCTCTTACGGTCGGCACGCCGAGGGGCCGGAACTCCCCCGGTTTGCCACGCTTGGGTATCAGCACTCTCCGGGCGGGAGATGGTACATAGGAATTGTCCTTCAATTCCTTTCTCACCCCCTCAAGATATGCGTCTACTCCTTGCATGTGGATGTGTTTGACAGCGACCCCGTCGATGCCCGGCGTTCTTTTGCCCTTGTTTGAGGCAACAGTTCTCCAGGCGCACCGTAGGTTGCGAATGTCGGTTATCCAACCCCACAACTCGCGGTATGCTCCTTCGGGGTTACCCCGACTCCACTGATAGAGTGTTCTCTGCACGCCGAGTAACCAGGCCTTATCGGTCCTTGCATCTGTGTCCACAGATTCCTCCGGCTTCAAAAACCTATCGATCTCCTGTCCCCCTTCGCCATGTGGACGGCTTTGTCCGTCCTCAGACTACTACGGGGACTCCGCCCCGTACGCGTCCTTCCCCGGTCTCCACGGATAGCCTGATTCCGATTTCAGACAAACACGCACGGTTCCCATGTTCCCGCCCTCAACCCCTTTGGATGGTTAGGCGCCTGCTTTACCCCTGGCGGCCCCTGGAGAGAGATGATGAGGAGTAAGTCTCTCCCAGGTGCGGGCTTATTCGCACCTCCCAGGCAGGACGATAAAACCCGCCCGGATCGCGCCGCATTCCTCTCACGCCATCACATTGCAGAGAGAGATTGTCGATAAATACAGAGGCTTCCATGACAGATTCGTTGACTCGCCATGCATCCCACGGTAGCCCGGCCTTGCGCATGATGGTGCGCAATCCGGTACATTTCAGTCCGCTCTGCTGATGATAACCCTGCCGGTGGAACCCGGTAGAGCTTCGCGAATCCCTTCCGTCCGATCTCCTCCATCGGTACGGGGCACTCTTGTGCCGGTCGAGAACGAGCAAGTAATGCATGTATATCAAATGCACCACGTTCATGGCGCAC
>JBEKJU010000424.1:0-3329 GCA_050011095.1 Syntrophorhabdales bacterium
AGTCTTTCGCGAGTATCTCCGCGATCTGAACGGCGTTCAGGGCCGCGCCTTTCCTGATATTGTCGGCAACGATCCACATGTTGAGACCGGAGGCAATCGATTCATCCTTCCTTATCCGGCCCACGAAGGTCCCGTCCTTCCCCGCCGCGTGTATGGCGAGGGGATAGACGTTCTTCGCCGGGTCGTCCGCCACGACCACCCCCGGCGCCTTCGAGAGGATCTTCCGGGCCTCGTCCGGGGTCAGGTCCCTTTCGAACTCCACGTTGACCGATTCCGAGTGGCCGTAAAAAACGGGCACCCTTACGGTCGTAGCGGTGACCCTGATGGTCGGGTCCTCCATGATCTTCACGGTCTCGTTCACCATCTTCATCTCTTCCTTCGTGTATCCGCTCTCCAGAAAGGCGTCGATGTGGGGAAGACAGTTGAATGCGATCTGGTGGGGATAGACCGAGTGCGTCACCTCCTTGTTGCCGTAGATGGCCAGCACCTGCGACTCAAGCTCGGCTATCGCCCTCTTTCCCGTGCCCGATACGGCCTGGTAGGTGGAGACGATTACTCTTTTGATCCTCGCCGCGTCGTGGAGAGGCTTGAGGACCACCACCATCTGTATGGTTGAGCAGTTGGGATTGGCTATGATGCCTTTTTTCCTGTAATCGGCGATGGCGTGGGCATTCACCTCGGGCACGACGAGAGGGACGTCCTCGTCCATCCTGAAGGCGCTCGTATTGTCGACAACGACGCAGCCGCTCGCCGCGGCTATAGGGGCGAATTTCTGACTGACCGAGCCGCCGGCCGAGAAGAGACCGATCTCCACGCCCTTGAACGAGTCCTTTTTGAGGACCTCCACCACCACGTCGTGCCCCTTGTAATACCTTCATTTCCTTTCCTCCAGTTGTCTCCTCAGATGGTTTATCAGACCCCCGTCGCCCACCAGCTCCAGCATGAAGGGGGGTATCGGTTTCGCCATCACCTCGATCCGGGCGGTCCTGATGAGTCCTGTCGTCAGGTCCACCTCGATGGTCTCTCCCTCGCTCACGGAACCGGATATGTCCGCCTCCAGCAGGGCGAGGGCCTTGTTGAAGGCGTTCCGGTAGAATATGCGGGCGAAGCTCTTCGCGATCACCACGGGTATCCCGAGGGCCAGAATGGCCAGCGGGGCATGCTCGCGGGAGGAGCCGCAGCCGAAATTCGAACCCCCGACGATGATGTCGCCCTTTCGGACCTTTTGGGCAAAATCGGGGACAAGGGGCTCCATGCAGTGCCGCCCCAGGACCTCAGGGGAGGTGTACGCCAGGTACCGGGCCGGGATGATAATGTCCGTATCGATGTTATCGCCGAATTTCCAGACTCTTCCGCTCAGCATCAGACGACCTCCCCCGGGTGTGCTATCTCCCCCTTTATGGCGCTCGCCGCCGCGACCGCCGGCCCGGCGAGATACACCTCGCTTTCGGGGTGGCCCATCCTTCCCACGAAATTCCTGTTCGTGGTCGATACGGCCCTCTCGCCCCGCGCAAGTATCCCCATGTGGCCCCCGAGGCAGGGCCCGCAGGTGGGAGGCGAGATGATGCAGCCGGCATCGAGATATATGTCGAAATAGCCCTTTTTCATGGCTGCTCCGTAAATCGTGGGGGTCGCGGGGATGACTATGCATCGCACTTGTCTCGCCACCTTCTTTCCCTGGAGGATCTTTGCGGCTATCTCCAGGTCTTCGAGCCTCCCGTTCGTACACGAGCCGATCACCACCTGATCTATGGCGACATGGCGCACGTCTTCCACGTTTTTCACATTCGAAGGAAGAAACGGAAGGGCGACTTTCAGCCCGAGGCTGCCCACGTCGATCTCGATAACGTCCCGGTAACGCGCGTCGGGGTCGCTTTCGAACACCCTGTACGGCCGCTTCGCGCGCCCGGCCAAATAGTCGACCGCCTTCCGGTCGACCCTGAATATGCCGTTCTTCGCGCCCGCCTCGATCGCCATGTTCGCGGCGGAGAACCTGGAATCCATCGAGAGTTCGGCTATCGCCTCCCCGTCGAATTCCATGGCCTCGTAGAGAGCCCCCTCCACGCCTATCATGCCGATGATGTGGAGGATCAGATCCTTTCCCGTCACCCAGGGCCGCCATTTCCCCGAGCAGACGAACTTCACGCTCCGGGGCACCTTGAACCAGAGGGACCCCCTTACCATCGCGTAGGTCAAATCCGTGCTGCCCACGCCCGTGGAGAAGGCGCCCAGGGCGCCGTAGGTGCATGTGTGGCTGTCGGCGCCCACCACGACGTCCCCCGGCACCACGAGGCCCTGCTCGGGCAGGAGGGCATGCTCGACACCGCACGCGCCGCCTTCAAAAAGGTTCGTGATGCCGTACTTCCGGGAAAATTCACGGATGATCTTGCAGTTCTCCGCGGACTGGATATCCTTGTTCGGCGTGAAGTGATCGAGGACGAAGACGACCCTCTCGGGATCAAAGACCGCCTCGGCGCCAGCCTTTTCGAACTCCTCCAGGGAGAGGGGGGCGGTGATGTCGTTGGCAAGGGCAAGATCGATTCTCGCCTCCACGATCTCCCCCGCCTCCACGTGCTCCTTGCCCGCGTGGGCGGCCAGGATCTTCTCCGTCATTGTCATGGCCATATCACACCACCTCCGCCGTCTTTCTCGTCTTCACGAATTCGAGCTTGTTCAGGGCATTGATGTACGCCTTACCGGATGCGACGATGACGTCCGTGTCGGCCCCTTTTCCGATTACCGTCGATCCGTCTTCCTGGAGCTTTACAAAAACCTCGCCCTGCGCATCGGTCCCGCCCGTAATCGCGTTGACGTAAAATTTCACCAGTGTGCTGTTTGTCTTGACGATCCGCTGTATCGCCTTGAGCGTCGCATCGACGGGGCCATCGCCGAAACCAGCCTCCTGGTGCGCCTGGCCGTCGATCTCGATCCTGACCGTGGCCGTCGGAATGGCCATGTTGCCGCACACGACGCTGAGGTAGAGCAACCTGTACTTCTCCGGGACGCGGACAACCTCGTCCATGATGATCATCTCGATATCCTCGTCATAGACGTCCTTCTTCATATCGGCGAGGGCCTTGAATCTCTTGAAGGCGAGGTTGAGTTCCTTGTCCTCCAGCGTGTAGCCGAGGTCCGCGATCCGGTCCCGGAAGGCGTGTCTCCCTGAATGCTTGCCCAGGATCAGGGAGCTTTTCAATATCCCCACGGACTCGGGCGTCATGATCTCGTAGGTCAGCTTCTCCTTGAGGAGCCCATCCTGGTGGATGCCCGATTCATGGGCGAAGGCGTTCGTCCCCACTATCGCCTTGTTCGGCTGCACGGGCGCGCCC
>JBEKJU010000425.1:0-2563 GCA_050011095.1 Syntrophorhabdales bacterium
TAAAATCAATGATGTCAGGTAGATAGCACACCTATCCATAGAAGTCTAGAAATATAAATCATCAGGTATTTAAGCTACTTAGCCTCTATATGTGGATGATTTCCAAATGCGTTTGCCCTGGCATTTGCGGCAGGGCACCCGCATCCGGGCGATTATGGCAACTGATATGCGCCATTGCGGAATCGCGAGGACCGAGGGACCGGTGTGGGTCGGTCATGGCGGCGCGTCGGGGAATATCTTTCCGGGGTTGAGTAATCCCTTCGGATCGAATGCCTGTTTGATCCGTTTCATGAGCGCTATCTCACCCGGTGTCATCTGGATCGACATGTAGTTCTTTGCGGTAAGCCCCACCCCGTGCTCGCCCGTCAGTTTTCCTCCGATCCCGATGGCTTTTCGATATATCTCTCCCAAAAGGTCATGGGCCTCCGCGGTTTCCGCAAAATTCCCCTTCCTGTACTGGATCGTCACGTGGAGATTCCCGTCTCCCGCATGACCGTATGTCGCAAGGCGCACCTTCTTCCCCTCCGCGCTCTCCTTTATCGAGGCCGCAAGAAAGGGGAGCCGGTACCTGGGGACGACCACGTCGGCCTCCAGGTGGTCTTTCCCCAGCGATTTGAGCGCGGGTAGCGTCTCTCTTCGTATCCTCCACCACCGCTCCGCCTCCTCATCGCTTGAGGCGAGTTTCGATTGGATCACCCCCTGCGCCTTTTTGGCCGCCTCGAATACCAACCGCACCTCCTCATCGACGGCGGCCCGGTGGTTCCCGTCCACCTCGATGAGGACCATCACCGCGGCGTCTACTCGCAAATCGGCCGGGGCCGACAGGTAATCGGCGACGCAGTTGATGCTCGTCCGGTCCATGAATTCGATCGCACAGGGGATTATGCCGCTCGCAAAAACGGAGACCACAAGGTCCGCCGCGGCCACGAGGTCGTCCAGATAGAAAATGCCCGTCCTCCGATAGGCGGGTCTCGGCAGCACCTTTATGATGATCTTTGTGACGACGGCGAGGGTGCCCTCGGAACCGACTAGAAGGGCGACGAGATCGTATCCCGTCACGTTCTTTACCGTCCTGCCCCCCACGTTGATGATTTCCCCTCCCGGCAGGACCGCTTCGAGACCGAGAACATAATCCCGCGTCACCCCGTATTTCACGGCCCTCGTATACCCCGCGTTCTCCGCCACGTTGCCCCCCAACGTGCTCTCTATGGTGCTGGACGGGTCCGGGGGGAAAAAGAGGTCGAGCGCCTTCAGCCTCTCCTGGAGATCGGCCGACACGACGCCCGGTTCGACGATAACCTGCATGTTCTTCTCGTCGATCTCGATGATCCTGTTCATTCTCAGAAGGGAGAGGAGCACGCCGCCTTCCACCGGCAATGCGCCCCCCGAAAGGCCTGTTCGCCCTCCCTGGGGTGTGACGGGGATGTCTGAGTCGTAGGCGAGCCTCATGATCCACGACACCTCCTCCGTCGTGCGCGGCAGAAAGACCGCGTCGGGCATGAATCGCATTTCCGTGGCATCATAGCAGAAATGGGACATGCCTTCCCTGTCCGTCACGATCTGTTCCTTCCGGAGGAACTCCGCGCATCGGGCGACAAGTCCTTCCACCTTCTCCTTAATGGTCTGTCCCTCATGCATTTTAACCCCGCCTTGCCGCGTCTCCCGCCAGCTTGAGGATCACCATCGGCCCGTCCGGGACAACGGCCCAGGCTGCATCCCGTCCGTGCTTGTTGAGAAGGGCGCCGATACACGCCTCGATCGACCTCACGGGCCTGAGACCATAGCGGCTGATCCTTTCGGGCGGAAGCCCACCGGTGTAGATCCAGATGTTCTTCTCCATGAGAACCTGATACATTTCCTGGGCGCACCACTGATCCGGGATAAAGAACTCCTTCTGAAGAACCCGGCGTACGAATGCGGCGGGCGTTTCGACCATGGCGAGGATCTTTTCGTATTCAGGACTGCCCACCCCCTCTTCGCAGCGACTGGCAATGACGATATCACCTTTCTGCTTCACCACCGTTGCCGCCCCGGTTATGCCCTTGACCGTCTGGTAGAGGTTGCAATCAAGGGGGGCGCCGGAATTGGTGGTGACAATGAAGTCGAGAGGTCTGTCGAGGGTGCGCACGCAGTACGGTTCGAGAAACGCGCAGCCCGCGAGGTGGGCCTTCACGGGATGGCCCGAGAAAACGGCGGTAATCTCTCTTTTTCTGTTGAGGGTCACATTGACAATAAAATCGGCCCCCGCCTTTTCCATGATCCGCAAGCCCGCCTCGTGGAAAAGGTTTCCTTCCAGTAGGCCGTACTCTGTCATGGGATGGGCGATCATCTCCGGGCCGTGCATGAACCGGAGGGTCTCCACGGAAGAGATGCCGGGCAGGATCGATTTCCGCCCCCCGGAATAGCCTGCCCACATGTGGGGCTCGATGAAGCCCGTGAGAATCTTCAGGCCGGCGTCCACGTAGAGCCGATTCACGAGCGCAGGGACCTGTCGGGCTATCGTGCCCACTTCCACCATATCATCGCCCTTCTTCGAGAGGTGATCGACGATGCGGTAAGACGA
>JBEKJU010000426.1:0-2556 GCA_050011095.1 Syntrophorhabdales bacterium
CAAAAGGTTGTCACGCAGGTCGCTTCCCCTCTTCACCCAGGAGTATGTTCACGGCCTGCAGGTCTTCACGCTCAGGTACTTTGAATCACTTTACAGTTCCTTAAGGCCGGACTCCCTTATAGTGCTCGACAACTATGAGAGAGTGGCGGAGGATTCATCCCTTCATCAGGTCATCAGCCAGGGAATGGGCGTTCTTCCCGAGACTCTCCGGGTCATCGTCATCTCCCGCAAGGGCCCCTTGCCGCAGTTCGCGTCTTTGCAAGCCTCCGACAAGATTGGCCGGCTCGGATGGGACGAGCTGCGGTTCAGCCTGGAAGACGCGAGGGAGCTCGTCAAAATGAAGCGGCAAGAAGATGTGCCCGACCACGTCCTCCAACGTCTCCATGAGAGGACCCAAGGGTGGGCAGCGGGCCTCGTCCTTATGCTTCAGAGCCTGAAAACCGCCGATATCGAGTACCTGAACCCGGAGGGGGTCAGCCAGAAAGAGATCTTCGACTACTTCGCCGGCGAGATCCTCGAAAAGGCCGACCAGCACGCGAAAGAGTTCCTGCTCAAGACTGTATTCCTCCCGTCGATAACCATCGAGGCGGCGGAGAAGCTCACGGGTCTTGCGTCCTCCGCGCGAGTGCTCGCGACCCTTTACGAGAACCACTACTTCATCGAACGGTACCTCCGGGAAAAGGTCGCGTACCGGTACCACCCCCTCTTCAGGGAGTTCCTGCTTTCAGTCGCCTCTACCCACTTCAGCCCCGAAGAGGTGCGTGCCATCGAGCGCGAGGCGGCAAGGACCCTTCTCGAGCTGGGGCAGAAAGAAGAGGCCATCGGCCTGCTCCTCGCAGCGAAAGACTGGGAAAAGCTCGTGCCAGCGATCCTCGATCAGGCGCCGACCCTTGTCGGCGAAGGCAGAAGCCAGACCATCGAAGGGTGGATAGGATCTCTGCCCGAAGAGATCCGTTCCGGGTCTGGCTGGCTTCTCTACTGGCGTGCCGTCTGCAGGCAACCGTACGACCTTGACCAAAGCCGCCTCCTCTTCGATCGCTGCTTCACGCTCTCCAACCAGACAGGCGACACCGCGTGCGCCCTTCTCGCGTGGGCGGGCGCCGTTATGTCGATGGTCTATCGTCAGCACGAGCCCACCTATAGGCAGCTTCAACCTCTCGATCCATTGATCGACTGGCTCGATGCGTTCATTGCGGGTGGAGGAAGCTTCCCTTCTCCGGACATTGAGGCAACGGTAGCCACCGCCATGATCACGGCCCTTCTGGGAGGCCGGCCCTATCATCCAGAATTCAGGGCATGGGTCGACAGGGCCATCACGCTGTCGCGGTCCATAACCAGCTCCTCCCTCCGTCTTCAGATATCGCTTTCGGCCGCGGGTTGCTACATGTGGCTCGGAGACTACGGGCGTTTGGCCATGGTCGTAGCGGAAATGGAGAAGACCGCAAATTCACGTGACCCCTTGCAGGCGATATTGTGGCGTTTCGTCAAAGCCATGGCGTTGAACCGGATGGGGCCCCTTGAAGAATCTCCGCTGCCTCTCGTTGAAGAAGGTCTCAAAATGTCGTCGGAGAACGGCATTGTCGTATGGGTGCCGATGCTTCTGTTCGAAGGATGTTACGGGGCACTCGACAGGGGTGATTTGCAGAAGGCCTCTGATTTTCTCGCGCAACTGGAGTCGATGTGTGGGGGCACTCGCACGCTGTCCGACCTTCGCTACCACAGCGTTGCCGCCCTCTATCATTTTCTGGCCGGCGACACGCACCGCGCGGTCGTGCACGCACAACAGGTCATGACCTTCCCGCCTGATGATGTCGTTCTTATTATGGCAGCATCGGGCTACTGTTCTTCTGCCATGATACTCGCCGCCGCAGGCCGGCGGGACCAGGCAAGGGAATGCCTAGCTGCCTACCGGCGCCTGTCACAAATCCCGGGTCGTATCTTGGAATATACCTCCCTGATAGCCGAGGCTGTCCTGGCCCTCGATGAAGAGACGCCAGATGCGCTTGATACCATCACGCGCGCATTTCGGATAGGACGGGAGGAGGGGTTCATGACCCCGCTATACTGCTTCATACCCTCGCTCATGTCCCGTTTGTGCAGCACCGCGTTGAAAGCGGGGATAGAGGTGGAGTACGCCCAAAACCTCATCCGGAGCCGTCACCTCTTTCCCGAGACCCCTCCCCTCGACATCCCCCACTGGCCGTGGCCGATAAGGATCTTCACCCTCGGGAGATTCGAGATTCTCGCCGAGAATAAACCCATCGACGCGACGCGGCTTCAGAAGAAGCCCCTTTTATTCCTCAAGGCCGTCATTGCCCTGGGGGGAGAGGGGGTACGGGAGGAGACCCTGAGCGAGCTCCTCTGGCCCGATGCGGAGGGCGATGCCGCCCACACCTCCTTCAGGACTACCCTGTTCCGGTTGAGGCGCTCACTGGGCAGCGACGAAGCCATCCTTTTTCACGAAGGCCGGGTGAGCCTCGATCCTTGCCGGGTGTGGGTGGACACGTCGGCCTTCAGACAACTTTCCGCTCAGGGCAGGAAAGAAGATGCCTCGTC
>JBEKJU010000427.1:0-2539 GCA_050011095.1 Syntrophorhabdales bacterium
ATCGCCCACTTATGAAACCAATTGCTCCAACAGCCCACTTTTTTTGCACGCCCAATTCCATTTCTTTTTCCAATAATCCCATTTTCGCTTTCATCCCCAGGAAAGGCGCTCTACCATTGCACCAGCCCTGAACCTTCCGTCTTAGGCACGCGCAGCACGGGAAGGTAAAGGCTGAACCGCGTTTCACCACGCTGCCTCCCGAGCCGGAAGGAGCCGCCGTGTCTCTTGATAATCCCCCCCAAGGCCGTCAAGGCGTCTCCTGAAGGGCCGGACCCCGCCGATTGCTCGGCTCGAACAGACACGGAGAGAAACGCGCATCCCTTGCCTTCGTTCTCTTCACCTGTATTGATCGGCACCAAGCCGCCGAGAATCGTCACTGCGGCGCCGCGAGCCACAAGCGCGGCGAAAGCCTCAGCCATCTCTTCCTGATCAACCATGAGTCGCACCGTCCTATCCAGCACCACCGTCCGTATTGTTCGCGCCCCTGCATGCGTGAGGACCACCGCGATATTCTTGACAAGCTTATCGATACAGAGGAACGTCAGCTTTGTTCTCTTGCCCTCACCCGCGCCGTGTTCTCCTCTTGCCCGGATGCGCCCTTCTCCTGCATCGACCATGCTCATGAAAACTCCCCTTCCCGTGGGGTGGGATATTCTATTCCCTGCGCCACAGAAACTTCCACATGCTTCAGAGGCCCGTCACATGCTTCCCCATGAGCCTCATCCTGTCGTTGCCGCGATCAGTACATCTTTGCCATTGACAATGGACAGCACCGCCAACAGGGAAAGCTCGGTGACGTTTCTTCTCTTCCATTCACTATCCATGTCCTTACCCTCTATGCGCCGGTCGTAGGGACCGTCGCCTGTGGTGGTGATCAGGCAAACCGTGATCCCGGCTTGGTAATGTAAGTGAGAATGTGATCCCCGGTCTCAACTTCATCCTTCGGAAAGCAATTCGGTCAGCGCGCACCCCAAGGCTGCAGCAACGCGTTCCAGCGTATAAAAACGCGGACAATGATGCCCTCGCTCCAACCTGGAAATGTTTGTTTGATGTATGCCCGTCTTGATCGCGAGCTCACTCTGCGATATACCGGCCCTGCCCCGGGCCGACCGCACCCTGTCCCCCACTCCCGCTTGGGATACCCCTGGCTGGCAGGAGGCCCATAGGGCGTCCCTGATGGAACGTGCACAGATGGAAAAGAGGTCGCCGCCACGCCGGACGATCTCCACGGTCGCCCCGGCGTCGTCCAGGGTAGCCGTTTGAAGCATCAGGTTTCGCACCTCGTCCTGTAACCCGAGATGACCCCAGGGGACAGAGCCGAAAAGTCCGTCGCTGAATTGGACCCAAAGCTGATGGGTCAGGGGCGAGTATCTGACATCGATAAGAGAATCGGGTTTCAGGGCAGATGCGGCTTTAAGAAGGCAGGCCGGAAAGTCCGTGTCCAAATGGCGGCATACGGTTGCTCTCATGTCCGAGTTGCGCAGGAGGTCGTTCGTGACGTGTATGTAAAACCCGTCCAGTCTCGTGCGAATCAGCCCGATGAAGTACGGCCTCCTCTCGCGCACCGACGCTATCCACCTGTGGTGGGGGCGGAACTGCGCGTACCGTCTTGCAATGGTGCTCAAATCGCCAAGGACGAGCACGCCTTCCGGCAATTTGCCCGGTTGTTTGGCAAAGACGCCCCAGAAATGGTCGTAGCTTGTGCAGCGGTATCCCAGCTTTCGAATCAGGGCAAGCAGGCACTCCTGAACCTCCCGGCCTCTCACCGCTGAAACGTCGACCGAAAAGGTACCGATTTTTCCATACATTTGATGCTCTATGCTGAGGCTCTCAGGTCTATCCATGCTTTGCCATCCTGCAGTCATATGCCTTTGGCGTATGTCGGCCTGCACACCCCGCCTCTCTATGTAACCAAGTTAAGGTTGAAGCGAAGGAATGAAGACACACGTAATCCGCCGCAGCGGAGCCATGTGCAGGGGTTTGTTACATACCCTAGACAATAACATATTCATTATATATAACTGGATATAACGCTGAGTCAAGTATTATTTTCTCGTGATCTACCGGCCACACGTTCGTGCAGTGGCCCGGAACGGGGACCTGGCCGCTATGCTGCGGGATTCGGGTTTCTTGTATGTCTCGGCCGAGTGACGCTACTCCAGGGTCTTCACGTCCATTCCCTTCTCCTTCTCGATGTTCTGCGGCTGGCGCTTCTTCGGTTATTTACGACATAGACAGGATAGGCGTGGGGGATTTCTCCAAGAAGGAGGAACCCGGCGCCCCCCGCCATGAAGATGGCAATCACTGCCAGGGTTTGGAACCATTCCGGCAAGTAAGAGGCAAAGTAGAGTCCGCCAGCCGCAAAGAGGACGCAGACGAGAAAGGCTACGCCGAGGATCTTCCAGTCGAACCGGTAAGTGCGCCATGAACGTGGTGCATTTGATATACATGCATTACTTGCTCGTTCTCGACCGGCACAAGAGTGCCCCGTACCGATGGAGGAGATCGGACGGAAGGGATTCGCGAAGCTCTACCGGGT
>JBEKJU010000428.1:0-2539 GCA_050011095.1 Syntrophorhabdales bacterium
GTCAATCTTTATAAATCGATGGGTGGCGGCTGGGTCTTGGAAGCCGAGAAGGCCACCTGATAGCAATTATTGGGGCTCGCGTCGCCCCCTTCATCGGCAAAGCCGATGAAGCTTCCCCCTCATAAAAAGGAAGGACCGAAGGCGAAAACCGGCACCTGTCGGGCTCGCGTCGCCCCCTTCATCGGCGCATCATCCGCCGGCTGGTACCCTCTGGGTGGTACCCACGCCGAAGGCGTGGGTACCACCCAGAGGACAGTTCCGTGTTGTACCTGTGGCTCACGTCTGCGCGGATACCTACCGGAATCTGCCCGCGTGTCGGTAATCCGGGTTACGAGATAAGGTGCACCGTCCCCCTGGAGCCGTCGACCCGTATCACCTGCCCGTCATGGATCGCCTCCATCGCTCCCCTGACTGCCGTCACGCAAGGAACGCCGAGTTTCCTGGCATAGTTTGGCGCAGTCGCGAGGCGACCACCCACTTCCGTCACGATGGCCGCAAGCCTCCCCATGAAGGGAACTATCTCGGGCGATGCCGTCCGAAAGACCAGTATCTCGTCCTGTTTCACCGTGCGCAGGTCTTCGACGCGTGAAATAACCCTGCACGGACCCTCAGCCACACCCGCTGAAGCGCCGAGGCCCTGCAGCCTCCCGCGGACATTCGTCCGTTTTCCGTTCGGTTTCTCCTCGACCTCGGGTGTCATCGAAACTGCAACGTTGCTTATCATGTTTGTTTCCTCCTTTTGTGTTCTCTTTTATTATCTGATAAAGGATAGCAGAAAGTTCTTGACAGGTCAACACAAATAAGCTTAACTGTTATTAAGATTAACTTAATGAGGTTCCCAAATGATCCTGAACGTAAATCAACTCCGCTCCTTCTATACTGCGGCTAAAACAGGCAGTATCTCCAAGGCCGCCCAGGAGCTGATGGTGACGCCCCCGGCCATCACGATGCAGGTCAAGCAACTGGAGGAGGCCGTCGGCATCAGCCTTCTCGTCCGGGAAGGGAATTCCATTCAGCCGACCCGCGCGGGGCAGGAACTGTTCAAGAAGGCCGAGAGGATCTTCCAGGAGATCCATGAGACAGAGGCATTTCTGGAAGACATGTCGACAGGCAAGCTCGGTGAATTGCGGATAGGCTGTCCCGAGATGCCGAGCACGCATCCCGTTCCGCGACTCATCGCGGAATTCAAGAAGGCCTACCCGGGAATCAAGATACTGGTGGATCAGGGGCCCGACGCGGAGATCTTCAAGAGTTTTGAAGACCAGCGGAACGAGCTGGTAGTGATTCGGCACAGACCGAACACGGGCCGGCTGAAAACCAGGGTCATCGGCAAGGAAAAGCTTGTCCTCATCGCTTCATCGTCCAGCACCCGCGCGCCGGGCAACGAGATGTCCGTCAGACAGCTCTCGGAAATCCCCCTGATACTGAAAGGCGAGGGCTCCGCCACCAGGGAGGTGGTGTTGGAGTACCTCCGGAAATTCAAGGTCCATCCCCAGATCGCCATGGAGTCATCTAGCGTTTCCGTCATCAAGGAGATCGTCCGGCAGGATAACGGCGTGGCGTTCATCGAAAGAACGGTGGTGGAGGCGGAGCTCGATGAGGGCTCGCTCAAGATCATACGCATCCTCGAGGGTTCTCCGGTGATCGAGATCGGTGTCGCTTATCGGAACCGGAGGGAGCTCTCGCCCGCCGCCTGGGCCTTTCTGAGGCTCCTCGAAAAATCAGCGGATCTGCCGTTCATGCGGTAGAACCAGGTATTCACGAAACCGCCGAATTCGCCGGAAAATCTAAACCTCGGGTGCGCCATCGACGGCGTGGGTAGCGTCGCAGGAGACAACTCGGTATTGAGCCCGGGCCTTCTTTCAAAGAAACCGATTCTTCCTGGATGGTGTATGCATCTTCATAATTTTCCTTTGCTTCTTATGTCACGGGTGATATAGTATATTCAGCCTGTAAACTATATGCCCGTCATCGGGGCCGAACGGGACGAATCGGCCGAAAACGCCAATCTGCGGCAACGGCAGTCCGTTCGGGACGGTCAAGGTTACACGAGGAGGGCAATATGGGTGAGGTCTCATTATCAATCGACAACCTTGAGGTCGCGGTGCCCGAGGGCGCGACCGTCCTGGAGGCGGCAAAACGGGTGGGGGTGCATATACCGACCCTGTGCCATTCCAGAGCGCTGTTTCCGGCGAGCGCGTGCCGGGTGTGCCTCGTCGAGGTGGAGGGGACAAGGAATCTGGTGTCCTCGTGCTCCTACCAGGTATCTGCCGGGATGAAGGTCAGGACGAAGAGCGACCGGGTGCTCAAAGCCCGTCGGCTGGTGGTGGAGCTGCTCCTGTCGGACCATCCCCTCGATTGCATGACGTGCGAAAAATCAGGAGACTGCAAGCTTCAGACCCTTGCGTATGAGATGGGGGTCACGAAGCCCCGATTCGAGGGAGAGCGGCACTATTATCCGGTCGATCTCGACAACCCCTTCATTGTGCGGGACTACAACAAGTGCGTCCTCTGCGAGCGGTGCATCCGGGCCTGCGAC
>JBEKJU010000429.1:0-2529 GCA_050011095.1 Syntrophorhabdales bacterium
CAGATGGACGGTGAGTCCCCTCCCCCTTGTGATGAAGCCGAGGATCCTGTCGCCCGGTATCGGGTTGCAGCACCGCGCGAATTTGACCACCAATCCGTCGATGCCCGTGATCTTGATCGCATCGTCCTTGCTCTTCCTGATCGAGCTCAGCATCTTCTGCAGGCGGCCTACCTTCGGCGCCTCGGGGATTACCTTGCCCAGGACCTGGAGGGGCGTATTGAGACCATAGCCGACAGCGGCAAAAAGGTCATCCATGGTGTCGAAGGAGAAATCCTTCGCCAACGTCTGGAGCTCTCCTGTCTTGAGCATTTTCGACAGGCTGAAATCGTGCTTGGTCAGCTCCTTCTCCAGGAGGGACCGGCCGAGCTCTATGCTCCGCTCCCGCTGCCCCTCTTTTATCCATTGGCGGATCTTGGTCTTCGCCTTTGAGGTGACGACGAACTTGAGCCAATCCTTGCTCGGCTTATGGGCAGGGTTCGTCAGAATGTCGACGGTATCGCCGCTCTTCAACACGGTCCTGAGCGGCACGAGCCTCCCATTTACCTTCGCGCCGATGCACCGGTGGCCCAAATCCGAATGGACCGCGTAAGCGAAATCGACGGACGTCGCGCCTTTCGGCAGCTCTTTCACGTCCCCCCGCGGCGTGAAGACGTAGATCTCGTCGGGGAAAAGGTCGATCTTGAAGCTTTCCAGGAACTCCCGGTCATCCTTCAGCTCTTCGTGCCGCTCGATGATCCGGCGCAGCCAGGCGAACATCTTGTCCTCTTTCGCGTCGAAGACCTTCCCCTCCTTGTACTTCCAGTGTGCGGCGATCCCCTCCTCCGCCAGCCTGTGCATCTCGTTCGTCCTGATCTGTATCTCGATCTTCTCTCCATAAGGTCCTATCACGGCCGTGTGGAGCGACTGATACATATTTGCCTTGGGGAGGGCGATATAGTCCTTGAACTTGCCGGGGATGGGCTTGAAGAGGTCGTGGATGTAACCCAGCCCCTCATAACATTCCTTAACCGTGCCGACCAACACCCTGAAGGCGGTGATATCGTATAACTGATCGATATTGAGCCCATCCTGCATCATCTTCCTGTAGATGCTGTACAGCCTCTTGGCCCTGCCCGACACCTGGCAGTTCAGGGAGACCTGTTCGAACCGATTCTTGAGAAGCTCCTTCACCTCGTCGATGTAGGCATCACGCTCCCTTTTCTTGCGCGCGATATTTTCGCTGATGAGGCGATACTCCACGGGATTGAGGTACTTGAACGAGAGGTCCTCAAGCTCCCCCCTCAGCCACTCGATACCCAGACGGTGCGCGAGGGGGGCATAGATCTCCAGTGTTTCTCTCGATATCTCGGCCTGCTTTTCGGCGGGTAGGAAGTTGAGGGTCTTCATGTTGTGGTAGCGGTCGGCCAGCTTTATGAGGATTACCCTGATATCCTTGCTCATGGCGAGGATCATCTTCCTGAGGCTCTCCGCGTGGGTATCTTCGGACCCCGACATCTTGATCCGGCTAATCTTCGTGACACCGTCCACGAGCCCGGCGACATCCCCGCCGAAGTACTGCTCCAATTCTTCCTTTATGAGATACGAATCTTCGAGCGTGTCATGGAGAAGCCCCGAGGCGACGCTCTGGACATCAAGGTTCATTTCCGTCAATATGTAAGCAACTTCGAGGGGGTGGATCAGATAGGGCTCGCCGGAAAGCCTCACCGTCCCCTTGTGCGCCTTCGCGGACAGGACGTACGCCCGTTCCAGCATGTCAACGTCTGCCTGGGGATTATACTTGAGAATTTCTTCTACGATGTCATTAAACCGGACCATCTATGACCATTCGCTCTATATTATACTATAAAAGACGGGCGCAAAGTAGCGCTAGGCCCAGGTCTTTCCGCGGGCAGCGAGGCCCATTGCAAAACCCTGTGCTCCTGTAATATCCTAGTGCATGAGGAGGATCGCCATGGCATTGATGGACGACTTCAGGAAAAAGACCGAGGATGGCTTCAAGACGCTCAGGGAAACGGCGGAGGGGATCGCCTTCAACGTCGAAAAACAGGCGAGAATGGCCGGAAAAAAGATGGATATCATGAAGATCCGGAGAAAGGTGCAGAAGCTGTATGCCGAGGTGGGCGAATACGTCTACGGCGAATACGCGATGGAAAGAGAGGTGACGCCGGAGACGCCCTTTCTGAAGGACAGAATAACGGCCATCTCCGAAATGAAGGGACATATAAGGGAGATAGAGGACGAGATAGAAAAGGTGCGCGGGACACACCGGCCCGGACACGTTGACCCGTTTGGAGGCGAAGACAACAAGGCGTAATGCATCGCCCATCGCCTTCATTCCCCTGACGGGCCCGGGCCGTCCGGTAAGGAGACGAGTGACGACAGGAGGTTTTTTCATGATCGGCCAATTCAAGGACAAACGGCTCTATGTCGAGCTAAGACCCCAGTGCCCGAAGTGCAGGAAGGAGTTCATGCTCGACCTCAAGAAATTCGTGCCGGGTGGCGCCCATAGCTGCTACGCCTGCGGCACGG
>JBEKJU010000430.1:0-2521 GCA_050011095.1 Syntrophorhabdales bacterium
GGACGGTCGTCGCGGTCCTCATACTATACGGCCTCGTGACGGCTGCGCAGGCGGTCGCGATCAGTCCGGAGGAGCAACGAAAAATCGAGGCCCTCATCACGCACGTCGGGGGCATGACCGACGCCCGGTTCATCAGGAACGGGAAGAGTTACGGACCAAAGACCGCCGCATGGTTCCTGCGGAGGAAATGGGAGGCGAACCGGGAAAAGGTGCGGACGTCCAGGGAATTTATAGCCGAGGTAGCGACCAGGTCCTCCACGACGGGTATACCCTACATGATCAGATTCAAGGATGGCAAGGAGGTCCCCTGCGCCGACTATTTGATGAAGCTCCTCGAAAGGGATGAACCGCCGGCCAGGTGAGCCTACCGGGCCACGCGAGGGGGAAGCGGAAAGAGGCAGCAGGGATGTTCGGGGTCCTTCCGAGCCCTAAGGGGTGACCTTCAGGACACGCTCCATCTCCTGGATTTCACTTTTTGCGTCGTCGAGGTCCCACACCAGCTTGACCACGTCGAGATCGGCAAGGTGAGGGTTTTTCTTTTCGAGCACCCTGAAGGCGTCCGTCTCGGAGACGATGACCCCATTCATGTCGCCGTCGAGGCCTTGCCGGGTCAGGCGCGCAAAGAGGTCTGCCAGGGAGATGATTGCTACCACCTCCATGTGCGGCTCTCGCGACTCGCAGACCGAGTGATGGCAGCGCGCGACCTCGACGAAGACGTCGGGGAGGTTCCATTTTTCCATGAGCCATGAACCCACGGTATCGTGGGAGGCCCCCATGATGCGCCGCTCCGCCTCGAGAGAGGGTATGTTTTCACGGTACGTGAGGTCAAGAATCTGCCCGTAGACGTCGTGTCTGAACCTGTCGAGGACGAGTACCCCTACGTCGTGCATCAGTCCCGCAAGGTAAAGGCTGTCGTCGCGACCCGCCTGTAGCTTCCTGCAGATTATCTTCGCGATCACGCCTGTGGCTATGGAGTGGCGCCAGAAGTGCCCGAGGTCGATCGTCTCTACGTGCGGCGGAGGCGAGAGGGACCGCAGGGCGCTACAGGAAATACAGAGAGATGCTATCTCGTTCACGCCGAGCATCCTGACCGCATGTTCGATATCCGCCACCTTGTTGACGAGACCGAAAAAGGCGGAATTTGCGATCTTAAGGACATTCGCCGCCATCGACGGGTCCGTCGATATGATCTTTCCGAGTGCCCGGAGATCGACCTCCTCGTTGTTGAGCGCCTCTATGAGGTCCTTCGCGATGGACTCCATCGGCGGCAGGAACGTGATTGTCTGCTCGACCTTTTCCCTGAAGTTATCGATCACCGATTTCGCCCCCCCGTCTTTCCGTCTATGAAGCGTGCGCATGGGATATTACGGCTGCCAGTATTATCGCCCGGAGCCGAAGATTCTTTAGCCGCTCTCCGAAAAAGGCATGATGGTGGATGTCCGCCGCGAAGCGCACTCCCCCAGGCATCCCCTCAATAAAAAGGAAGGACCGGCGATTTTCCAGCTTGACATTCTTTTCAGAAGTCTTATACTAAAATCAGGTGGGAACAGGGTAGAGTAGGTGAGAGGATCCGATAGTGGACAAGGGGCAGTGCACATCGGAACACACGTCTTCTCAGTGAAATACGGCGAGCATGCCTATCCCCAGGGTGCTTCGTCCCGGCAGCCTTGCCCCACCTATTTTTTTACTCCCTTCCGGGGCTGCCGCCACCGGCGCCCATTTGCCTGTTACCGGGTCGCTTATCTTCGCCACATCTTTGTTGTCGCTGTAATTATTGGTACACCCGCTGACGCGGGTACCAGGTCGCCCCCTCCGTGAGCGAAGACTCACGGAGCCTCCCCCTCATAAAAAGGAAGGACCGGAGGCGAGAAAGGGCACCCGTCGGGATAGCCTCGCCCTTCTCCACGGGCAAAGCACGGTCGCGAGCGCACTGCCCCGGCTTTCCCCCTCATCGTCCGGTGCATGCGGGTGGTTCGGGCATCACGCCTCTTGCTCGCCGTCCCCTTCGGGAAGGGCCGGGAGCTCGAAGAGATCAAGCTCGGGCAGGGACTGGCCGATGATCCCCTGCATGCTGCCGTACATCCTGCCCATGTTCTTTTGGACCCGTTCTATCTGCTTCGCCCGCTTCGCCCAGATCTTCTCCATGGCCCTCTTTTCCTGATCGAGGTCCTTTTGCATTGCCGTGAAGGCCTCTACGATGCCCTCGACCTGCTGTTTGAACGTCGGTCCCGACAGGTATTCGTAGAGTATCTCCATTTTCTCGTTCTTGCCGCTCGCACCCAGCTTCGCAGCGGCAAGATCGATAAGTCCTACCCTCAGCGCCTGGGCGAGACAGGGCGCGAGCGCGTGATCGCAAACCCAGACGCCGTTTATCCGGCTAAAGCTGCTCAAGCCTTTGGGGAGCACCGTCGAAACGAGGACCGCGATCTCCGCCTTTACCTCCCTCTGGTCCTCCTTCAGCTTGTCGAGCCAGCCGTCGCTCCACGCCTTGGTCCGTTTCGATTCCCATATGAGGGTGCCG
>JBEKJU010000431.1:0-2513 GCA_050011095.1 Syntrophorhabdales bacterium
GGCATCATCACCGCCGTTCAGCTCCTCAAGCAGCTCAAGGCTTTTGACGATCTCGGACTCGACATCGTCATTTACGACGTCCTCGGCGACGTGGTGTGCGGCGGATTCGCCGTGCCTATCAGGGAAGGCATTGCCGAGCACGTCTTCACGGTCTCGTCGGCCGACTTCATGGCCATCTACGCGGCGAACAATCTTTTCAAGGGGATCGCGAAGTATTCGAACAGCGGCGGCGCCCTTCTGGGCGGTATCATCGCGAATTCGATCAACACCCCCTATGCGAAGGAGATCATCGATGATTTCGCCCAGAGAACGAAAACCCAGGTCGTTCAATACGTGCCCAGATCCGTAACGGTCACCCAGAGCGAACTCAGGGGAAAGACGACCATTGAGGCAGCCCCCGACTCTGCCCAAGCTCGCATCTACACAGACCTGGCACTGAAAATAGCCAATCACACGGAGTCGAAGACCTCCTCGCCGCTCGACACGAAAGAATTGAGGGAGTGGGCGGCGCAATGGGCTGACCAGATCCTCGCCATCGAAACGGGCGAAGTGAGGGGTATGGGTTCCGCCATATAGGAGAAAGAAGCGCCGCATCGCAAGCCGCGTCTGAGGAAGGAGCGGGGCAAAGCCGGTGAGGCAAAAAGGGAGCAGTCATGAAAAGAGCAACAGCCAGGGTACAGGATCGAAAGGGACTCCACTTGACGCCATCGGCTAAGGTGGTCAGGTGCGCCCAACAGTTCGAGTCACAGATCACCCTGTGCCATGACTGCAAGGAGGCTAACGCATGCTCCATCCTGCAGATACTCACGCTCGGCGCCGGCTTTGGCGCTGAAGTGGAGATTACGGCAAGCGGTCCGGATGAATCGGAAGCGGTAAACCGTATGATCGAGGTTTTCGCCGACGGCGCGGGTATATGACCACTGGAAGCATGAATGGATTTATCGGGATGGGCCGAATAGTGTCCTTTCGGCACTTTGGGCGCCTACCCTTGAAAACACCGAGTTGTGAAAGGACGTCTATGCACGACCATAGGAGGTTGACAGTGAAACGCTCAATAGTGTCCTTTGCCGTATTGTTGATTGCCGTCATCGCCATTGCAACGGGAGTGAGTCGCGCCCAGGAACCTGTCAAGCTGAAGCATGTGCGCATCGGAACAGGCCCCGGCACATGCCAGGCACCGATCTTCGTTGCCCACGAATTGGGATTCTTCAAAAAGGAAGGCCTCGATTCAGAACTCATTCTCTCCGAGTTCGACGTACAGAAGGAACAATTGGCCACCGGGAAAATCGAGGCCGTGTCCGGACTGCTCGACAAGTGGCTCAAGCCCATGGAACAGGGGCTCGACATCAAATTCTCCGCGGGCATTCACTTCGGCTGCCTCCAGATCCTGGTTCCCATAGACTCGCCGATCAAGTCGGTGAAGGACTTGAAGGGCAAGAGGATAGGCGTGCCAGTCATCGGCGACGGCCCCACGGTCTTTGCCTCGCGGGTACTCGTGAAATACAACCTCAACCCGAAGTCGGACGTCCAGTGGGTTTCCTTCCCTCAGCAGATGCTCGAGCTGGCCATGGAACGGAAAGACATCGACGCCGTCTCCTTAAGTGATCCACTCACCGAAATAGCTGTGCAGCAAGGAAAGGCCCGCGCCCTCGTCAACGCATCCACGGATGCTCCATGGAAGAATGACTACTGCTGCCTCGTGGCGCTCAACGGGGCCTTCGCCAAGCGCGATCCCCAGACGGCTGCGGCCATCACCCGGGCGATACTGAACGCCGCGGTCTGGGTACGGGAACATCCGAGAGAGGCGGCGAGCCTCATCATCGAAAAGAACTACATTCCGAGCAAGGATGTCCAGTTGAACGCGTATCTGCTCCGTTTGTACAACTATACCCCATCGGTCAAGGGAGGCCGCGATGCCATCTTAAACTCCGCGAAGGCCTGCAAGCTCGCGGGCATACTCGACCCTGCGACTGACCCGGTGAAGCTGGCGGCCAACATCTGGACTGATCTGCCGGGATTGACGAAGTTCAAGTGACGCACACGCCGACACGAAGGAAGAGGAGGTTCCCATGAGCTTAATTACGGATAAGATTGTCCCTGGAAGGGAAGAGCGGCTCGGCGCAGGCATCGCCTTTGGCGGCTCTGCGTGCGCCCTGGGAAAAGGCCGGCCAGGATGCCTGAAACACGCGGAACGGGAGTTCTCTCAGTCCGGGCTGTGCCAGATGCTTCCCATGCTCGGTATGCTGCTTACCCTTCCCGACACGGCCCTCATCGTCCATGGGGGCTTGGGGTGCTCGGGACCCGGCATCATGATGAATTCCAGCAACATCAGGCTGCGCAATATCCAGCGGGGCGTTGCAAAAGACCCTGACACGCGATGGATCTCGAGCAACCTCACCGAGTACGAGGTGATCAATGGAGGAGGCGACAAGCTGGAAGCCGCGATCAGGACCATCAACGACCGGTTCCACCCGAAGTCGATCATCGTCCTCCAGACCTGCACCCCTGCGATA
>JBEKJU010000432.1:0-2504 GCA_050011095.1 Syntrophorhabdales bacterium
ACCACCATGGAGGCGAAGACCTTCGGAACGGCGAGGAATATGACGGGGTCGAATCCCATTGTCACGAGGGCGTCCACCTCCTCGTTCACCTTCATGGTTCCAATTTCCGCGGCAAATGCCGAACCCGACCTCCCTGCCACGAGGATCGCCGTGATGATCGGCCCAAGCTCCCTGACCATGGAGATCGCCACGAGGGAGGCCACATACATGTTCGCCCCGAACTGTTTGAGCTGCAGGGACGACATAAAGGCCATGATGAGCCCCATGAGGAAGCTGATAAGGCCGAGTATCGGAAGACTGTCGATACCGACCTTCTTCATGGAGAGAAGGACGTCCTTCCATCGTACCGATGACGGATGAACAAAGGAGAGCATGACGTCCGAAATCAGGGTACCGCCGAACGTCAGGCACTGACCGATGTCGTTGACGAACCTCATGCTCGTCTCGCCCACCTCTTCAAAAAGGCCTAGAGGCCTCTTCCGGCCGCCATCGGGGGACGGCCTCACCGCGCTCCGGTCGAGAAGGGCCATAATGCCCCGAACCCTGGGCGATAGATTGACGAACTCGAAGGGTATAAGCCGGCGGCGCGCCTCCTCCTCCACGGCTAGCAGAAAGAGACCGCCCGCACTGTCGATCCGGTCAAGGCCGCCGAGATCGACCGTCACGCTTTTCGGCGCTTGCTTCCAGAGGAGCGCTTTTACCCTCCCCTCAACGTCGGTCAGGTTCTCAAGGGATATGCGGCCGGACAGAGAGAGGCGCGCCTCCCCCTTCTCTCCGGTCGTAATCGACACTCCCCTGTTCTCGCCTTCCCTGTGCATCGGATTCATTCGTACCCCGGATGGGAAAATCAGGACCTGCAGAAACGGCACTCCGCCATTCCATGCCAATCCTATCCCGGTGACAATCAGTTCGGCCGGCGGCTCCTCATTTCCTCTATCGCATATCCGAGCCCCTCGACAAATCCCTGGAGCGTGCAGTGGCTCGCGTAGTCCATCCTCTCGTCATACTCGTCGATCATCCTGCGGGTTGTCTCAAGCTTCTCCTCAAGTACCTGAAGCAGCTCATCGAAAGGGTCCATATCTCCTCCGGCTGGCCGTGTTTTCACGCAAACGTCTTATAAGATACACATCCGGGCCCGTCTATGCAAATAGGGCGCATGGGATGTATGGGAAAGCAGTCCTGTGCGAAAGCGGAATAGGGGTGCCCGCGGGGAAAGAAGCTATGCTATACGACGGGTTCGCGAAGATGCGGTTTCAATGATCTTGACGCTCACCAGGCAGGGCAAAGAGGAAAGGCGCTGTGCTCGCGGCGCCGCGGCCGGCTTCCCCGGGGGCCGGCCGATGTGTGATCGATCATTCGGACCGCCCCTTCAACCGGCCGGTCGTGACTCCCGCCCCATCCGCCTTTCTGTCCCAGCGCTCGATCCGGTCGAGGGCGCTTTGCTTAACATCATCGACGGCCTGGTCGATCGTATCATGGAGCCGGTCGATCATTTCCGCTGCCGCATAGCAGACCCGACACCTCGTTTTGTCCCCCAGGTACCTGAATTGCCCGCTGTTCATCCAGCCGTTCAGAAGAAAGAGTAGGAATACCACGGCCAATGTCTTGACAAGGCTAGTCATGTCACAAATGAATAGCAAGACGCGTGCCGTGGGCATAGAGGCTGTAAGACCGCGTAAATACTAGCTGTTATCACCGTAGGGGCATGTGCCCCGGAAAGCGAGGTGGGCGATTCCGGTCCGAATTTGCCATGCGACCGGGGCAAAAACGCGCGAGCGGACAAGAGCCTCATCCGGCCAGGATGTGGCGAGGAAGGCGGCGGGGCATCATAGATCGAGCTTCCTGAACTCCACCTCGAATTTGTCGTTGAATTTTTTGAGCACCCTGTTTTCGAGCTGCCTGACCCTCTCCCTGGAAATGTTGAACTGCTCGCCTATCCCCTGAAGCGTCAGCGGCTCCTCTATCATGATGCGATGCTCGAAGATGAAAAGCTCCTTGTCGTTGAGCATCTTCTTGAATTCCAGTATCTTCTTCTCAAGGATCTCCTTTTTCTCCTTCGCGGCCACTACCTCTTCGATGTTGTCATCCGTCCCGATCATATCCATGAAGGTCTCTTCGCCTTCGTCGTAGACGTGATGCTCGAGGGAAACGTCGGTGTAGGAGAGGCGCCTCTCCATGTCCTCCACCTCGGCGACCTTCACGTCGAGGGTATTCGCGAGAAGCTGCGGAGACGGGAAGACCCCCAGGGACTCGAGATTCTTCTTCTCCTTTTTCAATCGATAGAAAAGCCTCCTCTGACTCTGCGTCGTCCCCACCTTGACGATGCTCCAGGAATCCATGATGTATTTCAGGATGTAGGCGCGGATCCAGAAGGAGGAATACGTCGAGAACCTCGTACCCTTGTAGGGGTTGTACTTCCTCACCGCGTGGACCAGGCCCACATTTCCTTCCTGTATGAGATCGAGGATATTCAGGTAGGTGTTGTAGTATTCGAGTGCGATCTT
>JBEKJU010000433.1:0-4501 GCA_050011095.1 Syntrophorhabdales bacterium
GATGCTGTCGCAGAGGTGCGGCATGACCATGCCGTCGAGGAAGTCGTAGGTGCCCTTGAGGGCCGAATCAAAGACGTTGCGCACAAAAGGGCATACTATTGTCTCCATATGGGCGTCCGCCATGGTGATCGGTTCCGCGTTATCGCCCTTCAACCTGACCGGCGCCACGCCCCCCGCCGTGAGGATCTCGACGGGCACGATGGCCGAAAGGTAGCCGATCACCTTCCTGCCTTCGGCCTTGAGTTCTTTTGCCCTCATACCGTATTTTTCATGGTACTTGTCGGCTGCCGCCAGTCCGTGTCTGTCTGATCCCGTCATATTGAACACCCCTTATGGGCCCGGACGTCGCCATGTCTTTCCCGCCCCGGGGAGACGGGACCGGGAGCGACAGAAAGCGCCGGGCCTTTCACGTGACCCCCGGTGAGTGGCTCCCCGGATATGCGGTTACCGGAACACCAACTTCGCGGATACCCGCCCGTCTCCGCTCAAAAGTGCCTATTGGTGGTCCTTCCACATGCCGTATTTCTCTCTCAGCACCCTGTGGAGTATCTTGCCGGGGCCCGAGCGTGGCATCTCCTCGTCAGTGATGAAGACGATGTTCTTGGGCACCTTGTACCCCGCTATCTTGCCCTTGCAGTAGCCCGTGATCTCTTCAGGGGTTGCGCTCTGGCCTTCGTGGAGCACGACCACCGCCGTCACCTGCTCGCCCCACTTTTCGTGAGGGACGCCGATGATCGCCACGTCCTTGACCTTCGGATGGCCTCCCACACAGTTTTCCACCTCCGAGGGGAAGATGTTTTCACCGCCGGAGATAATCATGTTGGCCTTCCGGTCTACGAGGTATATATAGCCGTCGTCGTCCCTCATGCCCATATCCCCCGAGGTGAAGTAGCTGCCCTTCATGGCGGCAGCCATTTTCTCCGGGGCCTTCCAGTAGCCGGAGAGGAGCATGGGGCTCCGGGAGTAAAGCTCGCCCACCTTATGCGGCTCAGTGACCAGATTGCCGTCCTCATCATAGAGGCGGATGAGGTCCGACCCGATCACTTCGCGGCCGCAGGAACCGAGCTTGGTGAGCTGCTCGTGGGGCTTCAGGACGGTGACGATACCGGCCTCGGTCGATCCATATGCCTCGTACAGTTCCGAGTTGGGGAACATCTCGAGTATGCCGAGCTTCGTATCCTTCCTCGCGGGGGCCGAGGAGATGAGCAGCTTCTTTATCGAGTTAAGGTCGTACTTCTTCTTCACCTCGTCGGGCAGGGCGAGCATCATGATGTAGTGGGTGGGAACCAGGGAGGTAAAGGTGACCTTGTGCTCGGAGAAGGTCTTCAGGAGGTCTTCGGGGGTGAAGCTGACCATGTTGTAGCACATAACGGTGCCGCCGAGCCACGAGACGGGAAAGGAGTTGTAGAGCGAGTTCACGTGACAGCAGGGCATGACGAGGAGGACCACGTCGTCCGTCTTGAAGTCGTGGTCGAAGATCTCGATGTAGTATTGGGCGAAAAGGGCCTCATGGGACTTTACAACCCCTTTCGGCAGGCCCGTCGTTCCGCCCGTGTACATGATTACCCATGGGTCGCCGGCAGTCACCTCGGTCGCCGGCTCCTCCGGGCTGGCGCCTGCCAACACGTCTTCATACGAGAGATATCCTTCGAATTTGGGGTTGTCCACGGCAAAGGAGATATAGCTCTTGATGGTGGAGAGGTTCTTCTTCATGCCGTTGACATGGTCGACCCACTGGTCCTGCGCGATGAAGACCTTTGCCTCGCAGTGGTTGATGATCCACTCCATCTCCGGTGCGGACAGCCTGAACATAATGGGGACGCAGATGAAGCCCCCCTTTGCCGCGGCCCCATAGATCTCCATCCATTCCGCGCAATTGTAGGCGAGGGCCGCAAACCTGTCACCCTTTTTCATGCCGAGGTCGGCGAGGCCATTCGCCAGCCTGCACGACCTCTCGTTCCACTCCTTGAAGGTATAGGACTTGTTCAGGTCCTTTATCCCGACCTTGTTCGCGTACTTAAAGGCGTTCACCCTCAGCACGTCTTTTGCCGTCAGCCAATTGTTCGTGATCATTGATGGTCCCCCCGGATATATATTTTTTAATACCCACCCTCTCGGGTGGGCTGTTCCTTCAGCCCAAGAGGGCCTTCTTCCCCTCGTGGAAGGCCCTGACATTGAGGTCATGGAGCTTTGGCGCAAGAAGTCCCTTTATGGCGTCGATCCATTGCCCTTCCTCAAGCTCGGGAAGCTCTCGCGATCTCCTGCCCGTCCAGCACGTGGACGTTCTCCTTGAAATACTTCCTGAACGTCTCTTCTATGTCCCCCGGGTACTCCATCTCACCAAGGGTGACCGCAGGGGGAAGTATGCGCTGCCTGTTGATGATGATCTTCCCCGAGGGCTTCATCCAGTTTATATAGCGTATGGCCTCGAGCAGCTCGAAGGAGATGAGGAAGTCGACCTGGCCCTGCCTGATAAGGGGCGAGTAGACGGCATTGCCGAACCTGAAGTGGGTCGTCACGTCCCCGCCCCTCTGGGCCATGCCGTGCACCTCGGCCTTCTTCACGTCATAGCCGGCGCCCAGGAAGACCTCGGCCATGATATTGCTCGCGAGGATCGTCCCCTGGCCGCCCACGCCCGAGAGAAATATATTCGTCACGTTATTATCCATCGGCCCCCTCCTCACTTCGTGCCCGGCACAATAGACTCGAACTTGCATATCTGTTCACAGACCGCGCAGCCCACGCACTGGTCCCTGTTGATCGAGACGGTCCCCTTCCTCTTGTGGCCGTCCGTTGTCTCGCCGACGCCCGCCCGCCAGCTTATGGCGGGACAGTTGATCTCGAGGCACGCCTTGCAGCCCCTGCACCTGTCCACATCGACCACATAGAATGGATTGGCGAACTTCTCCAGGGGTTTTGCCCTGCGGAGGAGCATGCAGGGGCTGTTCGCGGTGATGACGACGGAGGCGTCATCCCTTTCCACCTCTTCCTTGATGACCTCCATTGTCTCCTTGAGGTTGTAAGGGTCGACCTTTCTCACGTGCCTGATCCCGATCGCCTTCGCAAGCTCTCCGTAATCGATCATGTTCGCTGGTTCGCCCGTGATGGTAAATCCCGTCCCAGGGGTCTCCTGTTGCCCCGTCATGGCGGTAATCCTGTTGTCGAGGATGATGGTTGTGGCATACCCCTTGTTGTACGCCGTATCCATGAGCGGGGTGATACCGCTGTGGAGGAACGTGGAATCGCCGAGGACCGCGCAGACCTTCCCCAGTCCCTCTTTGCCGAGGACCTTTCCCGCGCCGTAGGCCCCGCCTATGCCCGCACCCATGCAGGTCGAGGCGTGCATGGCGGAGAGGGGAGGGGCTACCGCGAGGGCGTAGCAGCCGATATCGCCGAACACGAAGAGCCCGAGCTTTTTCAGGGCATAGAAAAGGGGCCTGTGGGAGCAGCCGGCGCAGAGGTTCGGCGGCCTTCTGGGCAGGTCTTCGGGCGACACCAGCACCTTCGGCCCTTTATAGCTTTTGCCTGTTACGGCTTTTGTGAGCGATTGTTCCACGATACCCGGCGACAGCTCACCTACCGATGGGATGAGGTCCTTGCCGTGCCATACCTTGTAGCCCCTCGCCCTGATCTCCGTCTCGAAGAAGGGGTCGAGTTCCTCGACGACGATCACCTTTTTCACCTTCTTGAAGAATGCGTCGATCATCTTCCACGGCAGGGGCCAGACCATGCCCAGCTTCAGGAAGGAATATTGAGGGAAGACATCCTTGGTGTAGAGATAGGAGACGCCCGAGGAGATGAACCCCAGGGAGGTGTCGTTTAGCTCCATCCTGTTGTAGGGAAACTCCGTATCCGCGTAGTCGGCCAGCTTGCCTGTGCGCTCTTCCACGAAGAGGCGCCGCACCCTCGAATACATGGGGACCATCACGTACTTCGGCGCATCCTTCCGGGAAAGGCCCTTCTCCATGGACGATTCCGTTCTGTCGCCGAGTTCCACGGGGGAGTCGCAGTGGGAGACCCGCGTCTCCCCCCGTACCAGGACAGGCGTGTCAAACTTTTCGCCGATCTCGAAGGCGATCTTCGTAAAATCCTTGCATTCCTGGGAATCCCCCGGCTCGAGCATGGGGATCTTGCCGAAGCGGGTCCAGTGCCTCGAGTCCTGCTCGTTCTGGGAGCTGTGCTGGCCGGGATCATCGGCCACGACGATGACGAGGCCGCCCTTCACCCCCGTATAGGAGATCGTCATGAGGGGATCGGAGGCCACGTTCAGCCCCACGTGCTTCATGCAGGCAATGGCCCTTCCGCCCGCGAGCGAGGCCCCATGCGCCACCTCTATGGCCACCTTTTCATTGGGTGACCACTCCGTGTAAATCTCGCCGTATCGAGACAGCTCGGCCATGACCTCGCTGCTCGGCGTGCCGGGGTAGGCACAGCCGACCGTTACCCCGGCCTCCCAGGCACCCCGAGCGATTGCCTCGTTACCCTGCAGAATCTTTTTCAT
>JBEKJU010000434.1:0-3437 GCA_050011095.1 Syntrophorhabdales bacterium
GCCCCTTTTTCGTGGCCGAAAAGCTCGCTCTCTATGAGCGACTCGGGCAGGGCCGCGCAGTTGACCTTGATGAAGGGCTTATCGGCGCGGTTGGAGCTGTAATGGATGGTCTGGGCCACCCGCTCCTTTCCCACGCCGCTCTCACCCAGGATCAGGACCGTCGCGTTCGTGCGGCAAACCTTGTCGATGAGCGTATAGACGTTCTGCATGACCTTCGAGCTGCCCACGATGGTCTTCATCCCGTATCTGGTCTTCAACTGCTCCTGAAGGCTCTGGTTCTCCTCCATCATCTTCTCAAGCTCTTCCTGGGCGAGCTGGCGGAGGCGCACGGCCTGGGAGATGGTCGAGGCGATGATCGTGAGCAGACGGACGTCATCGTCGAGCGAGATATCCTCATTGTGGAGGCGGTCGGCGGAAAGGGCGCCGATCACCTCGGTGCCTATCTTCACGGGCACGCAAATAAAGGCGATGTTCCTCTTGTTCAGGTGCTGCCGGGAGCCGGTCCTGTCGAGGAACAGGGGCTCGTCGGCGATGCTCGGAACTACGATCGGTTTGCCTGTCCCGATCACCTTGCCCGTGATCCCCTCACCCATGCGATACCTGCCCCTGGCCTGTTCTTCCGGCCTAAGGCCGTATGCCTCCTCGATGGCGATCTCCGCCTTGTTTCTGTTCAGGATGGTGAGGGTCCCCCTGAGTATCTCCATGTGCTCGGCCGTCATCTGGAGAATCGGTTTCAGAACGGTCTTGAGATCGAGGCTCTCGCTCAGCTTCGTGCTGATCTCGAAGAGGAGGGAGAGTTCCTTTATCTCGCGGTTCCCGTGATCGCCCATCGTTTTAGTCCTTCACTCCCAAATAACGGCAATGGCGTCCCTGTTTGCGGGAACGCCATTGTTGGTCCACGTCATCGTGTCTCGTAGTATACAAGTCTTTCCGTTCGATTCGCGGTAACCCGCGGGGGAAAACTCCGCCTCCTTGTCATGATGTTCCCCGAGGCATTAAGGGCTCGTCAGAAAATAAATGGGCCATCTGGCTCGTCTTTTTGTCCGCCCGCTTCGTTGCGAAAAGGTCATGTACATCCAGTACATTTGGCCTTTCCGCGCCTCGCCGATCGGCCAAAACATTTGGCCTTTCCGCGCCTCGCCGATCGGCCAAAAATCCTTCGCCATCTGACTCATTTATTTCCTTCCGAGTCCTAAACTGATATGATAACTAAATGTGCAATAAGGACGTAAGGAGGCCGACGGGACGCGATGAGGCGCGAACACCCCCAGAGGAAAGGAGAGGGCCTATGAGGCCTACGAATGCGTTTGTGGGGCCGATGCTTACCGACCTGTACGAACTCACCATGGCCTACGGTTACTGGAAGAACGGCAAGCACAAGGAAAAGGCGGTATTCGATCTTTTTTTCAGGAAAAATCCCTTTGGCGGCGAATTCACCATCTTCGCGGGCCTCGAAGAGGTCATCCGTTCGCTCCATGCCTTCAGTTTTACCGACGAGGACGTCGCCTATCTGCGGGCCGGCATCGTGAAGCGGAAGACGGATTTGCAGCATTGCTTCGAGGTGGGCCTGGCGCACGGTTTTATCAGGCAGACCGCCCACGGCTTCGAAGAATTCCGTTTCGACGGATGGGGGGTCGGATCGTGGGAGCCGACCGACTATCCAACGGACGACCTGCGGGCAGGCGGACCCATGGCAACGTGCGAGCCTGCCTTTTTCGACTGGCTGAGGGGTATCGACTGTTCGGAGCTGAAGATCTACGCGCCGCCCGAGGGCACGGTCGTCTTCCCCCGAATTCCGCTCATCCGGGTTGAGGGACCGCTCGCCATCGCCCAGATGCAGGAGACGACGTTCCTGAACCTGACGAATTTTCCGAGCCTCATCGCGACGAACGCCGCCCGCTTCAGGCTGGCCGCCGGCATGGACAAGGGTCTCGTTGAATTCGGGCTCCGCCGGGCGCAAGGGCCCGATGGGGCGGTTTCCGCCTCCCGGTACAGCTATATCGGCGGGTTCGACGGAACGAGCAATGTGCGGGCAGGCCGGCTCTTTGGCATTCCGGCGAGGGGCACCATGGCCCATTCGTACGTCGCCTCTTTCTCCGGGCTCAAAGAGGTCACTGATCCCCTTCTCGCCGGACCGGACGGGAAGGAGCACAACTTCGTCGACCTAGTGCTCCGCTACCGAAAGAGGCTTGGCTATCACCAGACTAACGAAGGAGAGCTGGCCGCGTTCATCTCCTATGCGCGGTCCTTCTCCGACGGCTTTCTCGCCCTCGTCGACACTTACAACACCCTGGAATCGGGTGTCCCGAACTTTATCTGTGTTGCCCTGGCGCTTATCGATGCCGGTTACATGCCCGTGGGCGTCAGGCTCGATTCAGGCGATCTGGCGTACTTCTCCAAGGAAGTCAGAAAGGTGTTCAGAGAAATAGGGGAGATGCTCTTACTCGACTTTTTTGGACGGCTCTCGATCATGGCGAGTAATGAAGTCAACGAATCGATCCTCATGTCCCTCGGGCAGCAGGGTCACGAGGTCGATGTCTTCGGCATAGGGACGCACCTCGTGACGTGCCAGGCCCAGCCGTCGCTGGGATGTGTCTACAAGCTCGTCGCCGTAAACGGCCATCCGAGGATCAAGCTCTCGGACGAGTTGGACAAGATGACCATTCCCGGCAGGAAAGAGGTGTACAGGCTGATAGGGGAAAACCAGCATCCCCTGCTCGATCTCATGATCGAGGCGGGAAAACCCGCGCCGAAGGTCGGCCATCGGATACTGTGCCGCCACCCGTTAAACGAGACGAAGCGCGCCTACGTGGTGCCGAAGAGCGTCATCCCCCTGCACCGGTGCGTCTGGGACGGACGCCAGACATACGCCTTTCCCTCCCTCGACACGATCCGCGACTATGTGATCAATCAGACCCAGACGATGCGGGCCGATCACATGAGGTCGATAAACCCGACGCCCTACAAGGTCTCCGTCAGTGAGGACCTCTACCGCTCGATTCACGAATTGTGGATGCGGGAGGCCCCCATAGCCGAGATCAGCTAGTCAGCTTTGGGAAGACCGGTAAACTAGTGTCTGATTGCATAAATAACTGACTTATTAAATCCGTCACCCCGGCGGACGCCGGGGTCCAGGCAGTTCGCAAGGTCCTAAAAACACTGGATGTCCCGCCTTCGCGGGATTAAGGCCCGCAACGCTTACCGGCGTCCGCCGGAATGACGGAAGAAGACGGACACACCGCCGTCAAACGGGAATTAATTCTGCGGAACGCTCTAAACGCCCTTGAGGGGGAACGCTCCGGCAGCTTTGCTGCCGGAGGGGGCGCTGAGCCCCAATAATTTCATTAAGGTAAACCCCCGGCTCTGCCGGGGGACACCTGCAGTTTGACTTTTGCGGGATTGTGCTTTTCGCAGGTAACGGTAAGGAGCGCGTGAGA
>JBEKJU010000435.1:0-4048 GCA_050011095.1 Syntrophorhabdales bacterium
CAAGGTACCATGGCCCTATTACAGTTATGTTACAGCCGCGTGAAAGTGGCGTTAAAGACGCATCGCCTTCTTGTTCCGGCCCGGAGCGAGCAGAGTCGGTAGCTCCGCGCGCGGCCCCCCTTTCCCTGGCGCCTCCATCCCTCGCGCATCAGGCGGGTCCGTGGCTATTCACCCGTTCTTAACGGTTTTTTCGCAAAGGCGAAATATTTCGCTGATATTCTTTGAGTGGCGGTGTTTTTCACAAAAATCAGGATGCCGTCCAACAATCGAAAGGGAAGACGGGCAAAACCCGAGGGGGTGAGAAATGGAAGATTTCAGTGTAGAAATCAGATGCATTGCGTGTGGAAGAAATTATCCCGTGGCGCTAAGGAAAATGAGATTGAATATTCATAATGCCTGTCCCGCCTGCGGGTTTCAAAATGGCATATCGCAAGGCGATGCCATCAGGGCGCAGCGCCTTCTGGAAAGGCTTGAACTGGAAGAAAGGGTGCGCGCAAAATCGCCTGACCGGGCGCGGCCCAACAATCCCCTATTTTCCGGGAAGACCGGAAATGGGGACGCCTTCGGCGGGGGTACCAGGTATCACCCATTATTAACAAAGTTTTCATAATCCTCACACATCGTCCTGATACGCTTTACGACGTATACAACGGTGACGCATGCCTATGACGAAAGACAGGAACGCGCCGAGGGGAGCGCACCCCTAAAGGGACGGCTCCTTTCGTCATTGCCGAGGAGGACTCAAATGGAAATACTGTACGTCATGTGGCCGCTTCTTCTTTGCTTCTCCATCATCATAGTCCTGGTAATGGCCTCGAAAGAGAGTAAGGCTGCGCGAAGGCGGGAGTCCGCGATCGATCCGATGTTTCGCCGGAATCGCCCCTCCGCCCGGCCTCACACCGTCATTACCCGCAACCGGTAAGGGGAATGCCTTTGGGCTTATCCCGGATTTCAGGGCTTATTGGCAGATTTGATGGAAGAGGACGGGACAGAAAAACTGCGAGAGGCATCGTCATGACGATTCTCGCACAAAGGGTAAAGGTGGGGCCACCAAGGTGGTCCCCAATAGGGTCCCCAGTATGGACCCCAGTATGGACCTGGGCAGCCTAAATCAGCGTAATAATAGGTGTAATATCGGTCTGTCGGCCACAGATATATCTCTTCGATCTGGAATACAGGGACGACATATACCGTTCCCCCGGCCCTGCCTGTCTCGGTGCCCATAAAGACTGCCGCGAGCGTTATTTGCCCATTGCCGCCATAGGCGATAGGGTCGAGGACCCCCCGCTTTCTCGGGTAGAGCGCGATGAATCGGCCGCCCGGCTGCCTGTGCGTGAGATATCCCCGAGAATTTACGGGGACGTATCGGGCGTCGATGAGCATACCTGCGGAGCCCGACATCGTACGGGTGATCGTCCCGCCTAAAACAAAGAGCTTTCCCTTGTAAGCCTCGGGGTTTCTCGTCAAATCGTCAAGGGAAACGTTCCTCACGCCCCTTTCCATGACGTCTTTTCTCAGCACCGTTGTGCACGAGGAAACAGCGGCCAGCGCCAGAGCGACCAAAAGGAGCCTTCTCATTGTCCCACCATTCCCGCTTCGGATGCCTTCTATAGCTATGGTAGTCACGACCCGCCGCCATTTCAACTTGCGGATTCCCTGCAGCTTGCTGCAGGGAGAATCTTTTTCCGCTTCGCTCCGCCGGCAATTATTGGGACACCCACTTTCGCGCGACCCACTGTGTGGGTACCCCGCGGTCGCCCCCTCTGCGGGCAAAGCCCGCAGAGACCCCTCTGCGGGCAAAGCCCGCAGAGACTCCCCCTTGCTCAAAGACTCGCTCCGCTCGTTGTCTTGGATACCCTGCTGCTTGCAGCAGGGTCATTTATTCGGTCCGCGCCTCCTCTCCTCTTGAATTAATCGACCCTTCACTTTCTATTCACCCTTCCTTAAGCTTTTGTCGGACAGAAGGGCATCCCGTCATCCGCAATGCCTTAGCAATGGCCGGATGGACGGGTGCGGGGATTTCGTCATGGGTGGACCTTTTCCCGACCCCTTGAGGACGGACAGGGCGAATTGTTCCTCGATTTCACTAGTGCCGCCGGCCCGTGGCGCACGTGGTCGCCCCGCGGCGATCCCTCCCCTCGATCAAAGGAGTTCCGCCGCAAGAAGGGCGATGGGACTCCGGAGGGTCTTCGTGAGGGTGATGTGGCCATAGAGGCCCTGGCCCTTGAACTTGCTGATGAGGTAGCTGAGCCCGTTTGAGCCGGCGTCGAGGGAGGGCGAGTCGATTTGGGAGATGTCGCCGGTAAGGACGATCTTGCTGCCCTCGGCCACCCGGCTCAGGACGGTCTTCACCTCGTGGCGGCTCAGATTTTGCGATTCGTCCACGATGATCCACGATTTGGCGAGATTTCTACCCCTGATGTGAGCGATTGACTCGATCTCCAGGAGATCCGCGGTCAGGAGGTAATCGAGGGTCATCTTCTGGTTGTTCCGGGACAACGGCGCGAGGTTGTCAAAGACCGACTGCACCCAGGGACGCATTTTGTCTTCCTTATTCCCCGGCAGAAAGCCTATGTCTTGTCTCCCCACCGGCACCACCGGCTTCGTCACGAGGATTCGGCTGAACAGCCCCTCTTCCAGCGTCTTGTGGAGACCCACGGCGAGGGCGAGGAGCGTCTTGCCCGTTCCTGCCTGGCCTACGAGGGTGACTGCCTGGATGGTGTTTTCCGTGAGGAGTTCGATCGCGAACTGTTGTTCTTTATTACGCGCCTTCACCCCCCAGAAGGCGGCGTTGGAACGGCTCAGCCTCCTGAGGGTGCCACCCCTATTGGTCGCCAGGGCTGACAGGCCTTCCTGGGAGGTGAGAAGCAGACACTGGTTTTCGAGCAGTTCGGGACCGGCGCCGGACAATGCGCTTGTGGGAAGCCCCCCTGTTTCATGCAATCTGTCTATCAGGGAAGAGGGGACAGTGAGCGCGACATGGCCCGAGTAGATAGTGGAGGCGTCCGCCTTGTCCGTCTCGTAGTCCTCAGCCCTGATGCCGAGGGCCATGGCCTTTACCCTCGCATTGATGTCCTTTGAGACGAAAACCGTATTGCCGTTATGCCTCTGTTTGTAAAGCCATGCCAGGGCGATGATGCGGTTGTCCGTACCCTGCCCGGAGGCCTTGTCAAGCCGGAGGGGCAGATCCAGCCTCTTGCTCTCCTGCATGAGTGTTGAGTCGAGCCTGAGTGTGCCGCCCTCCGTCATTGTCAGCTCGCCACTGCCCCCCTTCTCGATGAGGGCGCCGAGACGGCGGACCGTCTGCCTCGCATTGTGCCCTATGCTGTCGTATCGCTTTTTTAACCTGTCGAGCTCTTCAAGGGTCTCGAAAGGTATGACAACCTCGTTCTCCTGAAAGCGAAACATGCAGTCGGGGTCGTGAATAAGCACGTTCGTGTCGAGGATATAGGTCTTTCTGCCCATTGATTAATCTCCCGTGGGTTATTCCTTTGGTGGCTCTGTTTGTCCTCGGTCCGGACACCGTGGGGCGGCATGCTTCTTAAGTACCATTCGCCGGTTAAGCCTTAATGAAGATTCCGTTAAAAAGACCGGGCATGTCGATGGCAGGGGCAGCATGGATCAGAGGCCATCACAACACCATCGAACCTGAAGCCGTGATCCTTTATCCCGGAGTTTCATCCCCTTCGCCGGATCACGGAAGGCATCACAAGGAAGTATCGTCGCGCATACTAACCGGACGAAAAGGGGGCCCGGGGTCTCCTTTGTGGGGGGGAGGAAGACCCCGGGCGGGGAGGAAGTGATATAGATGTAGTTTACGGCACGATTGTTGGCCGATCATGAAGAAGACGTTAAATGTGTGTGAATTCCCTGCCTCGACACCCGGCCATGGGCGGGTGAATTGACGGCCCCCTTCGCGTGCTCGTCGCTAAGGGCTCGGAAGGAAATAAATGAGTCAGATGGCGAAGGATTTTTGGCCGATCGGCGAGGCGCGGAAAGGCCAAATGTACTGGATGTACATGACCTTTTCGCAACGAAGCGGGCGGAC
>JBEKJU010000436.1:0-4387 GCA_050011095.1 Syntrophorhabdales bacterium
GTTGACGGTACCACCGCCTCGTCCTGGGATTATTACGCGGTCGCCACGAAGCTCATCACTCAACTGCCGGTCCCGGTGCTCATATCGGTAGGCGCGCTCTCCACGCAAGGGATAGCCACCGGCGTACTCGGTTTCGATAACAGCCGGAGGGTGACGGGCTTCGGCAACATCGACTTCATACCCATCAAGCAGCTCGCGGTGGGGTTTGAATACAAGCAGGGCGCCAGGTTCAACGACGTAAAGAACGCCGATTATTACGATATCCACGCCGCGTGGTTCGTCGACAAGCACTTCACGCTGATCGCCGCCTACGTCAATACGGGCGCCTCGATCCTGCCCGCCAACCTGGGGGGCAACAACCTGACGGGCAGCAGGCTGGGCCTGGGCGACGGCTTCACCTTAAGCGCACAGTACGCGTTCTGACGGAATGATTGAAGAACGATAATCGGGGAGGACGCCCTCCCCCTCGAAGCGGGCAGTAAGGGTTGTTTCGCCCAACCCCCTGCCCGCTTCGTCTCCCGCCCATCCGGTTTTCAGCCTGTCCGTCATCATACCGGGGTGTCTTCCGCGGCGCCGGCCAGGAGGGTGCCCGCGCCGAAAGGCATGGCTGGTTGCCGAAGATAAGCAACTCAATATGGGGGGTCGATTGTGGTCATCGGGGTAAGGCCCGCGGGCGGGAGAACGGCGATTACGGGTAACTCTTCTTTGCCGGCCGTTCCGTGATGTATTGCGTCATACCGAGTCCCCGTCGAGGAGCGACCAGTCCGTGAGGATGCAGACGCCGCCGACGATGGGGTCCGTCTCGTTCCGTTCGAGGAGCACCCCGAGCGTCTTGTCCAGGAGCCGGACGCCCTTCGCGAGGAGCTTCACGCCGCTTCCCGCGTACACGTCCTCGGCGATCACCATGCCCGGCTTCAGCTCGTCCACCCCGAGCTTCACCGTGTTTCTCTCGCCCTTTCTCTGCTTGCGGCCGAGGAATTCTATGAGGAGGTTCGCGATCCTCTGGTCGAGGACCGAGTGCATCGAGAGGCGCACCCCCTCGACGATATCGGCCATGGAGCGGCACTCGCCGAGAAACCGCTCGTAGAGCACGACCGCCCGGAGCACCCTCGCGCCCGATGGTATCTCCTCCCCCAGCAGGCCGTCGGGGAAGCCCGAGCCGTCGTAGTTTTCGAGCTGGTGGCAGATGGCGTCGGCCGATTCCCTGTATGGCGTGGCATCAGCGACGATCGTCGCGCCGATGAGCGCGTATTGCCGGTAGGCGGCCCTCTGCGCCTCCGGCAGGCTGTGATACCTCTGACGCATTAACCCATCCGGCAGGCCGACCTTGCCTATCTCGTGAAAGAGGGCGGCAAATTCGAGTTTTTTGCGCTTCTCGACGGGGAGGCCCAGGCGGGCCGCGATGAACGAGGCGAAATCGAGCGCCTCCCGCGCCCGGTCGCCCGCCCCCGGCATGCTCACTTCCAGGACCTTGAGGGAAATGGCCGTCGTCTCCGCGTAATAGCGCTCCATGCGGCCGCGCGCCTTGGCCAGCCTCTCGTTTACCCCCTTCAACTCCTCCTGGAGGCGCCTCGCGCCGACGAGGGCGCTGATCCTCGTGCGCAGGAAGGGGCGGCAGAGGGATAGCTCGATATAGTCATCGGCCCCGTCAAGGGCGTTTTTGACCGACGGGCTTAGCGGGGCTTGTGAATACAACCCGGTATCATCGGGACATTGCGGGGCCGGCCCGCGCGCGGCCGTGTCTCCGCTCCCTCTCTCTTGCCCGCCCCCGGCGCCGTCGCCGAGGAGGAGGAGAAGGGGGGAGGGGAACGCGTCGTCATGCCTCATCCGGCCGAGGAAGCCCACCCACCCGGCGGCGTCCCGGCAGGGGCAGATGACCAGGTCGGGCGCCATCTCTGATGCCGCGGCCTGTCCCTCGCGCGTCCCGCGGGCGCATCGGACCTCGATGGACGCGTCGTTGCGCAGAATGCCCGCGATCAGGTCAAGGACCATGTGGTCCTCATTGACAACGAGTATCCGCGATCTCTCTCGTGCGTCGATCATCACGGCCCCTGCTTAGGGCTCGGAAGGAAATAAATGGGCCATCCGGCTCGTCCTTTTGTCCGCCCGCTTCGTTGCGAAAAGGTCATGTACATCCAGTACATTTGGCCTTTCCGCGCCTCGCCGATCGGCCAAAAATCCTTCGCCATCCGACTCATTTATTTCGAGCCCTTAGTTCGCGCCCCGGGCGTCGCCGCCGTCGGCGGCGCGACCGGTGCGGTCTGCGCGGCATGCGCTGCCTGCGCGGCCTGCGTCGCGGACAGCAGGGCTGCCGCCTGGCTGCCCGGCACGACGAGGATGCTTACCCGCCTGTTAGCGTAGTCGTAAGGCTTCTCGGGGATTCGCAAATTCCTGTCGCCGAAGCCCCGTACCTCCCGGAGCTGATTGCGCCGGAGGCCGTTCTCCTCCAGCACCATGCGCGCGCTGTTCGCCCTGTCCGTGCTCAGGTTCCAGTTCGAATACCCCGAGGACGCGTAGGGCCGGGCATCCGTATAGCCCTCGACGACGACGTTGTTGGGCAGCGCCCCCAGGCGGGAGGCGATCATCTTGAGGAGCCTCACCGTCTCGGGCTTGAGGTTCGCCTTGCCGATGTCGAAGAAGAGACCCTCGGAGGCCTCCACGAGGTCGATCCTCATGCCCTGCTCCGTCACCACGACCTGGACCTTGTCCTTGAACTTGTTGAAGTCCGGGATGGACGAGATCGCCTTCTGGATGTTCCCCGCGGCCGCCTTCAGCCTCTCCATCTCGTCGGGCGATTTGTCGGTGGGCACGGCGGGGGCGGGGAAATTGAACGTCTTCTGGTCGCCCGGAAGGATGCCGCCCGCCCTGCCGGACGTGAAGACGCCGGGGTCCTTGAAATAGGCGGCGATGGCTTCCTTCACCTCCTTGCTCTGGCCGACGATCCAGAGGACGATGAAGAGCGCCATCATGGCGGTGACGAAATCGGCGTAGGCCACCTTCCAGGCCCCTCCGTGGCCGCCCGCGTGGCCCTTCTTTTTCTTGACGATGATCCTGACCGGGTTTGAGTGGTCCTCGTCCGTCATTTCTTCCCCTTAACGTGATCTTCCATCGCCTGGAAGCTGGGTCTGTAATCCTCCGGGATCGTCCGCCTCGCGAACTCGATGCAGACAATGGGGTTGAACCCCTTCGCAAAGGCGATCATGGCCGCCTTGATCGTCTCGTAGACCTGGGATTCCTCTTCATTCGACATGTCGATGTTGGTCGAGATGGGCTGGATGAAGCCGTAGGACAAAAACAGGCCGAGGAATGTGCCGACCAGGGCCGCCGCCACCTTGTGGCCCACCTCTTCGGCCGGCCCGCCTATGGCCTGCATGGTGATGACGATACCGAGGACCGCCGCCACGATCCCAAGCCCAGGCATCGAATCCCCGATCTTCTGGAGCAGCATTCCCGGCTTCGTGCCGTCGTGGTGCTGGGTCTCTATGTCCGAATCCATGAGGGACTCCATGTCGTGGGGCGGCACACCGCCGAGGATGACGAGGCGGAACGTGTCGCACATGAAATCGAGTAGGCGCTTCTGGGAGAGGAGGTGCGGATAGGCGCTGAAGACGGAGCTTGCCTCCGGTCTCTCGATGTGGCCCTCAAGGCCGATCAGCCCTTCCTTGCGGCTGATCTGGAAGACCTCGAAGAGGAGCTTGAGGAGGTCCATGTAGGTCTCGCCGCTCACGGCCGCGCCCTTGAAGCAGCCCATCACCTTGGCGATGATCGCCTTCAGCGTCTTCGCGGGGGCCGAGATGAGGAGCGCCCCCATTGCCGCGCCGCAGATGATGATGATCTCCGCCACCTGCATGAGCACGAGGAAGGGACCGCCCTCCATGGCGAAGCCGCCGAAGACCGCCCCGATTACAAGTACGCAGCCGATGATCGCAAACACGCTATGCCCCTCCGTCCTTTTTCTATTATCGGCGGCTGAGGCGAAATACTTTATTGGGGGCTAGGCAATTATTGGGGGCTAGCGTCGCCCCCTCCGTGAGCGAAGCTCACGGAGCCTCCCCCTCATAAAAAGGAAGGGGCGGAGGCGAACCGGTACCCGTCGGGCTGGCGTCGCCCCCTCCAATGGCAGAGCACGACCCGCTTCGCGACACCCACTCCGTGGGTACCCGCCGGCCTCCCCTTCATGAAAAGGAAGGAGCGGAGGCGAAAAAATACGTTTCTTGGCACCCGCGACGTGGGAGGTAAGGGCTCGGAAGGAAATAAATGAGTCGGATGGCGAAGGATTTTTGGCCGATCGGCGAGGCGCGGAAAGGCCAAATGTACTGGATGTACATGACCTTTTCGCAACGAAGCGCGCGGACAAAAAGACGAGCCAGATGGCCCATTTATTTTC
>JBEKJU010000437.1:0-2903 GCA_050011095.1 Syntrophorhabdales bacterium
AAACCTAAACACTCAAAACAAAAACTAAGCAATACCGAACAAAAACTTCTACGCGGAGCAGGTCGACCAGCTCCAATCCCACACCCCCGACGTCTCCTACGCCCTGGATACGATGGAGCAGGACAAGCTCCGCACCCGGGCTGAGACCGATCTCCAGAACAGCGCCAGGAGGTTCGAACTGCTCGCCCACACCGCGGAGGAAATGCTCCAGAGCCCCGATCCGCAGAAACTGGTCAACTCCCTCTGCCGGGATGTGATGGAGCACCTCGGTTGCCACGCGTTCTTCAATTTTCTCGCGGTTGAAGAGGCAGGCAGGCTCAAGCTCAACGCTTATGCGGGAATCCCCGAGGAGGAGGCTCGAAAGATCCAATGGCTCGACTACGGCGTGGCGGTCTGTGGCTGCGCCGCACGAGACGCCTGTCGCATAGTGGCAGAGCACATTCCCACAACGCCAGACCCCCGCACCGAACTGGTAAAATCGTACGGCATCAAGGCCTACGCCTGCCATCCGCTCCCCGGACGCGACGGAAATGCCATGGGCACGCTCTCCTTCGACACCTGCGATAGGGAGACCTTTAGCGATGACGATCTTTCCCTCATGAAGGGCGTGGCCAGCCAGGGTGGCGGTGGCGATGGTTCGCATGAAGGATGAGGAGGCTGTGAAGAAGGCCCGCGACGAACTTGAAGAGCGGGTCAAGGAGAGGACCTCGGAGCTCCAAGAGGCATACGACAAGCTCATGCGCGAAACCGGGGAACGGGAGAAGGTCGAGCAACAACTCCGCCAGGCTCAAAAAATGGAGGCGCTCGGGGTATTGAGCGGCATCCCCCACGGTTTCAACAACATCCTTGCCGCCGTCATCGGGTTCACGGAACTGCTGGAGGACCACGTTCCTCAAGGGAGCCGGGACGCACATCACCTTCAGAGGATTATGGAAGCGGGCCTCCGGGGGCGGGACCTGGTGAGGCAGATGCTCACCTTCAGCAGAAAGACCGAACAGGAGAAGAAACCCTTGCGTGTGAGCAACATCGTCAAGGAGACCGCTATGCTCATCAAGGCAACTACGCCTACGACCATCGGCATCAGGGTGAACGTTGAGAGCGAGTCGGGGCCGATCCTTGCAGACCCTACCCAGATACAGCAGGTGTTGATGAACCTTTGTACCAATGCAACTTATGCGATGCGGGAGACGGGAGGGAGCCTGGACATCGAACTGAACGATTTCAGGATTTCACCGTCAAATGGCAACCCCCACGGGATCCGGCCAGGCCTCTATATGAGGCTTATTGTCCTTGATACGGGCACCGGTATATCTACCGACATTATGGATAAGATATTCGATCCCTTCTTTACGACGAAGAAATTGGGAGAAGGCACAGGTCTCGGTCTTTCCGTCGTCCATTGGTATTGTGAAGCAGCACAACGGCTACATTACCGTCGAAAGTGAACCCGGCAGAGGTTCCACCTTCACCGTATACTTCCCTCAGATTACAGGAGAACTCGAAGCCGACGCAGTCGCCGACGACGAGATCCCCACCGGCTCCGAGCGAATCCTCTTCGTCGATGACGAAGAAGCCCTCGTAGAGATGGGTGAAGATATCCTCGCGGAACTCGGCTACGAGGTTACCTCCAGGATGACTGCAGGGAGGCGCTTGTCCTCTTCAGACTGGACCCATCCCGGTTCGATCTCGTCATCACCGACCAGACCATGCCCGAAATGACGGGTGTTGAACTTGCCAAAGAGATCCTCACCCTCCAGCCAGGCCTGCCCATCATCATGTGCACCGGTTTCAGCTATGTGGTCGATGCGGACAAGGCCAAGGCGGGAGGGCATCAGGGCTTTTGCGATGAAGCCTTTGACCAAACGGGAGATAGCAAGGACGATTAGGAAGGTACTCGACGAGTAAGCCTGATTTCTCTTCTTTCTCCCGGCATTTGCGCAGCTAATCACCAGTAACCGGTTTTGATGTCAGTAGATGCCTTCTTCCCTTCTTGTTTCTGAGCGAGAGTTTTTCGGCCAATGCGCCTCGTAGGACTTCGAGTGCAATCCCCGCTCTTGGGGCTGTGTTGTCGCAGGGGATCAGATAACCTTTTTTTCTTTTCCTTATGTCGTGTTATGATGTGCCATGGCCGTCACCACTTGCGATGACAAGCATATCGTTCTCATTGTCGACGACGAGGAGATGATCGAAGAAATGATGGGAGCGCTTGTACTTATGTCGTGTTATGATGTGCCATGGCCGTCACCACTTGCGATGACAAGCATATCGTTCTCATTGTCGACGACGAGGAGATGATCGAAGAAATGATGGGAGCGCTTGTAGAAGAGTACGGCTGCCCGCACGTGTCGTTCGACGATCCTGTAAAGGCGCTGCGGCACTACGAGGAGAATGCCCGGAACATAGCCCTCCTGGTTACCGATCTCACCATGCCTTCCATGTCCGGCTCCGACCTCGTCAGAAAGGTGCTCGAAATCAACCCCGAGCTCCCGATAATCCTCGTTACCAATTATGTCGGAGAAGACATCCCCGGTGACATACCCCCTCTCGTGAGAGGCACCGTGTCCAAGCCCTTCACCAGGTCAGAGTTCTTTCATGTTCTGCAGAAAACGGTTGTCAGGGCCGAGCGCCGCTAACAATCGTGGGACAGAGCACGCCTGAGCCCTTCACGCAGTTCCGCTTTCGTAAGTGGTTTGCCAAGCACCCTGCAGACGCCTGCCGCCTTTGCCTTGCTGCGGGGGAGGGCGTCCGGCGTGCCGGTCATCACGACAATAGGTATGTCGGGACGGATGGAGCTGATTCTTTCGGCTATTTCGTCTCCCATCATATCGAGCATCATGAGATCCGTAAGGACCAGATCGAATTCCCCCGGGTGCGCTGTGAATATCCTGATTGCCTCCTCGCCG
>JBEKJU010000438.1:0-3487 GCA_050011095.1 Syntrophorhabdales bacterium
ATGCTCCTTCTCCAGACGTTAAGCTCAAAAAGGGGTGTGTTGAGCGTCCAGGGCCTTCTCCTCATAGGGGTCATGCTCAGCTTCATATGCTCGTCCCTGGTGCTTCTGATCATGTCCGTCTCCAGTTTGGAAGACCTCCACGGCATCCTGTTCTGGATCATCGGCTCTCTCGGAGAGACCGACTGGTTCCTCGTGAAGCTTGCCCTCGCAGTGACCATCGCAGGACTTGTTCTTTCGTACTTCTTCTGCTTCGACCTCAACGCGCTGAGCCTTGGCGAAGAGGACGCCCTGCACCTCGGCGTAAACGTTGAGCGGACGAAAAAGATGCTCTTTATCCTCATGTCGCTGCTTACGGGAATGTGCGTCTCCCTATCGGGCGCCATCGGTTTCGTCGGCCTTGTCGTCCCGCACTTTCTTCGCCTTGTCGTCGGTCCGGACCACCGCATTCTCCTGGTTTCTTCTTTTCTTTCCGGGGCAATATTTTTGATCCTGTCGGATACGGTTGCGAGGACTATCGCATCTCCCATCGAATTACCCGTTGGCGTCGTGACAGGCATTGTGGGTGGCGTTCTCTTCATCTACGCTTTGACCAGGAAGACCCGTGCGGGAGGAGACGTGTAATGCTCGAACTCCGGCGCGTGAGCTGCGGGTACGGCGGAAACATAGTCCTCAGGGATGTCAGCTTTACCATAAACGAGGGAGAGTTCGTGGGCGTCATAGGCCCGAACGGGTCCGGCAAGACGACCCTTGTTAGAGTGGCGACGAAGGTGATAAGGCCCGTGGCCGGCGAGGTGCTGCTCGAAGGAAGGAGCATCCTCGCCATGAGCTACAGGGAGCTGGCGACCCGGATTGCGATGGTCGGGCCGATCGACCGGGACATTGATATGAGTATCGAAGACCTGGTGCTCCTCGGCCGGATTCCATTGAGAGAGCGTTACCGGCTCCTGGACGGGGAGACGGACATGGATGCGGCTCGCGAGGCCATGAGGGTGACGGGCCTTCTGCACCTTGGAGATCGGCCCGTTTCCACGCTGAGCAGCGGAGAGCGCCAACTGGCCTTCGTTGCAAGGTCCCTTGCGCAGCAACCCAGACTGCTCTTTCTGGACGAGCCGACGAGCCATCTCGATATCAGGCACCAGGTAGTCCTTTTGGATCTCGTGGTAAAGCTCAACAGGGAAAAGCGGCTCACCGTGGTCATGATACTTCATGACCTCAATCTGGCGAGCCAGTATTGCCAGCGGCTCCTGCTCATGGATAAAGGCGCCCTACACTCGGACGGACCGCCTGAGTGTGTGCTGACCCGGGAGACGATAGAGAAGGTCTATCAGACCCCTGTAATCGTCCTGAACGGTCCATCGTGTCCGACGCCGCTGATCCGGCCGGTCTCAAGGGAAGGAGGGTCAAGATCGGACCTATAGCAGGCACGTGGCAGGAGAAAAAGAATTTTTTTACAGGGGCCCTGGTCCTTTCCCTGGACTGGCGGGCGCCCGCCCCGGCCACAGGCCGTCGGGACCACGGTACGAAAAGCATCCGCACGAGGCCGGTCCGCGCATTCAGGCAAGCCAACCGGCGCTGCCGGACCATTCAAAAATAGCGAGGAGCGAGGCGGCGGCGCACGCGGGGGCAGAGGCCCCAGAACGCCCCGTGTCCCTTGCCCCCTCCCCTTCGGCTAAGAACGTGGAAGTCTCTGATGCGCAGGCGCATCCGGCAGGCGACCCAGTGGAGACCCCCGAGGCCCAGGGCGGCGGCACATGGACGGGTAACGAGGCAGGCCGGGGCGGAACAGGGCCAATATCGCCGGCCGGAGGCGGGACGTCGACCGGCGGTGAAAGCGCGTCGGGCGGAGGGGGGCCGGGGACTGGCTCAGGCAGCGACGCCTACGTTGCTTCGCAGTTCGCCTATATACGGGGCCTCATAGTGAAGAACCTGGTCTACCCTGGGGAGGCGCGGCGCGCAGGATTGCGCGGAAAAGTCACGGTGGGCTTTATCATCATAGAAGACGGACTTGCGCGAAACATAAGGATCGTGGAAAGCTCCGGGCACGATCTCCTCGACAGGACGGTGCTCGATGCAATCAGGCGTTGCCAGCCTTTCCCCAGGCCGCCCGGCAGGGCCGAGCTCGTGATCCCCATTGTCTTCAAGCTGAAATGACGAACGGAAGGAGAGGCGGATGGTTCTAGGGACCTACTATGACGGCGTGGAAATCCACCGCAAGGAAAAGATACTCTACGCCCGCTTCCTCGTGCCCCATCGGGTAATCTCCACTTGCGGGGCGGCGGGAGGCGTCAGGGACGACCTCGCTTACGTATACAATCACCAGTCATCGGAGCCTTCCGGGCACGACCACCCCGATCATATCATCGCCGTCAGCGATCCCGTCGCATACATGGCCCTCGTGTGCGGCAGGCATGGACTGCCCGAGAATCGGTGCGCCGGGCTTGGAACGGCCGCAAACATGCGCTGCGCGGTCATCAAAGAGGAGCGCTTCCGGGACCTCGTGGTCCTGGCAGCCTGCACCGGCGGCGTGGAAGGCAACGCAGGCCGGGCGGGAGACCCCGCCACCGTCTACGAGCACGACGGCATATACGAGCAGGTCTCCGCCGAAGGACCCGTGCTTGACGGCACCATCAACACGATCCTGCTCGTCAATCGGGAGCTGACGCCGGGGGCCATGGTATGTGCGGTCATGACTGCGACCGAGGCGAAGGCCGCGGTCATGCAGGAATTGGCTATCAACTCCCGGTACTCGAACGGCCTTGCCACAGGCACGGGGACAGACCAGATCGCAGTGGCCGCGCGGCTTCACACCGGAGCGCCCTTGTCGGGCGCGGGCAAGCACACGGTCCTGGGCGAGCTGATCGGAAAGACGGTCCATGACGCGATCAAAGGGACTCTGTCGGTCCAGGACGTGCTGTCACCAGAGAAGCAAAGGTCCGTCGTGCGCCACTTGGAGCGCTTCGGGGCTTCCCGCAAAAGCCTGATGAGGGCAGTAGCCGCCAGGCTCCCCGGGGAGAAGGGACGCCTTTTCGAGAAGAACTTCGTGGTTCTGGAAAGCGACCCACTGACGGTCGCCGCCGTAGCAGCCCTCGTACACGTCCGCGACAAGGTCGAATGGGGCGTCCTTGCCCGGGATTGTACGCCGGAGTTGTGGGCGACGTATGGGGCACAGGTCGCTGCGGCGGTCTCGGGAAATTACGCTATGCTGCCTGGCTACAGGGAAGTGCTGGCCGGAGCATACCGTGGCAACGGAGATGGTGACTTCCTAAACCTTGTGGAACATGCTGTGGCTATGGGATTCATTGATAAATGGCCCGAAGACAAGTAAAGACGACTGACCGTATAACCATAGCGGGAGACGAGAGGACGGGAAGGCAACTTTTATCTCTGCGCGATGACTTATTATACTCGGCAATCGATAGCTTCCACCGTGCCTCTCAACGCCACCTTCGTAGGTGAATGCCAGCAACCCAAGCAAATCGTTCTTACT
>JBEKJU010000439.1:0-3764 GCA_050011095.1 Syntrophorhabdales bacterium
ATTTTTGGCTGATCGGCGAGGCGCGGAAAGGCCAAATGTACTGGATGTACATGACCTTTTCGCAACGAAGCGGGCGGACAAAAAGACGAGCCAGATGGCCCATTTATTTTCTGACGAGCCCTTAGCCGGGAGGCGGTTTACGTTCCCTCACCGGAGGCCGGAGCGGACTCCAGGTGCTCGACGATCCCTATTAACTCCTCGATGCCTTTTATGGAGTAGTCGGCGCCGTCCGAAAATCCGGGGGGGCCATACCCGTAGAGGGCGGCAACACTCTTCACGCCCGCAGCCCGGCTCGCCCTCATGTCGTAGACACTATCCCCCAGGAAGAGCGCTTCCGGCGGGAGGGTATCGAACCGGGAAAGGACGGTGAAGATGGGGACGGGGGAGGGTTTCTTTTCAGGGTATGTATCGCCGCCGGCCACGTAGTCGAGGTATCTAAGAAGGCCGAGGGCGTCGAGGAGATGGACCGAGAGGGATTCGAGCTTGTTCGAGATGACCGCTTTCTTGTACTGCGAGAGGTCCTTGAGCACCCTTTCCGCGCCGGGAAAAGGCAGGGAGTGATCGGCCAGATGGACCGAGTAGTATTCGAGGAACCGGTCGAGCAGCGCCCGCGCGTCAAGGTGAGGGCCCCTCTTCTCCACCAGTTTTCCGATGAGCCTCGCTAACCCCTCCCCGATCAGGCCGATCGTCTCCGCCACGCCTACCTCGGGAAGACCGTAGGGCCTTATCGCGTAATTGAGGGCATTGCAGATGTCGATGCTCGAATCGACGAGCGTCCCGTCTAGGTCAAACATAATGAGCTTTATTCGCATGCAATTATTGGGGCTCAGCGCCCCCTCCAGCGGCAAAGCCGTCGGAGCCTTCCCCCTCAAGGTCGTTTATAACCGATGGGCTCAGCGCCCCCTCCAGCGGCAAAGCCGTCGGAGCCTTCCCCCTCAAGGTCGTTTATAACCGATGGGCTCAGCGCCCCCTCCAACGGCAAAGCCACGACCCGCTTCGCGGGTGCCCGCCGGCTTTCCCCCTCGGTGGAGTTATTGGCCCACATCTTTGAAGGCAACGTGGTAGTAGCCCGATTCAATAATGTAATGGAAAGGCCGCCGAAGCTCAATACCCTTCGCATTGCCCAGGCATCTTTCCTGCCGGTCCGGTGGTAAAACCGGTTTATCTGTTGACATGGCGGCGTCACCTGCTATAATTCGAAAAAAAGGCCGATGACGAGGAGACGGACAATGATCGTGAGGAACATCAATGATCCGGTGGTACAGGCGACGACTTACAGGGCTCACTGGGGCGGTGTCGCCAGGATGGTGCTTACGAGCGAGCACCTGAGGTCGATGGAATTTTTCGCGTGGGCATACCTCCCGGCCGGCAACACGATCGAAGAGCATGTCGATACGGTGGAGGAAATATACTTTATTCTCCAGGGCGGCGGGCTCATGAAGGTCGGGGATGAGGAACAGGAGGTGAAGCAGGGCGACGCCATATGGATCCCTGCCGGAGAGCCCCACCGGCTTGTCAATAACACGGGCGATAATACCTTCTTTGTCTGCGTGGCGGCATACCCGAGGTAGGCCCGATTGGACCCTGGCGGTCCTAAAACGGCATTATCGCATCATACCGAGTTGCATTCAAAGGCATCCACCCACGCCTTCGGCGCGGGTACCCGGACGACGGGAACACAACAAAGGGCTCGGAAGGAAATAAATGAGTCAGATGGCGAAGGATTTTTGGCCGATCGGCGAGGCGCGGAAAGGCCAAATGTACTGGATGTACATGACCTTTTCGCAACGAAGCGGGCGGACAAAAAGCGACTCGGTATCAGGCCTTTATTCGCATGGTCGGATCTGTCCGGTGGATGATCTCAAGGACCTCATTCTTCCTCGACTCCATCTCGTCGCGTAGTCCCGCTTCCAGATTGAGCCTTATGAGCGGCTCCGTATTGGAGGCGCGGAGATTGAACCACCAGGAATCGTAATCGACGCTCATGCCATCCAGGTGGTCCTGCACCCCATCTTTATACCGCTCTTGCAGGGCCTTATAGATGCCCTCCTTATCGGCCACCTCCATGTTGATCTCCCCTGTGGCGGAATACCTTTTCAACGGGGCGATGAGCGTGGAAACGGGCGACTTCTTCAGGGCGAGGAGGTTGAGCATCTGGATCATGGCAAAAAGCGCATTATCCGTAAAGCCGGTATCGCGGAAGTAGAAGTGGCCTGAAAGCTCGCCCGCGAAGATCGCATCGTGCTCGCGCATGCCGGCCTTTATAAAGGCGTGGCCGACCCTGGAGCGTATTGCCTTGCCCCCGAGGCGGGTGATGGTCTCGGGCACCGAGCGGCTCGATCTCAGATCGTAGAGGATAGTGGAGCCGGGCGACTTCGAAAGATAGACCTGGCTGATGAGGGCCGTCACCAGGTCTTCAGGTATCTTCTCTCCCTTCTCGTCGATAAAGCCGCACCTGTCCGCGTCGCCGTCGAAGGCAATGCCCAGGTGGGCCCTCTCCTCCACCACCCTCAGCCGCAGGGCCTCCGTGTTCTTGGGGATAAGGGGGTTTGCCACGTGGTGGGGGAACCGGCCGTCCGGCTCCATGTACATGGGCACCACCTCCCACATGGGGAATTGCTGCATGAGGGGGAGCACTTCCGGACCGATGGCGCCGTTGCCCGCATCGATCACGAGCCTGAGGGGCACCGGGTCGTGGATGAAGGTTTTGAGCCGGTCCAGATATGCGGGGAGCACGGAGCGCTGGCCGCACGGAAGGCCCGATTCCTCTACCGCCCCGTCGGCCATCCCGGTCACGATTTTTTCGAGGGAGGGCAGGCCCGCGTCGCCGGAAAGGGGTATCGCCTTCTCCCGGCACAACTTGAAACCGTTCGATTGTCCCGGCAGATGGGATGCCGTCACCATGGCGCCGCCGTCGTAGGCGCCTTCTATGATGGCAAAGTAGAGAAGAGGCGTCGTCACGAGGCCGATGTTCATGACCTTCGCGCCCGCGGCCATGCACCCCTCCGCGAAGTGGTCCGCGAGGGTAGCCGAAGAGAGACGCATGTCGTAACCGATAACGATATTTCGCGCCGCGAGCAGTTTGACGAAGGCAGCGCCGATCTTGAGGGCGATTGCCTCATTCACCTCGTTGGGATACTCGCCCCGTATGTCGTACGCCTTGAATATGGACGCCATAGGCACCTCTTATGAAAAGAATGCGTTCGATCAGTCCCGTGAATCACTGATTGACAACCATTTGCGAAAAGATAATATTTAAGATAAGTCAATGGCTGCTGTTTGTCATCACAAAATGGAGGCGGACCTCATGAATGCGCCGAAAAAGGTTGTCGTGTACTCGACGCCCACGTGCCCGATCTGTAAAAGGGCAAAGCAGTTTCTGAAGGACCACAACGTCCCTTTTCAGGAAATCGATGTAGCGTCGGACAAGGCGGCGCGGGATGAGATGATCCGGAAATCGGGGCAGATGGGCGTGCCTGTCATCGAGATCGACGGGGCGACGATGATGGGCTTCGACGAGGCGACGTGGAAAAAGGAGTTGGGTGTCTAGGGTGAGAACGGGCGTGTTCGATCTCATCATCATCGGCGCGGGCCCGGCGGGCATGACAGCGGCCGTTTACGCGGCGCGCCAGAAGGCAGACACGCTCGTTCTGGCGAAGGACATAGGTGGGCAGGTGAACTGGACCCTCGGCATCGAGAACTACATGGGATACCAGTTCATCGAGGGCGTGGAACTGATCCGCAAGTTCGAGGAGCAGGTGAGG
>JBEKJU010000440.1:0-3578 GCA_050011095.1 Syntrophorhabdales bacterium
GCGACCCTTTTCCGTCATTCCGGCGGACGCCGGAATCCAGTATTTTCCCTCACTTGCGGACTGCCTGGACCCCGGCTTTCGCCGGGGTGACGACAAAAAGGCGATTTTTTCACACGTTCTGAGGTGATGCTGAACGGCGCAAAGGCCAAGATGCTGGATTTGCTCGCAAACAGGGAAGTGGACGGCGTCGTGGCGCTGGGCGGAGCCTCGATGGCGATTTTCGGTTCCCACTTGATGCGGGTATTGCCTTTCGGCGTGCCGAAGGTGATCGCCACTCCGGCCGCCATGCCCGCATATCTGGACAAGTGGTTCGACGCGATGGACGTCCAGGTCATGCAGGTGATCATGGAGTTTACCGGCATGAACGGGCTCCTCAAAAATGCCATCGGCCAGGTTGCCGGTGTCATCTCTGGTGCGGTCGAGGAGAGCCTTTCTTATACATCGCTCAAGCTTCCAGCGAGATCTGTTGCCATAACGGAGATCGGCTTTACCCCCGCTTGTTCGCACCAGGTTACACGGTTGATGCAGGCCGGGGGCTACAACGTCTTTCCGTTCCACGCGCAGGGGATAAGCGAAAGGGCCATGGAAAAACTGATAGACCAGGGTTTTTTCGAGGGGGTGATCGATATCGTCCCGGCCGGTGTCATCGAGGAAATGTTCGGAGGCAACCGGGCGGCGGGCAAGGAGAGGCTGGATGCGTTTGCAAGGAAAGATATCCCGCTGGTGCTTGCGCCGTCTTGCATCAACCTCACCGGGTCGGGCCCGACAAGGAAAAACCGCGAAAAGTACGCAGCGGGGCCACAGTGGAAGATGGACGAGTTGAGGTCCATGACACGCTACCCTACCGATGATCTCAGGCAGGCGGCATCGGTCTACGCTGAAAAGCTGAACAAGGCCAAGGGTCCCGTCAGGGTCGTGGCGCCGCTGAAGGGCTGGTCGGCCATAGACCGGGAAGGGAGCGCGCTATACAACCCCACAGAGGACCGGATTTTCATCGATGAGCTTGTCAGCCGCCTTGATGGGCGTATCGGTATTGTCGAGGTACCCTGCAACCTGGAAGATGTGCAGTTCGCGGAGGCGCTCATCGATAACCTTAAAGCCATCTTTGACAGATAAGGACAGGTGAATGGACGCGATCGGAGGGGGTATCCCTGGACGGGGATGTCCGTAATATCACGATGATTTGCTGTGATGCGTTATGCCACAGGAAATCGATCGAAGGAAACCTGGGATACAAGTCCTCATGTGGCGATTGACCGAGGGAGGTTTAGTCTATGAAGGTTATGGGGTTTAACGGCAGCCCGAGAAAGCGATGGAATACGGCAACTTTGCTCGAAAAGGCCCTTGAAGGGGCTGCATCGCGGGGAGCGGAGACAGAGCTTGTCCATCTCTACGATCTCGATTTCAAAGGATGCAAGAGCTGTTTCGCCTGCAAAATGAGGGGTGGGAGAAGTTATGGGAAGTGCGCGGTAAGGGATGGCTTGTCGCCCATTCTGGAAAAGGTCGGGGAGGCTGACGCCCTTGTTTTCGGATCGCCCATCTATTTTGGAACCGTTTCGGGAGAAATGAGATCGTTCATGGAGCGCCTGATGTTCCCTTATCTGGCCTACACCGAGCCTCCACAATCCCTTTTCCCGAGAAAGATCGGGACAGGGTTCATAGCTTGGCGGTCAACACATAGGTAACAATACCATGTTCCTGGAAAGGACCTTCGGCGCTTCAGAGTCGCTCCTCAGCTTCGACACCTGCCAGTTTGAGGACTATTCAAAGGTTGTCGCAGACCGTTTTGACCCGGAGAAAAAGGCTCGGAGGCGCCGTGAAATATTTCCGAAGGATTGCGAAAAGGCCCTTGAGATGGGGGCTCGACTCGCGACGTGGGCTGGATAGAGGAGTGCGGTTTTTTTGCGGGCCATCCTGTCACGAGGGGCCGATAAGGTTCAGGGGATTGATCCTGTCCCGGGTCAATGAGACAGCTGCAATTCACGCCTTGGAAGGAATGGTCAAATGATACGAACCCTCGCTGGTGGTCCGATCATAATAAAGTGAAACATGATAGGGCTCAGCGTTTGCCATCAAAAAGCCATATCGGCTTATTCAGATGCAGGTCGCAAAGAACAGAGCCGTCTGATTATACGGCAAGGGAGTAAGCTTGTACAAGCGTGCATGGCGCGCAGCCCGTCGAAGATCGCCATGACGTAGGGCGTCCCGGACATCATCCAGCTTGTACGCATCGTCGAGACTCAGATAGGGCGACCACCCTTCGTCGGACTCGATCAAATCAAGCTCGACTTCCGCAACATACCCACCTTCCTGCACGAGTTTGGAGTATCGTTTCTTTCTCATCTTTTTCTCTCCTTTAAGTCTTACCTCCAGAGATCCGGATTGGGTCGATAAGCCGTGACAACCACGGCGATGCTTTACCTTTTGGTATCCCCCAGACAACGTGAATCGGCCGGCCCTCGCGGTCCGGCTGAAGAGTCAGGATGCAGGGGCCTTTCGGATATTCAGGATAGTCCTCTATGACGATCGCCCCGCCAAATCCCTGTACAACTTCCCTCGCGGAGAACCCGTCATTCGCGAGTTCATCATAACCGTGTTCGGACACTACGACTTCCCCGCGTCCTATGAGATCCCTGATAGCGGCGAATGTCTCATTCACGTTGCTTCATACAGGGCTGTTCCTTTCTCGTGTGCCTCGTAATACACGTTGCCCGGTACCTCCGACCAAGTACTTGAAGCCCTCCTCATCGACGACCAAGAGATCAACCGGCATGCGCAACGGGCTTATTACCCGGCCGGGGCGCACCATTTCGACGCCACGATCCTTCACGTCATGCTCAACGACCATAACGTCGATGTCAGTATGATTGTTTGATTGGACCCTCGCCCAGGAGCCAAAGAGGATTATTCTCGTCGGGCTGGCCGCTTCACAGAGCATCTCGGCCAATCGTCTGAGTCCCTCCTCATAGATCATATCACTCCTGCCTTTGTAGTATTCTAATATAACTATGGTTGTCCTGCAATCCGAAGTCGTGTCAGCGGGGATTGTTGGCGGCGCTGAAAAATATGCCAAAAACGGCGCTATTGGTCCCTTGTTGACGGCGCTATAGACAGTCCTTCCCTTGCCGCCCTTTTTTGGGTGAGCGGGCGAGGGCTAGGACATTCTTGTTTTTCATGATATCAGTGTTGCTCGAGCTTCCAACTTCCTATAGGGCCTCCCTGGCGTGATGCTGGACGCTGATTCCTTCTGAATCCGCACAGAAGCCGTTGAACCGTCCTGTTGGATATTTTGCCCGAATTAACACAGTGTTGCAAACAAAAACTTCGTTCCGCGCCATGATCCTTCCCATCGACCGCCGAGCCGAACCGCACGGTCCTCCGCAGCGTTCGATGAACTTCTGCCCTGGGCTCAAGCCGTCCCGAAGCCCTATCGCTTAGAGGGTGGCCTTCTTCCTTATTTATCCGACTTCGCACCTTCTCGGGCACGATTCCGAATGGCAATCCAGTGTTACTCCAGGACCATTCCGAACGTAGCGTCATCCCGAAGCGCTACCGGAAAGGAGCCTTCGACGAGTCAA
>JBEKJU010000441.1:0-2588 GCA_050011095.1 Syntrophorhabdales bacterium
TCGATGTTTCTTCGGGAAACAGAAGCGTATCTTCCTTGCGGCCGGCTCAGGGCGGCTGTAAAAGGCGCTCCCGGTAAGGCTGCCACCCCTGCCTTCCAGACCGGCTTGAAAGCTATCTGTCACGTATGCTGTTCAGCTTCAGTGAAAACCCTGAAATATGAAACTCCGGAAGCACTTGACGAGTTGAAGAAAAAACCATTGTCACTCGCCCCTTTACTGCCTAGATTATTTGTTATAGATCATCAAAACCATGGAGGAGGTTGAGCAATGACGGTTAGACAAGTAAGATGCCTGGTAATAGCGGTCATCGTTTCAGGCTGGGCTGCGACAACGATAGCTGCGAGCGGCGTTGCGCCGGGAATCACCGCGGATGACGCATTACAAAAGCTGATGGCGGGGAACAAACGGTTCGTAGATGCTCAGACCATGAATCGTGCCCTCACCATCAAGGCGACGAGGGAGGAACTGGTGAGGGGGCAGAAGCCCTACGCGATAATTCTGTCATGTTCCGACTCCAGGGTGCCGCCCGAAATCGTGTTTGACGAGACTCTCGGACAACTCTTCGTCGTGCGCGTGGCAGGAAACGTAGCCGATCCCGTTGTGCTCGGCAGCATCGAGTATGCCGTCGAGCACCTGGGCGCCCCTCTGATCATGGTCTTGGGCCATGAAGCATGCGGTGCGGTGACTGCGGCCTTTGATGCGGCCGGGAAGGCCGGGGGGAACGTGGAGGCAATAATCGACCTCATCATTCCGGCGGTCCAAAAGGTCAAAAATACCATGAAAGGCAAAAGCCGGGCAGAACAGGTGGAGGCGGCCATTGACAGTAATATTGATCTTGTGGCCGGAAACCTGACGATTCAGTCGGCTCTCATCAAAGACTACGTCGACAGGGGAAAACTAAAGATCGTTAAGGGTAAGTATCATCTCCGTCGCGGTGAGGTTACACTCCTCAGATAGCACATCCGCACCCCGCGAGGATGAACCGTATATAAGCATCACCGGAAATCATCTTCATGTGGAGCAACTATATTCATCGTAACAACCAGGGAGGGATGTTGTATGGTTTCTCCAAGGACAAGTGACAATAGATGGCACCCAGAAACAATACGCCGGAGGGTTTTGCGGTCCGTACCGGGCGCCTCTATTTCCTCTCATCCGAAAGGCGTCCCATTCTCGCCGCTTTTTCGCCATATCTCGTACTGATATTTTTAGGAGCGAGTCTGCTTACCATGCCGGCCATCGGCTGAATGTACTTCATCGTTCTGGAGCCCTTGAAAACGCCGCTACTTGGAGGCATAAAGGCGATCAGCATCATCACCACAACGGAAACGATAAGGCAACCCTTTGCCCCGCCCAGTATCCCTCCGCCAATCCTGTTCAAGATCCCCAGGCCGGCAGTGCTCATGAATTTTCCCGCTATCCATCCGATTATCGATGCGGCTATGATGCAGGCGATAAAGATGGTAAGGAAGCTGATGACGTTACCCGTGGCCGGACGAAAGCCTGTCAGAAACTTCGCTGCCAGGGGCCCATAGAACTTCATGGCTATCACATACCCTGCCGCGACGCCGGCAAGCCCCACTAACTGCCTCACCAGACCCTTCCATAGACCAAAGAGCGTCAATACTCCGACCACAGCCAGAACGATAATATCAAACATACCCATGTACCCCCTTCTTTCTGCCTTTCTCTTTAGGGCTCGGAAGGAAATAAATGGGCCATCTGGCTCGTCTTTTTGTCCGCCCGCTTCGTTGCGGAAAGGTCATGTACATCCAGTACATTTGGCCTTTCCGCGCCTCGCCGATCGGCCAAAAATCCTTCGCCATCTGACGCGCCAAGGGGAGCACCACCGGCAGGCCCATTTTTTTACGGCCCTTTCGACCAACGGTGAGCTGCTGCGCGGTGGGAGGATGCGGACTGGACTTTCTCCTCCACTGGGCAGAGGCCCCCGAGATCATGAGGGTGCTGGAAGGGCCTTTGAATGAGATCATCTTTTATCGACGAGAACGGATGGGCGTGAAGGGGCCGGTGTTCGGTCGTAGTATAGCATGGACTGCTTCACCGTTTCTTCTCCATATCTGATGCGCGCCAGTCTTGTCCGACGCCGCCCACGGGAACTGCGCTATTGCCGCGAGGAACATGGAGATGCTCGCCAACAGTCTGGGTCCGGGGACGTGCTGGGCAGGGTTTCTCCCGGTCGCAGCCGGCCTTGCGAAGAAGATAGCGCGCCGCCTCGGGATCTTTGACGATCGTAATATCTATAGGCCCATTATGCTCGGCTATCCCACGCATGTTTACCGAAAGACGGCGCCGCGCAGACGGAGACAATATGGGCTGGCTCTAGGTGTGGTGCTTATCCAGTTAAGAGAGGCAGTTGCAAGGACCATCGGGCAAGTGCTCGACGAGTAAGTTCGAGTGCGGGTTTCGATTGGTGGTGCCCCGGAAGCACTTCCTCGAGATCGTCACAACCTTCTGTTCTATGTGAGGGGCAACTTCCTACCGTCTCCTCAAGTGAAAATCGTTCCCCTCGAACACAAGGATCAGGACGATGATCAAAATGATTAACTCGATAGGGCTCATGTTAAATC
>JBEKJU010000442.1:0-1336 GCA_050011095.1 Syntrophorhabdales bacterium
CGGCCGTGAGCGTACTGACGGTCAGACGGAAAGCCGGCCACGATGAGAAGCGTGGTTATCACTGGAGGACAATGATATAATGGGCTTTGTCCGTTTTTTGCACATGGATGCCGGATGCCGCCGGACCGGCGAAGCCAAAGACATGCGGTCATCACGACTATGCCCCGGAGGATGCATGAATTCGAGGGTGAAGAAGCGGAACGATACCACGAATAAATCTATCCCCGTCGTCGGCATAGGCGCCTCGGCGGGAGGGTTCGACGCCCTCGAGGCCTTCCTCGCGGCGATGCCCGAGGACTTCGGCTTCGCCATAGTCTTCCTGCAACACCTGTCACCGACCCACGAGAGCCTTTTACCCGACCTCCTGCGGTCCCGCAGGCCTGAGCTCGAGATCGATGAAATATCAGACGGCTCAAACCTTCTCCCCGGAAAATTCTATGTCTGCCCTCCGGGAAAAGAGGTGAAAATCACGAAAGGCATCTTCCACGTGGCTTCCCTGCCCGAGGGACACGCTCATCTCCCCATAGATGAATTCTTCACTTCCCTTGCGGAGGATCTCTCCGACCGGGCGATTGCGGTCATCCTCTCCGGCGCGGGGACGGATGGGGCCTCCGGCATTCAGGCAGTGAGGAAGGCGGGAGGGACAGTGTTCGTCCAGGACCCGGCGACGGCCGAGTTTCCGGCAATGCCCCTGGCAGCCATCGACACCGAGGTGATGGACGCGGTGCTCTCGCCCGCGGATATGGCCCGGGAAATACTCAAGCTTCACGGCTCGGGCGTGGTCTCCGTGACCGACCTGGCTAGCCTTGCCGACTTCGAAGCCTTCTATCAGGCAATTTCTGAAAAGACGGGATACCGCTTCAACCATTACAAAAAGAGCGTCGTGGCCCGAAGGATCAGGAGGCGGATGTATCTGCACGGCGTCTCGTCCGTCCAAGCCTACCTGGAGATGCTCGGGAAGAACGACTCGGAAGCCCCTGCCCTCGCATCGGATCTCATGATCGGCGTTACCTCTTTCTTCCGGGACAAGATCTCCTGGAAGGCCCTCCATCTTGAGGTGACCCGCAAGCTCGCGCTCGTGGAGGACGACACGCCCGTACGGGTCTGGACTCCGGCGTGCGCGACGGGCGAAGAGGCGTATTCCATCGCCATGATGCTCCAGCACGAGCTGGACATGTCCGGGAGGAGGAGGGAGATACAGGTCTTCGCCACGGACGTGAACGACCGTGCCCTGGAGACAGCCCGGGAGGGGACCTACCCAGCGAGCATCGCGTCCGACGTGCCGCCGGAATATGTCACGAAGTTCTTCACTCCCTCCGGGGACGGCCTTTCCCTC
>JBEKJU010000442.1:1346-3144 GCA_050011095.1 Syntrophorhabdales bacterium
TCAATAAGGACATCCGGCAGCGCATCGTCTTTGCGAAACAGGACCTTCTCACCGATCCGCCTTTCTCCCGTCTCGACCTCGTGATCTGCCGCAATCTCCTCATATATCTCGAGCCCGACGCTCAGGAGAAGTGCATCGCCCTCTTTCACTATGCCCTGAAACCGGGCGGCTATCTTTTCCTCGGAAATGCGGAGTCCCCCGGCAGGGGAAACACGCTCTTTGCGACGCTGGCCCACAAGAAATGCCGGGTTTATCGCGCGCTCGAGGTAAGCGAACCGGCAAGGATGCCGCTCGTCGTGCCCTTCGCCGGCGAACACCTCGCTCCGCCTCCCGCACGACAGACCGGCGCTGACTTGCGCCAATCACTCACCGAGTACATCCACCAGGCCCTCCTCGAAGAATTTGCCCCCGCCTCAGTCGCGATCACCCAGGCCTTCGATATCGTATTCAACACAGGCCCCACCCACAGGTACCTGCGCCAGCCTTACGGGGCCCCCACCCAGAACCTCCTCGAGCTTCTTCCGAAGCACCTCCACAACAGGATGCGTGCCGCGCTCTACCGGGCCGCCGAGGAGATGAAGCCCGTCTCCATCCGGACAAACATGGGCGACGAGGGCGGACGGAAAAGGCAGGTCGCCATCCGCATCGCGAAACTGAGGGAGAATGTCTTTCTCGCGACCATCAGGGAGAAAGGGGGTACCGTCGAAGAGGCCGGCTCTCCGGAAGGCTCTTCCGTCGAGGAGACGGCCACGCGCCAACTGGAAAGCGAGCTCTCGGCGACAAGAGACACCCTCCAGAGCAACATCGAGCAGCTCAAAAGCCTCAACGAGGAGCTGCACTCTTCGAATGAGGAGCTCCAGGCGGCCAACGAGGAGCTGGAGACATCGAGGGAGGAGCTCCAGTCCCTCAACGAGGAGCTTGTCGCCGTGAACACCCAGCTCCAGACCAAGATCGAGGAGCAGGACGAGACGAACAACGACCTGAACAATCTCCTCACGAGCACGAGTATCCCCACCATCTTTCTCGACTACCATTTCCGGGTAAGGCGCTTTACCCCGGCCATGTCGAAGCTCATCAAGCTCATCGCCTCCGACGTGGGGCGGCCCATCGTCGACATGTCCCGCGAGAACCTCGGACCCGACCTCATTCCCGACGCACAATCGGTCCTCGAACAGCTGGCGCCCGTCAAGAGGGAGTTCCCCATCGACGGGAGCTGGTACGTGCGCACCACCCTTCCCTACAGGACCTCGAACAACCGCATAGAGGGCGTGGTCGTCACCTATAACGACGTGACGGAGCTTAAGCGCGCCGAGGAACGGACGAAGCGTCTTGCTTCCTTCCCCGAACTGAACCCGAGTCCGATCGTCGAGGTAGATCCCTCGGGCCGGGTTATCTACTCGAGCCCTGCCGCCCGGAAGATTCTCAAGGATCTCGGGATAAACAGCGAAGACGCGCGGGAATTCCTGCTGGAGGATATGACCGCCATCCTGAAAGATTGGGACCATGGCACCGAGGCTACCCTCACTCGCGAAATAAAGATAAAAGACAGGGTATTCGGAGAAATCATCTCCCTTGTCCCCCAGTTCAACGTCGCCCGCATTTACGCTTATGATATCACCGAACGAAAAGCCGCCGAAGAGGCGCTTCGGGAGAGCGAGCTCCGCTTCCGGCTCGCCCTGCGCAACGCGCCGGTTTCGGTATCGGCCCAGGACCGGGACTTACGCTATATCTGGGCCTACAATCAGCGGACGTCACGTCCGGACGAGATCATAGGCAAACATGACGAAGACATCTTCAC
>JBEKJU010000443.1:0-2679 GCA_050011095.1 Syntrophorhabdales bacterium
CCCAGCTCCGCCAGGCCCAGAAGATGGAGGCCCTCGGGACACTATCCGGCGGCATCGCCCATGACTTCAACAACATCCTTGCGGCAATCATAGGGTTTACCGAATTGGTTCATGATGTAGTACCCCCGGGGAGCCGGGACGCGCATCACCTCCAGAGGGTTCTGGAGGCAGGCATAAGGGGCCGTGATCTGGTACGACAGATGCTCACCTTCAGCAGAAAGACCGAGCAGGAGAAGAAGCCCCTGCGTCTGAGCAGCATCGTGAAAGAGACCGTCAAGCTTATTCGTGCGACCACGCCGACGACGATCGGCATAAGGGTCAACACCCGGAGCGAATCTGATCTGATCCTCGCGGACGCTACCCAGATACAGCAGGTGCTGATGAACCTCTGCACCAACGCCGTCCATGCGATGCGGGAGAAGGGCGGGACCCTCGACATCGACCTGGACGGTTTTAACGTTCCGCCGTCAGACGGAGACCCCCACGGGATCAAGCCCGGCCTTTACGCGCGGCTGACTGTCCGCGATACGGGCGCCGGCATATCAGCCGGCATCATGGACAAGATCTTCGACCCCTTCTTCACCACGAAGAAACTGGGAGAAGGATCGGGCCTCGGCCTTTCCGTCGTCCATGGTATTGTCACGCAGCACGGCGGCTACATTACCGTCGAGAGCGAGCAGGGCTCGGGGTCCACCTTCACCGTCTATTTCCCGAAGATTACGGAAGAGCCCGAAACCGATGCGGTCAGTGACGACGAGCTTCCCACCGGCTCCGAGCGCATCCTCTTCGTCGATGACGAAGAGGCCCTCGTGGAAATGGGTGAAGACATCCTGGCGGAACTCGGCTACGAGGTCACATCCCGGATGAACGGCAGGGAGGCCCTTGCGCTCTTCAGGCTGGACCCATCCCGGTTCGATCTTGTCATCACCGACCAGACCATGCCCGAAATGACGGGCGTTGAGCTTGCGGAAGAGGTCCTCGCCATCAGGCCCGATCTGCCGATCATCATGTGCACGGGCTTCAGCCATCTGGTCGATGCCGACACCGCCATGGCGGTAGGCATCAAGGCCTTTGCAATGAAGCCCCTGACGAAGAGGGAGATTGCAAGGACGATCAGGAAGGTGCTGGAAGGAAGGTGCTGGACGAGTAGGGTCTGTTGCACCTTTGGGCTGGTAATCGATAGGCTCCGCTGACCTGCGCCATGCTGCACTCGTAGGTATTAAAGCGGCTACATCTCTGCCGGACACCGCTGATCCCTTGCGGGCCACCCTAATCAGCTGGTATGGAGGGCTCTCTTGATCCATGTTGCAAAAAAAGAAGATGAATTGTCGGTCAGAATATGATAAACATTCTCCTTTCTATTCATGTGGGCGGGGTGAAAGCATGGGACAGACATCGAGGATAGTGACGATGATCGATTGCGTCCAGGTGACGGAAGTGACGGTCAATAACCTTGAAGGGGACCCTATCGAGACGCGCTATTATGTCCGGGGAGAGAAATACGCGACATTAAGGCAGGCGATGCGGGCGGCGAATAGCGTCTCACAATTTCAGTAGACGGCGGTTTGGTCTTCCGGTACCCCATATTGATTTCCTGGAGCGCCCTGTTTTGATAGGGGAAAGAATGCCTTTTACAGAGGACTCATCATGAACAGACGCGTCATCGCCCTTTTCGTCCTGCTTGCCCTGTTTTTCCCCGCCGTAAATCACGCCGACGACCTGACCCTGATTAACGCGCCCACTAGGGTCTACTTCTCTCCGAACGGAGGGGCGACTCAGGCCATTGTCAGGGAGATCGATAATGCGACCTTGGAAGTCCTCGTTCAAGCCTACTTGCTCAATTCGGCACCGATTGCTAAAGCCCTCGTCAATGCTCATAAACGGGGAGTGTCGGTAGAAGCTATCCTGGACAAGAGCAGGGAAGCACCTAAATACACCGGGGCCACCTTCCTCGCCAACAACAAAATCCCGACCTACATTGATGCCGAGCACGCCATCGCCCACAGCAAGGTCATGATTATCGACAAGCAGACGGTCATCACCGGCAGCTTCAACTTCACCAAGGCGTCGGAGGAAAAGAACGCGGAGAACCTTCTTATTATCAGGTCGGAGGTACTCGCCAGTTACTACCTGGACAACTGGCAGAAACACCGGCAGCACTCGAAGAGGTATCAGGGGAAATACTGATCTGCATGGCCCGGCGCATCCGACCGTCTTCATGCCTCTCGATCCGGCGGTTTTCTTTTCGTAAAAAGGACCTCATTTGTGATACGCTGATCCCATGTGCGGCCGGTTTGTACAGATAACGCCCATTCCGAGGCTCGTCAAACGATTCAAGGTAAAGCGTCTGGCCCCTGTCGATAAGGGACCGAGCTACAATGTCGCCCCTACCCAACAGATCCTCATCATCAACAACGAGGGAGAGCGGCAACTTATTCAGGCAAGATGGGGCCTGGTCCCTTCATGGCCGAAAGAACCCTCGATAGGTAGCCATATGATCAACGCCCGGGCGGAGACGATCGCACAGAAGCCCGCATTCCGCCCGACGGCACCCTGGGCCTCAAGGCCATCAAGGAGAAAGCGGGGGTGATCTTCGTGCAGGAGCCCGCCTCGGCCAAGTTCGACAGCATGCCCCGAAGCGCCATCGACGCAGGGGTAGCCGACGTTGTCGCCCCGGTC
>JBEKJU010000444.1:0-7723 GCA_050011095.1 Syntrophorhabdales bacterium
GGTCACGGTCTCGTCTTCACCGGCGACACGCTGTTTGTCGGAGGTGTAGGCAGAACAGACCTGGGAGGCGGTTCCTCTGAAATGCTCGTTTCCTCCATCCGCAACAAGCTCTTTACACTACCAGATTCGACCGTGGTGCTTCCCGGCCACAATTATGGCAGTGCGCCGAAAAGCACCATAGGCATGGAAAAAGTCAACAATCCGTATGTGGGCTCTCGTTCGTAGCATCATCCTTATCAGGACCGGCTTTTAGTATCTCAGATGGGCCGCGATGCCGCCCGCATCCGTCAGTGTGTGAATGGGTTCGGTAAAGTAGGCGGCGCCTCCGGACAGATACACCATATCCAGGATCTCGTTAAAAACCTCTACCTCGAATAGGGATTGGGAGCCACAGGTCAGACAGGACGTGGCCATGCCCAAATTGAGGTCGTGGCAATTGCGGCAACGCATCCCGGGAGCCTGAAGTGTACGATCGACGAGGACGTGCTCTATTCGCTGGGCCTTCGCCATATGGAGGACCTCCTCCGGACCGATCACAGCCAAGCCGCCCTGCAGGTATTCCGCACGAATGTGTTCCCAGTGGTCCACTCCGGTCGTCAGCTCTTCTTCCCGAAACAGCTCCATGATGTCCTTGTTGATCGAGAGGTCTCCCTTGCTCAAGTCGATTGCCTTTTCTACAACTTTATCCCGTAGGTCGCGAGGCATGTTCTCATGGACGGCCCGGAGGGTTTCTTTGCTTCCCACCATGAGAATGTGGTCGATCTCCTCCGAACTACCGATCTTTTCCAGGGCCTCAACTATGTCCCGGGCATACTTGTGGAGTTCGTTGTCGCGCCGGCGTTCATACCGCTGTTGAGACCACCCGCCCACCTTGACATGATTCTTGACATTGCCCCGGATCACTTCCTCGGAACCTGTCCCGGCCATGGAGACCACGAAGATGCGGGCTTTCTTGTTATCGGCGACGACGACGGCCGCCGTCGCGTGCTCGTCCCTTAATTCGGCGAGCGGCCTGATGAATGGCGAGGAGTCTATGCGTATGAGGTCTTCGACATGCACGGAGAGAGGAATTGCCCGGAATACGTCGAGGACCTGGCATGAAAAGATGCAGAGAGCTCCACTCTTCAATGGGTGGCGGTCCAGATACCCGGTAACCGAACGGACGTTGTCGTCGAAATACTCTTTTTCGTCCTTCTCGGGACCGCCGGTCCTTAGCAGATATCGTATTCTCGCACACTTCTTCTCAAGCCCGGCCGTGGAGTGCGGTCCCGCCAGATAGACGCTCAAGAAAGCTCTTTCGGACGTGGACATTTCTGCCAGTCTTTTGAGGTCGGATAATTCGAGCATGCTACCTCTCTTGTGGATTGTTTGATGTATTATGCTCACACCACAACGGTTATAGCAATCCTCTGTGTATCGCAACAGGGCGCGGGTAGCCGGATCGACTATCATCGAAGTGAATCTACCAGACTGCTGCACGGCCCCCAAAATCGTATAGCTGGCTGAAGTGGAGGGGCTGGATGTTTTTCTTGCAATACACCATCATTGGTGGCTATGATTAACGCACGCGGTGGGAGCGAAGAAGGCGAGCAAGGCCCGAAAACATTTCCGGTGGTCACAGTTATTTACTTATTTACGGTCGTCCCCCTTTCGTGCCCCAACTGATCTACCGGGCCGGCCCTTTTAGAATGACAGGCTTTCCAAACCATCCTGAAAAAAATGCTTTCGAAGGTTCAGAAGATAACCTCTAAATCTCCCGTTGCGTTCAACCGCTGTAACAATCTTGTCGATCGGAATTCCAATATGATCGTAGAGCAACACAAACAGCGTAAGAAGCAGAAGTTCATCGCAGTGATAAAGCCCTTCCAAAGGCTTGAGCGCTTTATCCTCCAATGATTTATCGTAATGTACATAGTAATTTCTCGTATCTACTACTAGAGTGATGAATCTATCTCGGTTCTTTATAAAGTGCGATAGGCATGAATCCCACAAAGGCGTCCTGAGAAAGGATTCCAGCATGCTTCTAAAAGAAACTTCGTTGCCGTATCTTATCTGTGATTTCAGTTTGCCCGCAGACCCTCGGATAGACCGGTAGGAATCGCTTGGATAAGGGTGTCTCGAATTGGCTTATAATCGTCTTCGGGGAGGTAGGTTCTTCCAACCGTCCTTCGATGAAAGGTCTCAATTCCCTGAGTAAGGTTGAGGAATATCGCTTCGCGATAAGTAGATGGGGGAGCAACAATGGGCCAAAGTAGGTCGTACAATGGAGATAGGACATCAAAGTCTTCGAACCATTTATTCAGATAAGCTTCTATACTATCCCGTAGGTCGGGCAGCCGAAAAGCGAGGCTCCACCAATTCAGTCCGCTCAAACGGGTGCCTGAGCGGGGCCTATAAATCTTTATTTCTTCGCGAATGCATCTCCGCCCGACCTTACTTACCACTTCACCAACACCCACGGTAAAAGTGTAGTTTATCGCATTTCCCATCATGAGAACTAGAAACATATGAAGCACATATAACTTTTCATTAAACCACTCGTAGCTCCGGCGTGTTGTCGGCCGGAGTTCAATATGGTCTGTATGCTGATAATTCACAGATCGCACATCGAGTCCGCCGGAAACTCTGTATCCCAAGGATAGAGCCGCCTTGATGGAGGTCAGTTTTAAAGTTATACCCCGCGGGCGTACATGCTTTATTGTACGCCCCTTCGTGCTGCGCGCAAATCGAGTACCACCTATCCATTCTTCCAGGTATTCAAAACCTATCCTCAACGATGTGAACTTTATTTCCTCGACTCTATTGAAATGTTTCCCGACAAAAAGAGTATTTGAGATGATACGGGATGGGGCGGCACTACTTGTGCTGAAAGATTCGTGCAATGTTATTGGAATCCCTTCGTACGATTGTCCAAGCAAGATATCTAACGTGGCTCCAACTGGTGCTTTATCAGCCGGCAATAAACCATCCAGTTCGAGCCTAATTCCAGCCTCCTCGGAAAACTTGAGAAGGCCCGGTATTGGCTGAGTCTCATTGTCAGACAGCCACCAAACTCCCTTTATCTCTAATTCTCCGGCCATCCTTGCCCTCCTATCTCCGAACAGTACTTTCTCAAAAACCCTTAAGTGGCATTTTATACTCGGCTTGAATCTCACGAGAAAGACCCTCTAAATCGGGGAATATTGTTGTTTCCGTCATGCCTAGCATGTTCAATGCCTCTGTGACATTCTTAATCTCTTCTGCATCGGAAGTAATCCTCAACTTACAGATTTGTGTCTCGACGGTATGCTGGTCCAGCAGAAGACCGAAGCCATCTTTCTCACTGCCGTGTATAGTGAAGACGCTCTTCTGAGCAACAATCCTTGGATCTATGTGCGGAGGAAACACGGCGACGGGTAGTCTTGCCAGGTTGTGCTCGTCCAAGTAGTTGTCGCGAATAACCTTATCGGCCGAGAATTCTTCTATGGCATCACAGTCAGTATATAGGATCAGTGATTTATCCTCTCCCGTTGCCTGATTATGTGTGGTAACATCATTGCGATAGTTCAACCACGATGGGTTTAGCATCCAAACACAAGGGTTGTTATCCTTTCCTGGAATTCTTATTGCGAAATAGAGTGCAATTAAAGCACCCTCGGTCCAGTCGAGCAGGCGAGTTGGAAACCTGTAATGCTGCATAAGATGCAGGTATTCTCCGCTGCCATACGGGATGCTCCGAGTAATAAAGGGTTTTGCCCTGCGAGCGAATTCAGCTCTCATATCTACAGCTTCATTTTCATTATATTCCCAGCCAATGTCTTCCTCACCTCTATAAATTGAAGGAATAAGCTTGTAGCTTTCTCGTTCCACGCCTCTGAACCAAGGCAGCATCTCAGGGGGCTGCTTCCAGAATGCTCTTTTCCGCCATTGTTCCCATTTAGATTGAACGCAATCTACGAAATCTGAAACAGAGGCAATTGTTTTCTCTGTCCTTTCGAATTCGGTAGCATCTGAGTTCTCAAAGTTCCAAACCATGGCGATCCCCCCCCTAATAGGTGTGCGCAGCAATTGCTGTATGACAGTCCTCGGTATTTCTGCTATCATACGCCGGATTGTAGAAAACAACAACTGGACTATATCCGGTAATGTAGACAAATCTTCTTGGGGTCTGGCGTGCCGGGCGTTGTAACCTACGTAAGCATCCCCCAGAGTACAGGGCAAGGAGCAAGCCGGGGTATAGATCAGCAGAAAATCTGCGTATTTATAGCAAAGAGGGGCTGGGACGTTGCTGCATTCGCTGCAGTGGGGCGTTGGGTCTTTCTTTTGTCTGGCATTCCTCATCTTTTGGCGCCAATGCCGATGCTCACTTCGCAGGTGCAGTTACAGATTCTGTCGCCTTTCGCAATTCAACAGTGTTCCCGGAGCTTTCGCCCATACGCGTTAAGCGCTTTTCTTCGTTCCTGACAGTCCGGCATCAGTCGTTTCAAGAGCTTCCAGAATCGCGGTCCGTGACGCCCCACTTCGTAGTGGCACAGCTCATGGAGGATGATATAGTCCAAACACTCAACCGGAAAGAGGATGAGCAGGAGATTTAGGGTGATTACCCCCTTGGGTAAATAACTTCCCCAGCGGCTCCTCATCTTCCTTATCCTTAGCACGGGTAGCGGAATGCCCTCCGACGCCGCCCTCTCGTGACAGACGGCGAGGCGGTCATGGAAAAGAATGTCGGCGCGGCTGCGATACCAGGCGTCGAGAATTTTCTTCGTCTTTTCTTCGCTCGGCTCCTGGCGCATGGTTACGACCAGTCGATTGTCAAGGCACGCAACGGAAGCTCTTTCTCCCTGGTTCACCTCGAGCAGGTAGGACCTTCCTGCGTAACAGTGAGTCTCGCCGTCTCGAAATGAGAGAGGCTCGGGATTGGTTTGCTGCGCAAGCTTCCGCTGAGTCCTGAGGATCCAGCCTGCGTGCTCCACGATAAACAGCCGGATTTGCTCCCGGCTCGTTCCATGGGGCGCCCTGACGGTGACCGAAAGATCAGGGAGGACGCTGATAGCGAGGCTTCGCCGGCGACGGGAGCAATAGTAACGATAAATGATCCTATATCCCTCCCAGGTCGCTGTATCAGGGTAGGTCTCAATCATCGGGAGTCGGCCTGTTTCAGACGGCGGGCAATGGGAGACAATGTTCTCTCACGATTCCTCCCCCCGCGCCGTAATCCTTCGTATGATCGGGTGGTCGGCCGGGAGTATGTTCGTCGTTTCCGTCTCCTCATCATAGACGAGAACCGCCAGCACTTTTTCCAGCTTATGTTTTACCTGCCGGAAGCTTGTTTCCGGCGAAGCCGCCCTTTCACCGTAATCAGTGCCGTCTCTTGAAATGAATTCCTCAATAACGGCCCGCAAGGCCTCCCGGCTGAGTCTCTCGATCGGTATTATATGGGCAGCCATTTACTCCACCTGCTTTCGTTACCCCTTGGTGTCATCTTCCCAAGAAGCCCCTTTCGCTCCTTGCCCGGTAAACGACGTCGTTATGATAGAATATGAATGCCCTTTTGCCAAGAGCAATCGGGAGCAGGGCGATGGGGCGCCCCCGAAGAGGTTGTCATGCCGTACGAGAAGATCGAAGTCGAATGCTGCAGCGGCTACAAGGCGAACGAGCGTCCGGTCGCATTCACCTATGAGAAACGACGCCGGGAAGTGGGGGAAATCGTCGACCGGTGGTACGAGGGAGGCCTCGAGGCCCAAAATCCCGATGTGAGCTATTTCAAAGTCAAGACCGTTGAAGGCGAGGTCTTGCTTCTCCGCTACGTGTCGCTCTTCGACGCCTGGTCAATCGTTACGCCCTAGTTGCCCCTCTTTCCCCATCTCCTCTCCGATGAGCCCTATCCTGTTTTTGCAGAACCACCGCTCGTAACGGTCCCGTGCTTCCGTGGGTAATGTGTGACGTACCGTTGTATCGCTTTCGGCCGAATTCCTTCCTGGAAGAGAGTGGGTATGTTTTTCTTGCGTATACAGTACTAATGGTGGTAATGATTAACACATATGGCAGGACCAGAGAAGGTTGAGGGGAGCACGCACAAGGGGAAACTGCCCCGTTTTTCATTTCTAAAGGAAGGATTTACTTTTTGAATGTCCCCTTCTCCCCTTCCAACTCATGGATAGAATAACGGAGCTGTGAATGGCCGTTCTGAGAAAACTACATGATGGCCGGTATGAGATCGACTACGGCACAATGATATTTTCCCTTGATTTTGGGGCTGGCTTCCTAACGGCTACTGGAGGTGGCAGTTCGAGTATCGTCATCGACGATAGGGACTGGGATGATTACGTAAGGCAGGCGGGTATTGACGCCACCGCTCTATTCCAAAAGGGAGAAGTCACAGAGGAGCTTTACGTAAACAAGACCGATTCGATCATCCTTGTTCCAATTGTGATCGAGATCAATGACGAAATCAAACGCCATCTTGCCAAGAACCCGGAAAAACTCCGCCAACTGCCACCGGACAAATTCGAGAAGCTCGTCGCTGATCTTCTTAAGCACTCTGGCTATGATGTCGAACTGACGCCGGCAGGTCCTGATGGCGGTATAGACATATACGCGTATATGAAGAACCCAGTCTGCGCTTTCCTGATGTTTGTGGAATGCAAGAGATATCAACCCCCCAATCGTGTTGGTCTGCAAATAGTGCAAAGGATGTTCGGCATACAACAGACCAAAAAAGCCAATAAGAGCATGATTGTCACAACATCATTTTTTACCCGTCCGGCAATTGAGGAAGCGAGAAGATACGAAAACCTAATGACCCTGGCAGACTACGACGACCTGAGGCGATGGCTAAAAGCATACGAATGAATAGTTGAGTGGTTAATCCAGCCGACGCCTTTCGGCCGCCGCTGTTCAGCCTGTTTCACCATGATGAAACGGAACAGGTGAGGATCCCCTACGAATTCCCATGGCCTCATGAACTCGCGCTTCAACCTTTTGAGTGGTTATCCTTAAGAATTACGAAAGATGGAAAGTCAGCACTCGTAGGTGCTTCGTCATTCTGAAAGTGCGTTCATTCCGCTTGTAGGTCGCACATTACCGTCGCCTCATCACGGAATTGGGGTCAGGAAGGGATAGAGGATTTGTACGAACGACCAGAGAGCTATTCTGCTGGTCCTTCGATTTCTCTCGGCTTTCTGCCTCTCCTTTTGGGCGCCCGCTCTGGGGCCAACATCTTCTTCACGACGATGTCATAGACATTGCCGTGCACTTTTCTTTTGATCGGCAGTGTCTTTTTGATTTGCTCGTCCGTCATGCCGTGGGCTTTCATCGACTTTTTTAACTTTCCAGCCCAGTAGTTGACGGTGCTCTCCCCTACGCTCAACATCTGAGCCAATTCACTGGTGTCTTTCTTATTCCAGTTTTCTAACAACGCTTGGAGTTTATCTTCGGTAACTTTGACATCGCTTCTTGGCATGAGCGCCTCTCTGGGGGTTTTTCCGTATTATAGCAGCTATCAGACGTACATTGAACAACAAAACTGTAAACCCGGCCCGACCAGACTCGTCGAAACCTAACGGTCTCGTTCGCGATCATCTCCGGGCTCGGGCGGACAGCTTCAATATTCTGTAGACCCGGTTGGCATACGCCGCTCTCTTATCATTTGAAATGCCGTTATAGCAGCCAACGGCCGCCCAGGAATACCCGTACCGTTGAACGCATTGACTCAGTATCCAGGCCCCTACCTGCACGTTGTAGC